>NZ_AOPZ01000069.1 GCF_000414115.1 Streptomyces aurantiacus JA 4570
GTTCCGCCTCGCCGCCGGGCGGCCGGTGCCCGAACCCGGCAGGTCCGGCGCGGCCGGAGCCGGACAAGGCGCGGGCGGCGGCTTCGGCTCGGGCACCGCGTGGCACGGCGCGGGCGAGCGCCCCCGCTGCCCGGTCCTGGTCGTCCGCACCCTCGACCCGTCCCTCGCACCCCTGCTGCCCGCACTCGCGGCCCTGGTCGCCGAGACCGGCAGCGTCCTCTCCCATCTCGCCGTCCTCGCCCGCGAGTACGACGTACCCACAGCCGTGGGCGTCCCCGACGCGGTCGAACGCTTCCCGGAGGGGACACGGATGTCCGTGGACGGGGGAACGGGGGCGGTGGACGAGATACGCGTGACGGCCTTGGCCGAGGCGACGGAGCGCGTCACGGAGGGGGCCGGGGGCAGCGTGCGTACGGACTCGGCTGGAGGCGGCGCGAGCATGGACGCGCCGGCCGGTCCCCGCGACGGTGACGGCCCGCTGCCGCCCGGCTGTCCCGACTACCGGGAGGGCATGGCGTCATGAGGTACGTGAGCTACCTGTTCGGCGGCCTCACCGCCGCCTCGGCCGCCACCTACAGCGTGGTCTACCTCACCCGCTGGGAGTGGCAGCGCGCCCTCATCTGCGGGGTGCTGCTCCTGGTCGTCGAAGGTCTGCTCGTCTGCACGGTGCTCCTGAGCCGCCTCGGCCGCCTCGAACGGCAGGTGGCCGCATCGGGAGAGCGCACCGAGGAGGTGTGGCGCAGGCTGCGCGAGACCGGCGCGGAGCAGCGGGGCTCGGCACGGTTCCGCTGGCTGGAGCCGTACGACCCCGACGGCACCCACCGCACGTACGTCTTCGTGCCCGTCCTGATGGCGGCCGGAGTGCTGCTGTCCGGCGTCGCGTGGATCGTACAGAAGATCGCGGCGGCCACCGCCCGCCACGGAGCCGAACGCCGGCTCGCCGGGCGTCTCACCCGGCTGACCGCGCCCCCGCTGAACGAACTCGGCGTTCTCTCAAGGGAGTTGGAGGAAACCCAGGCCGTGCCACGGCCCCGCGCCGCCCGGGCGTTCGTCGTGACCGCCGTCGTCGCGGCGTGCGGACTGCTGCTCGCCCTCCTCGTGGACACGCTGTCCGACGCCACGCAGACCCGCCCGGGAACGGCACACGGCTCCGCCGCGACCACCGTCGTCTACCAGGTCGAGGTGCGCGGCACCGACAGCGCGGACGCCCGCGCGCTCGCCGCGCGCGAGCTGTGGGAGCGGTGTCGGCGCTCCACTGCCGCCCTCAACGTGCGGGCACCGCTGACCCGTCTGGGGACGGACGTCTGGGCCGGGGTGATACGTCCCGCCCTGTCCGAGCACGACGTCATGCGGCTCAGCGGATGTCTTGGCGACACGACAGCGCAACGCACCCGGGCGAAGGTACTCGGCGAGAGCCAGGTGCGGTCCGGCCACCGCGACGAGTGAGGTGCCAGGGGGCATCAGGGGTGTTGAGCGGGGCCAAAGTGCCTGGTGAGACGGCCGGAGCCGGTCGCCGGGGGTGCTGGACGCGGGTAGCCTGAAAGGCGCGGGGGCCACCCTTCCCCGTGTCCCCGTCCCCGCTTCCTTCCGCCCCGATCCGGCCCGCGCCCACGCGTACGCCGTCAGGTGGTGACCGTTTGTCGTCCGCTGCCGCACCCGCCCGTGCCGCCGCCCTCCTCGCCTCCGCGCGCGCCGCCGGTGCCCGGGCGTGGGGCGGACTGAAACCCCGGCACCCGATCACACGCCGCGCGCTGAAAGCCGTCGTCCTGTGCGTCCTCGGCTACACGGTCTTCTGGCTCACCTCGGCCCTCGGCGTGCTCGCGGTGTCGGCCTGGGCCGGTGAACACGCCCCGGACGACGGCGAATTGGCCGGCATCAAGCACTTCCAGCCCGTCGACGACCGGCTGTGGCGCGGCTCCGCGCCCAGCCCGGACGGCTACCGGGCCCTCGCGGCGCACGGCATCCGCACCGTGGTGGACCTGCGCGCGGAGGACCTGAGCGGCGCCGCGCTCGCCCAGCCGAAGCGCACCGGACTGCACGTCGTCCGCATGCCGATCCGCGACGGACAGACCCCCGACGGCCGGCAGGTGGACCGTTTCCTGCGCGTCGTCGCGGAAGCGGACGGGCCGGTCTTCGTGCACTGCGGCGCGGGCGTCGGCCGCACCGGGTCGATGGCCGCCGCCTATCTGGTCCGCACCGGGCAGGCCACGTCCCGCCAGGCGGCGCTGCGCACGCTCGCCGTGGGCCCGCCGTCCCTGGAGCAGATCTACTACGTGCTGAGCGCCGACCGGCACGCCAGCCGGCAGCCACCCGGAGTCGTCTCGCTGATCAGCCGCATCGCCGACGCGCCCCGCCGCATCAAAGCCTCGCTCTGAGAGCCTGTCTTCGAACCCCCGCTAGTCGTCGCTGAGCCGCTTCTGCAGGAGCGTGACCGCGTACCGCCCGGCGACGCCGCCGTCCTTGGCCGGGAGCTCGCCGACGTCCTCGTACCCTGCGTCTGCGTAGTACGCCCGCAGCCGCGGGTTGTTGGCGCGGCAGTCCAAGCGGCACAGGTCGCGCCCGGCGGCGCGGATGCGGCGCTCGGCGTGGGCGAGCATGCGCCGCCCGGTGCCGGCGGGCGCGACGAGGCGGTCCGTCATCAGACGGTGCACATAACCCGCGGTCGGCGGCTGCGGGCCCCAGGCCGCCGGGTCGTCCCACCACAGCTCCCAGGCGCCCGCGACCGGTCCTTCCGGGCCGAGCGTCGCGATCCAGATCTCGCTGTCCGCGAGGCGGGCGCGGAAGTACTCCTCGCCCAGCTCGCCCGGCTCCCACTGGGCGATGCCCCGCGCGATCTGCCAGCGCGCCGCCTCGTCCCGCAGCCGTACGAGCACAGGGGCGTCGGATGTGTCGGCGCGCCGGAAGGACAGCTCGCGCCCGGCCTCCGGCTCGAGCAGATTCCGGCGCAGCGCGGCCACCAACTCGTCGTCGGCGCCGAGGAGATGGGTGGCGTACGCGCGCAGGGAGCCGTACCGCTCGGCCATCCCGGCGAGGAACAGCCGCATGACCTCGGCGGGCGCGCGCCCGTAGCCCGGCCACACCCGGTCCCGGTCGGGGTTGGCGGCGCGCCAGTCCGCGAGGAGACGGTCCGATGCCAGCTCGGTGAGGGCGAAGTCCTCGACGATGTCGGCCTCGGCGACGCCGAGCAGGGCGAGCACCAGGGCGGCGAGCAGGCCCGTGCGGTCCTTGCCGGAGGCGCAGTGGAACACCACCGGGCCCGCCCCGCCGTCGGCGATCACTTCGAGGGCGCGGCGCAGCTCCTTGACGCCGTCCTCCGCGACCTCCAGGTAGCGTTCCGCGAGGTACGGACCCGTCGCCACGTCCGGGCCCAACGAGGGCTGGTCGTAGGGGCGGTGCTCGATGCTCAGGTTGTGGTAGGCGAACGACGGGTGCCGGGGGACCCGTCCCTTCGCCTCGATCTCCCACGGATAGCGCAGATCGATGACGGTGCGGACACCCAGGGCGAGGAAGCGGTCCCAGTCGGCGTCCCGCAGCTTGCTCAGCGAGTCGGACCGGTACACCTGCCCCCACCGCACCCCGCGGCCGTCCTCAGTGACATAGCCGCCCAGGTCACGGAAGTTGTGCAGCCGCCGGAAAGGTATGTGTCTCTTCACAGTGCGGCAGCCTACGTCCGTGCGGGCCGCACGCGCCGCGACGAAGATCACCGGCTGTCCGGGCGTGCGTTTCGCGCCAAGGAGCCTGGACAAAGCGGCCTTTCCGTGCTCTGTCCCGGCCCCGGCTACCGGCCGCCTACCCGTACGGGCTTCGCCACCTGTGGAACCTGCTTGAGGGAGATGCCGAAGTGCGTCTCGTACGCCGCAAGGACCTCGGTGTCCGTGGCGAGTTCCGTGACGTCGCGCTCGCCGCCGGTGGTGACGGTGAGCTTGTTGCCGCCGAGCGTCACGCGGCCGGTCTCGGTGACGAGGCTGCACACCAGCGACTGCGTGAAGTGCGACTTCGGTGACGTGCGGTGGTACCACGCGCCGGAGACGAAGTCCTCCAGCGCGCGCGGACGCTGGTCGATCACGTACTGCGGCTTGCCGTCCTTGAAGACGTCCAGGTCACCGCCGGGCGCGTCGGCGATGCGGAACGTGCCGCCGGGGTCGCCCTGTTCACCGCGCTCGGACAGGTCGAGCGGCAGGTGGCTGTGGGTGCCGAAGCCGATGTCGGCAAGGCGGTCACCGCCGTCCTCCGTCCGTACCCGCAGCGCCAGGTGGTCGTACGGAATGCCCGGCAGGCCGTCGTCGCCGTACACCCGGGCCTGCAACAGCGTGACCTCGAAGCCGAGCGCGGCGAGCAGCGCCGCGAAGGCGCCGTTGAGTTCGTAGCAGAACCCGCCGCGCCGCCGGTCGACGACCTTCGCGAGCAGGTCCTGCTCCGTGAGGTCGACCTCCTCGCCGAGGTGGATGGAGAGGTTCTCGAAGGGAACGCTGCGCACATGCGCGAGGTGCAGCTCGCGCAAGGCCGACGCGGTCGGGGCTGCGGGGCGCTCGACGCCGATGCGCCGCAGATAGGCGGCTGTCTGTGCGGTATCCATGGGCCAAGTCTCGCCGTCCGTGACGGGCGGGGCCACCAACCACGGAAGGGGCGGCCCCCGTTCCCCGGCCCTAGGGCTTTGGCTTCCCCGGTCCTAGGACTTCGGTCCCGCCCGGCCCGGCTCCCCGAGCAGCCCACTGACCTGGGGAAACGCCGGGCGGGGCGGCGCGTCGGCTGGTGTGCTCCGGTCGGCGAGGAGCGCCAGGGCCGCGCGCGACGCCGACCCGGGGACCGTGTGCGCGACCACGACGGTCTGGTCGTCCGCGGTGCGCAGGGCCTGCTGGGTGACCGTGACGGCGCCGATCAGCGGGTGGTGCATGGCGTGCGGCGTCGCGTCGCATGCGCGTACCTGGTGGTCCGCCCACAGGCCGCTGAACTCGGCGCTCTTCATCGTCAGTTCACCGATCAGGGAGGCCAGCCGCGCGTCGTCGGGGTGGCGGCCCACCACCTCGCGGAGGTTGGCGACCACCGACCGCGCCTTCGTCTCCCAGTCGGCGTACAGCGCGCGCGTGTCCGGGTCGAGGAAGACGAGCGCGGCCATGTTGGGGCGGTTCGCGGCGTGGTCGGGGCCGTCGGCGGGCAGGTGGGCGGCGAACAGGGCGTGGCCGAGGGCGTTCCAGGCGAGGACGTCGGTGCGGCGGCCGAGGACGACGGCCGGTACGTCCGCGAGGGCGTCCAGGAGGTGCCGGGTGGCGTCGCTGAGGTGTTCGTCGGGCGGGCGGCGCAGGCCCTTGTGCCGCCGTGCGGCGCTCGCCGCCAGATCGTGCAGGTGACGGCGCTCCGACTCGTCCAGGCCGAGGGCGCGGGCGAGGGCGTCCAGGACCTCCGGCGAGGCGTTGTGGGACTGCCCCTGTTCGAGCCGGGAGTAGTACGAGGCGCTGACTCCCGCGAGCAGGGCCAGCTCCTCGCGGCGCAGCCCCGGCACGCGGCGCCGCTCGCCGTACGTCTTGAGCCCGATGTCGTCCGGGTGCAGCCGTGACCTGCGGGCCTGCAGGAACGCGCCGAGCGTGCTCTGTCCGTCCATGCGGCCCAGTATCGGCCCGGGGCGCGCCGGGAGCCTGACCCTGCGAGGGGTAGGCAGCGGCGGGTGTGGCTGCGCCGCTGCGGCCGCCGGACGGTGGGTCCATGAACCGGACAGCGAACCAAGCGGCAAACCGAGCGGTGGACCGGACAGCGGACCAGGCACCGGATCAGGCACCGGATCAGGCACCGGACGTCGTCCTCGGGCGGACCGTCGACCGCGTCGAACTGGGCGACGTCAGCGTCACCCGCGTCATCGAGTACTGCGGACCGGTCGGCCTGACCCCCGCCACCTTCTTCCCCGGCATCCCGGCCGACGCATGGCGGGGCGAGGAGGCCGCCTGGCTGCGGCCGGACTTCCTCGACGGCGGGACCGGCGTCGTACGCTCCGCCGTCCAGACCTGGCTGCTGCGCAGCGAGGGCAGGAACATCCTGATCGACACCGGGGTCGGCAACCACAAGGAGCGGCCCTACAGCCCGGTGTGGGCCCACCGGGACACGGGCTATCTGGACCGCCTGGCCGCCGCGGGCGTCACCCCGCAGGACGTGGACGTCGTCGTCAACACCCACCTCCATGTGGATCACGTGGGCTGGAACACCCGCCTGGAAGGCCGGAGTTGGGTCCCGACGTTTCCCCGCGCCGTCCACCTGATGGCCCGGGACGACTTCGACTTCTGGAACCCGGCGAACGGGCACCGGTCGGTGCTGGGCCGCGGGAACCAGAACGTGTTCGAGGACAGCGTCGCCCCCGTCCGCGAGGCGGGCCAGACCCTGCTGTGGGAGGGCAGCCACCGGATCGACGCCAACCTGCGCCTCGACCTCGCCCCCGGCCACACCCCCGGCTCGTCCGTGGTGACGCTGGAGTCGGGCGGCGACCGGGCGCTGTTCGTCGGCGACCTCCTGCACAGCCCGGCGCAGGTGCTGTGGCCCGACTGCAACAGTTGCTTCTGCGAGGACCCGGCGGGCGCCCGCACCACACGGCGGCGGCTGCTCGGCTGGGCCGCCGACCACCACGCCCTCGTCGTCCCCGCCCACTTCGGCGGCCACGGCGCCCTGGAGGTCGCGCGCACGCCGGGCGCCTTCGCTCTCAAGGCGTGGGCGCCCCTGAGCCGGGCGTCCGGCACGGAGCGGAGGGAGGGCGCGGCCGCATGAACCGCACGCATCCGCCGGTGGCCACCGGCCCCGTGGTCACCACGGCCAACGGCCCGGTACGCGGCTTCGTACGCGACGGAGTCGCCGCCTTCCTCAACATCCCGTACGCTGCACCGCCGCGCGGCGCCGCCCGGTTCGCCGCGCCGGAGCCGCACGCGCCGTGGACCGCCGTGCGCGACGCCACCACGCCGGGGCCGACCGCGCCGCAGGGCGAGCGCCGACTGGGCGGCCTCGACATGTCGCCCTACTTCGGCCCCGGCTGGGTCCGCGGCGACGACTACCTCACCGTCGACGTGCGCACCCCGGCCGCGGACCGAGGGGTGGCCGAACGGCCCCTCCCGGTCATGGTGTTCGTCCACGGGGGCGGCTTCGTCGCCGGGTCCACGAGGGCGGCGCTGTACGACGGCTCGGCGCTCGCCCGGGACGGCGTCGTCCTGGTGACCCTCAACTACCGCCTGGGCTTCCAGGGGTTCCTCGACCTGCCGGGGGCGCCCGCGAACCGCGGGCTCCTGGACGTGCGGGCCGCCCTGCGCTGGGTGCGCGACGAGATCGCCGCGTTCGGCGGGGACCCGCACGCGGTGACCGTCTTCGGGCAGTCCGCCGGGGCCACGCTGGTGGCCGCGCTCCTCGCGGACCCCGAGGCCACCGGCCTCTTCCGGCGCGCCGTCGTGCAGAGCGGCAGCGGGCTCGGCGCGTTCAGCCCCGAGCAGGCCGCCCGCGTCACCCGGGCCGCGGCGGCCGCGCTCGGCGTCGAGGCCCGCGCCGGGGCGTTCGCCGCCGTCCCCGACGAACGCCTCGTCGGCATCACACCGTCGCTCACGGGCCTCGATCTGCGCACGGCGAGCCACACCGACCCGCTCATGGGCCTCAGCCCGCTCGGCCCGGTGCTCGCCGAACAGCCCGCCCACGCCCTGGCCGCACGCCCCGGCACACCCGATGTCGACCTCCTCGTCGGCACCACCGCGCAGGAGGGCAACCTCTACCTCGTGCCCCAAGGCGCGTACGCCGCCTCGACCGCCGCCGACGTCGAGGCCACCGCGGCCCGAGCGCACCCGCGCCCGGCGGAGCTTGTCGCCGCCCACCGCGCGGCCCGGCCCGGCGCGTCCTTCGGCGCACTGCGGTCCGGCATCCTCGCCGAGGCACTCTTCGGCGCGGGCAGCCGGGCCCTGGCCGACGCCCACGCGGCCAAGTCCCCGTCCCGCACGCACCGTTACGTGTTCGCCTGGCGGTCGCCCGCCCTCGGCGGAGCACTCGGCGCCGCCCACACCGTCGAGCTGCCCTTCGTCTTCGGCAGGACCGACCTGCCCGCGCTGTACGGCACCGACGGCGTCCTCGGCCCGGCCGCGCCACCGGCCGCCGCGGCCCGGCTCGCGGAACTCTCCGGCCGGATGCGGGCGGCCTGGGTCCGGTTCGCCGCGACGGGCGACCCGGGCTGGGAGCCGTACGACGACCGGCGCAGGGCGACGATGCGCATCGACGTCGCGTGGACCCCGGCCGACGATCCGGATGCCGCCGAGCGGGCCGCGTGGGGGCCGGGGTATGTATAGTCGGGCTACGCCGCGCGGCACCTGTCCGCGCGAGCCCCACGAAGGAGGTGAGCCCGTTGCGTACGACTCCGCGTACGACCGCAGCCGACCGCACCGTCCGGGCCCTCCTGGCCGCCAACTGCGTCTGAACGCACGGCAGTTCGCCCAGGAGCGCACGGCTCGGCCCGCGCCGAAGCATTCCCGTACTCCTGAGCGAAGGAACCATGACCCTCAAGCCTTTCCGCATCGCCGTGTCCGACGACGTCCTCGGCGACCTGCGCGCACGACTGACCCGCACCCGTTTCACCACCGCGTCCGACGCCGCGCCCTGGGCGGCCGGCACCGACCCCGCGTACCTGCGTGACCTCGTCGCGTACTGGGCCGACGGCTTCGACTGGCGTGCCGCCGAAGCCGCGCTCAACGAACTGCCGCACCACGTCGCCGAAGTGGCCGGGAGCAGCGTGCACTTCGTGCGGCTGCGCGGCCGCCGCCCCGAGGGGGCGCCCGCGCCGCTGCCGCTGGTCCTCACCCACGGCTGGCCGAGCAGCTTCGTCGAGATGCTGCCCGCGGCGCGCCGCCTGGCCGACCCGGCCGCGTACGGCGGCGACCCCGCCGACGCCTTCGACGTGGTCGTCCCCTCGCTTCCCGGATTCCTCTACTCCGGCCTGCCGCAAGGGCCGTTCACCCGCCGGGGCGTCGCCGAGACCTGGCACTCCCTCATGACCGAGACACTGGGCTACGAGCGCTACGGGGCGTTCGGCGGCGACATCGGCGGCGGTGTCACGCAGTGGCTCGGCGCGCTGTACCCCGACCGGGTAGCCGGTGTGCACATCACCTCCGCCGTCGTCAGCGCCGACTTCGACAAGGAGCCGCCGACGCCCGCCGAGCAGACGTACCTGGACGCACTGGCCGCCTATGACATCGGTGACCAGGGCTACAGCGAGATCATGTGCACCCGCCCCGACACGGTCGCCGCGGCCCTGATGGACTCGCCCGCCGGGCTGCTCGCGTGGATCGTCGACAAGTACCGCGACTGGAGCGACTGCGACGGCGACGTCACCCGGCGCTGGGACCGGGACACCCTGCTGACCGTCGCCACCCTCTACTGGGCCACCGGCAGCATCGGCTCGTCCTTCCGGCAGTACTACGACTACCACCTGAACCAGCCGATGCCGCCCGTCACGGCCCCCGCAGCCGTCACGCTCAGTCACGAACCGGCGTACGCCGACTACCCCAGGAGCCTCGCCGAACGCGTCTTCACCGACCTGCGGCACTGGAGCACCCCGCGCCGCGGCGGACACTTCATGGCCCACGAGGAACCGGACCAGGTGGCCGCCGAACTGCGGGCGTTCTTCGGCCCGTTGCGGCGCGGGGGCCACGAGGGCTAGCCCGGCGGGACTCCGCAGTGGTGGGTCGATATAGGCTGTACGTTCTGTTTCTTTCTGCTTCTTTGCAGCTTGTGACCCACCCGGAGAGTAATCAGTGACCGTAGCCATCGTCGCGCCCGAAGCAGCTGAACCGGTCGGCACGCGGGAACTCGTGGAGCGTGACGCCCGCGAGTTCGGGGCCTACGCGCGCACCGGCGGCTGGACCTTCGGACTGAAGGTGGCCCGCAGCGTGCGGCCCGGCGGGCAGGCCGCCGACGAGACGCCGAAGCTCTCGGCGAAGGAGTTCGCCGATCTGGCCGGCTGCTCCGCCGAGCGCGTCATGCGCTACTACAAGGCATGGGACAAGGCCGCCGACGACGGGCTCGTGCCCCACTTCGAGGCGCTCGCGCCCGGCCAGGACGTCGAACTCCCCGACGCCGACGTCTGGTTGACGTACTACGTCCCGCGCTCCAGCGCCACCTCCGCGCGCGGCACCGCGATCACCGCGGCCGCCGAGGCGGAGGGCATCCGCCCCACCAAGGCCCTGGAGGTCGCCGAGAACCCCACCGCGCTGCGCGCGGCGATCCTCGCCGACCCCTCCACCGCCCAGGCCGCCCGGCACGCGCTGCTCGACCGGCTCAAGGAGGACCCGGCCCTGCAGACCGAGCTGGCCCGCGACATCGCCCGCACCGACGACCTGAAGAAGGCCGTCGCGGGCGAGGCCAGGGCCGCCGACCGCATCGAGTACGTCCGCAAGGTCGCCGAGGAGGGCCAGATCCGCACGCCCGCCGGGCAGACCCTCGACGCCCCCGCCGAACTGCGCGCCGAGGCCGAGCGGCACCTGTCCCTCCTCGACGAGCTGGACGACTCCGAGGAAGCCGGCGAGTGGGCCGCGGAGGCGTACGACACGGTGAAGACCCTCGTCGCCGAGACCGTCGAGGCCGACCCCGAACTTCGCGTGCAGGAGCGGCGCACGAAGTTCTACAGCAGCCTGCAGAAGGCCACCAAGGTCTTCGAGGAGCTCACCCTCGACGACGCCGTCGACTTCGACGCCCTCTACGAGGACGACATGGTCCAGCGCCTGGAGGAGCTCCAGCAGGCCATCAACACCTGCATCACCGCGCTCCGCAAGGCGTCGGAGACGCGCTGACCGCTCCGCCCGGGGGAGCCTGCCGCCCGCCGTCGCCGGGCTCGCGGTGGGGGATCGGGTTGTGCCTCCCCCGGGGACAGCGGATTCTGTAGGGAAGGAACGGGGCTGGTGCGGCGTCATGACGGCATGGAACGCGGAGCGAAGCGCTGACTTTCGTGGTCCCCTCGACGTCACCGGGGCGGCCACGGCGGTGGTCGACGCCCAGGACGCGGTCATCGGATGGAGCCTCGCGGCGGAGCGGCTCCTCGGCTATCGGCCGCAGGAGATCGTCGGCCGGCCGCTGACCACGTTCCTGTCGCGACCCGGCCCGGAACCGTCCGTCCCGGATCTGCCGCCCGAGATCCGCGGGAACGAGATCCGCGTCGCCCGGCACCGGAACGGGCGCGAGCTGATCGTGGCCATCGCGGTGTGTCCCCTGCCGGGCGCCGGCCCCGCGGCGCGTGTCCTCGTCGTGGCGGAGCTGCAGGATCTCCGGCTGTGGGAATCCCGGCTGGCCCTCCTGCACGGGCTGGCCACCCAGTCGCCCGTCGGTCTGGCGATCTACGACTCCGACCTGCACCTGACCTGGTGCAACACAGCGTACGAACAGGAGATGGGACGACCGCTCGAAGAGTTCCGCGGCGCCCGGCCCGATGAGTTGTACTCCGAGGGAAAGTTCGTGACCAAGGGGCATCCGCCCACGCTCGACACGGTCATGCGCCACGTGCTGGACACGGGAGACTCATTTCTGGACCTGCACTTCCAGGGCCGGCCGCCCAGCGACCCGGAGACGGACCACCTCTGGTCGTGCGCCTACTACCGGCTCCAGGACGCCGACGGACACGTGTTCGGTGTGTGTGAGGACGCCTTCGACATCACCGATCGCCACCGGGCCCAGCGGCGGCTGGCCCTGCTCGTCGAAGCGGGCCGCGGCATCGGGACCGCCCTCGATGTGACGGTCGTCGCCGAGAACATCGCTGAAGTGGCGGTACCGGAATTCGCCACCACCGTCACGGTCGACCTCGCGAAGGCGGTGCTGGAGGGCGAGGTGCCGCCCACGGGCAACTCGGCGGCGATGTCTCTGGTGCGGGTCGCCCACTGCTCGGCCGAGGACGACGACCAGGAAAAGCCGGGACCACGGCCTTCTCCGCTCGCGGACCGCCCACCCGTGGACTACCCTCCCGGTTCGCCGCAGGATCGCAGCCTCTCCTCGGGCGGGCTCGTACTCGACGGCGCGGCCCTGGTCGTGCCGCTGCGGGCCGGGAACAGCACGCTGGGACTCATCACCTTCCTGCGCGGCACGGGGCCGGCCACCTTCGACAGCGGCGAAGTCGCGCTGGCCGACGAACTGGTCGCCCGAACGGCTGTGTCCATCGACAACGCCCGCCGCTTCACCCGTGAGCGGACCGCCTCCCTGGTCCTCCAGCGCCAGTTGCTGCCGCGACACGTGCCGGAGCAGTCGGCGGTCGACCTGGCCTACCGCTATCTGCCCACGGACGACGTGACGGGGGTCGGCGGTGACTGGTTCGACGTCATCCCGCTGTCCGGAACCCGCGTCGGGCTCGTGGTCGGGGACGTGGTCGGACACGGGCTGCAGGCGGCAGCCACCATGGGACGGCTGCGGACGAGCGTACGCGCGTTCGCCCAGATGGACATGGACCCCGTCGAGCTGCTGTCGCGGCTCGACGATCTGGTGGCGCAGTCGGCGGAGGAGCAGCGGGCCGAGCTGGGAACGCCCGACGGCACCTACACCGACGTGACCACCGGCGCGACCTGTCTCTACGCGGTCTACGACCCGGTTTCGCGGCGCTGCGTCATGGCCAGGGCCGGGCACCTGCCACCGGCGGTCGTCGGCCCGGACGGCAAGCCGTCGTTCCCGGACCTGCCGGCGGGCCCGCCCCTCGGCCTGGGCGGCCTGCCGTTCGAGTCGCTGGAGATCGAGCTGCCCGTGGGCAGCCTCCTTGCTCTCTTCACCGACGGCCTGGTCGAGGCCCGCGACAGCGACATCGACCAGGGACTCGACACTCTGGGACGGGTCCTCAGCGACCGGCACGCGTCGCTCGAAGAGCTGTGCGACCGGGCCGTGGCGGAACTCCTGCCGGGCGGCTCGACGGCCGACGACACCGCCCTGCTGCTCGTCCGCACCCGCGAACTCGACACGTCACAGGTCGCCGAATGGGAGCTGCCCGCGGAACCGGTCGCGGCGGGCAAGGCGCGGGAGCTGGCCACCCAGCAGCTGCACCACTGGGGCCTCGAAGACCTGTCGTTCGCGACCGAGCTCGTCGTGAGCGAGCTGGTGACCAACGCGGTCAGGTACGCCGAAGGGCCGATCCAAGTACGCCTCATCCGTGACCGCACCCTCCTGTGCGAGGTGGCGGACACCGGCCATACCTCACCCCACCTGCGGCACAGCGGCGAAGAGGACGAAGGCGGCCGCGGCCTGTTCATCGTCGCGCAGCTCGTCCAGAGGTGGGGAACGCGCTACACCCCCTCCGGCAAGACCATCTGGACGGAACAGGCGTTCCCGGCGACGTGAGCCCGGGGTGGTTTGCGCCCCTTTGTGCCAGGGGAGCCGGAGATACAGAGGTGATCGCGATGCTTGATCCCGGAACCGACGTGGCAGAGCCGTGACCCGCGTACGGAACGTGGTCGCGGGCCCCCAAGGACGAACGCTCGGAGTGAGTCACCATGCGTCTTTCATTTCTGCAACCCCTCCTGGACCGGCCCGGCCCCTGGGCGACGGTGTACTTCGACCCCGGTCAGGCGGACGAGGCGGGCGCGAAGCGCCGTGAACTGTCCGTGCGGGAGATGTGCCGGACCCTGGAACAGGAAGGTGCGGACGAGCCCACCGTCGCGGCGGTCCGCGAGGGCCTGACGGGGCTCTCGCCCGCCGAGGACCCCGCGGGGCGCGTCCTCTTCGCCACCGGTGGTGAGGTCGTGCTGAGCCACCGGCTGCCCCGGCGGCTCCAGGGCGGCTTCGCCTGCTGGGCCGCTCTTCCGCGGCTGACCCCCTTGCTGGAGCTGTGCGGCCAGGACCCGGTGAGCCTGATCGCCTACATCGACCGCACCGGCGCCGACTTCGAGCGGCGGACCGCGGCCGGCCCGCGGGACTGCGGGCATGTCGAGGGAGCGCAGTGGCCGGTGCACCGCACCGCCACCTCCGACTGGTCCGAACGGCACTTCCAGCTCAAGGTGGAGAACACCTGGGAGCACAACGCCGCGGAGATCGCCGAGGCGCTGGCCGCGGCCTTTGAGGAGTCGGGCGCCGACCTCGTCGTGCTGGTGGGCGACCCCCGTGAGCGGCCGGCTGTGCGCGACAAGCTGCCGGAAGCCGTTCGCGCCGTGACGGTCGAGACGGAGCACGGTGGCCGCGCCGCCGGTTCGGGCTCCGCGGCGCTGGAGGAGGCCATCGAGAACGCCTGCCAGGAGCATCTGCGCCGGCACGTCGGCGAGGTGCTCGACCGCTTCCGGGCGGGCCGCGTGGGCACCGACCGGCCCGCCGACGCCGTGGAGGGCGTGCCCGCGGTGGTGGACGCCGCCCGCGAGCACCGCATCGACACCCTGTTGGTCCGGCCCGACGGGCCTGACCTGCACCGCGAGATGTGGGCGGGCACCGATCCTGACCAGCTGGCGGTGCGGCGGACCGACGCCGAAGCGCTCGGCGACGGCGCGCCCGTCTCCGTACGCGCCGACGACGCGCTGCTGCGTTCAGCGGCGGCCACGTCCGCCGACGTCCTGATCATTCCGTTCGAGGAGGTGAGCGACGACATCCCGGCCGGAGGACTCGGCGCCCTGCTGCGCTGGACGTACGAGCCGAGTGCGGCCTGAGAGGCGGCAGCGGGCCGAGCCGGTGAGGCGGCAGCGGGCCGAGCCGGTGAGGCGGCAACGGGCCGAGCCGGTGAGGCTGCCCGGAAATGTGGGCTGCCGTCTCCGGGGGGCTCTGTGAAACGATCAACCACATGGTGTCTGTGAGCGATCTCCTGCCGGTCGAGGCGATCCGGCTCGACGTGGCGGCCGAGGACTGGCGTGCCGCGATCGGCGCCGCGGGCGACCTGCTCGTGGCGACGGGCAGCAGCACGGACGCGTACACGGCGGAGATGATCCGGACCGTGGTGGACAGCGGGCCCTACATCGTCGTCGCCCCCGGTTTCGCGTTCGCGCACGCGCGGCCCTCGCCCGCGGTGCTGCGCACCGGCATGTCCTGGGTGCGGCTCGCGCGGCCGGTGGAGTTCGGGCACGAGACGAACGACCCGGTCGACCTGGTCGTGGCGCTCGCCGCCACGGACGCCTCCGCGCACACCGAGGCCATGGCGTCCCTGGCCCGGCTGCTCGCCGACCCCGAGACGGGACGGGCCCTGCGGGCGGCCCCGACGCCTGCGGCGGTGCACGCGCTGCTGGCGGGGGAGCGGCCTCCCCGCGAGTCCGGACCCACGGCCGGGCCCGCCGTGCACAAGATCCTCACCGTGTGCGGCAACGGCCTCGGCACCAGCCTCTTCCTCAAGAACACCCTGGAGCAGGTCCTCGACCGCTGGGGCTGGAGCCGGTACGTGACCGTCGAGGCCACGGACACCATCTCCGCCAAGGGCAAGGCGTCCGAGGCCGTCGCCATCCTCACGTCCCGGGAGATCGCCAAGGCCCTCGGCGACGTCGGCGTCCCCGTGCGGGTCGTCGACGACTTCACCTCCACCACCGAGGCCGACCGCGTCCTGCGGGACACATACGACGTGTAGGCGGGCGCACGCAAGGACGACAGGTAAGGAAGAGCCTTGGACTGGCTGGTATCCCTCGCGAAGTTCCTGGTCAACGAAATCCTCAGCCAGCCCGCGTACTTGATCGGGCTCATCACCGCCGCGGGCCTGATCGCGCTGCGCAAGTCGGCGGGCCAGATCGTCGGCGGCGCGATCAAGGCGACGCTCGGGTTCCTGCTCATCGGCGCGGGCGCCGGCCTCGTCGTGGCCGCGCTCGCCCCGCTCGGCGAGATGATCCAGGGCTCGACGGGTGCGCACGGCGTGATCCCGACGAACGAGGCCATCGTCGGTATCGCCCAGGCCGAGTACGGCTCCCGGGTCGCCTGGCTGATGATCCTCGGCTTCGCCGTGAGCCTGGTCCTGGCCCGCTTCACCCCGCTGCGCTACGTCTTCCTGACCGGCCATCACATGCTGTTCATGGCCACGCTCCTGACGATGGTGCTCGCGACGGCCGGGCAGCGCTCGTGGGTCGTGGTCGTCGTCGGCGGTGTGCTGCTCGGCATCATGCTGGTCGCGATGCCCGCCTTCGCGCACCCCTGGACCAAGCGCGTCACCGGCAACAACACCGTCGCCATCGGTCACTTCGGGACGGCCGGGTACGTCGTCGCCGGCGCGACCGGCCAGGTGGTCGGCCGGCGCAGCCGCTCCACGGAGGACATGAAGCTCCCCGAGGGCCTGCGCTTCCTGCGCGACTCGATGGTGGCCACGGCCCTGTCCATGGTCCTCATCTACCTGATCATGTCGCTGGTCCTCCTCGCCAAGGTCGGCAAGCAGAGCGCCTTCAAGGCGTTCGCCGTCGACGGCGGTCCGGCGGCGCCCGACGTCGGCGCGTACGTCATGCAATCGGTCATGCAGGGGCTGCAGTTCGGCATCGCGGTCGCGGTGATCCTCTTCGGTGTCCGTACGATCCTCGGCGAGCTGGTGCCCGCCTTCCAGGGCATCGCGAACCGCGTCGTGCCCGGCGCGGTGCCGTCCCTGGACGCGCCGATCGTCTTCCCGTACGCGCAGAACGCCGTCCTGGTCGGCTTCATCTCCAGCTTCGTCGGCGGCCTGGCCGGCCTCGGCCTGCTCGCCTGGATCTTCGAGCCCGCCCTCGGCCTCGCGCTCGTGCTGCCCGGCCTGGTGCCGCACTTCTTCACGGGCGGCGCCGCCGGGGTCTACGGCAACGCGACGGGCGGCCGGCGCGGCGCCGTCGTCGGCGCGTTCCTCAACGGCGTCCTCATCACCTTCCTGCCCGCCCTGCTCCTGAAGGTGCTCGGTGCCTTCGGCAAGGAGAACACCACGTTCGGCGACGCCGACTTCGGCTGGTTCGGCTCCCTCGTCGGCAACGCCGCCAAGGCGGGCACGGTGGGCGGCGCCGTCCTCATGCTGCTCATCGGCGCGGTGATCCTGGCCGCCGCGATCGTCGTGCAGAAGCGGGTCGTGGAGACGGGCTGGGACCCGGGCGCCCGACGCGACGCACTCCTGCCCCGCCCGGCCGGGACGGCCACCGCCGGACCGGACGCCGGTGCCGCGCCGCCTTCGGGTACGTACGCGAGGATCGCCCCGCCGCCGGGCGCACCGAAGCCTCCGCCGCCGCCCGGGACGGACGCCTGACGCGCGCGGCCGGGCCCGCCCCGGGCCTTCGTACCGGATCACCTCCAGTCCACGTGCTCCCCGGCTCGCTCACCGCCCGCCGGCAGTCGGCGCAGAGCCAGCCCCACGAGCAGCGCCGCGTACGCGCACAGCACGGCCATTCCGCCCCACCAAGGCAGGGGGAAGTATCCGGCGGAGGGCGCGTAGTGCGCGGTCACCTGCGGGTATGCGACGAGGGTTTGCTGGGTGGCGAAGGCGGCGGCCGGGGTGATCCGCAGCAGCCACTGCGAGAGGCCGTCGGGCAGCAGCGGGAAAGAGGTCACCGCGTACGGGGCCGCGATCGTCAGGGCGGCGACGAGGATCGCCGGCCAGGCGCGCCGGAGCAGGGTGGCGAGCGCGAGGGCGAGCACCGCGGCGAGGGCGAGTGCCGCGGCCACGCCGACGACGACCCGCACTCCGGTGAGCGCGGGGACTTCGATGACGGGAACCCCGTTTTTCTTCAGGATCGCCAGGCCCGCCGGGACCACGGTGCCGACGGCGAGGAGACCGGTGACGAACGTGACGGCGCCGACGACGACGGCCTCCGCCGTGAGCTCGCGGCGGGTGAGCGGCGCGCCGCCCGTGGGTCCGTCGTGCCGTGCGGAGGTGGCGAACCGGATCGCGACCACGAGCACGATGAGCAGTCCGATGGCCAGGCCGCCGAGGGTGTGCTCCACCGTGCGAGCGCCGCCCTCGGCGCCTCCCGGGCCGATGTCGCCGGTGCCGGTGACGGTGAACGTGCCGCTCTCCTCGACCGCCCCGGACGCCTTGTGGTTCTTCTCCCAGTCCGTCTGGTTCATCTCGCCGACGGCGTCCTTGGTCCAACCACCGGCGGCGGCCGCCCCTTTGAGGGTCACGTTGTCGAAGACACCACTGGCCTGCGTGAAACGCACCTCCTCCGTGGCGCCGCCGAGGCCGACGGGCCGCAGCGTCAGATCGCCGGGAGACGCGGCGAAGAGGCCGACTCGCGCCGTCCTGGGCAGACCGGACAGCCGCGCCGTGCCGACCTTGGCCCAGCGCTCACCGTCCGCGGACTCGTAGCCGGTGACCGTCTCGCCCGACCGCGTCAGCCGCAGCCAGCGCGGTGACTTGGCCGAGACACCACCGTGGTCGCTGCCCGCGGTGTCATGGCGGTAGTCGTGCTGCATGCGCACACCGTGGCTGCCGGTGAGCATCAACGCCGCGTAGGAGGACCCCCGGCGGACTCCGTCCTTGATGATGATCCCGGCCTTCGCCCACGGCACCAGGCCCGGGACGATCCGGTCGTGGTTCGGCGGCGGGTAGGTGATCGTGCCCGTCATGGACGTCATCCGGACCGTGATGCTGCCGTTCTCGCCCAGGTCCCGATGCAGGAAGGAGAACTGGTCGTCGACGAGGGAGCCGTCAGGACCGACGGGATCGTCCGGGCACGGGCCGTCGCAGGAAGCGTGGTTGCCGGATGCGTAGAGCAGACCGAGGGCGACGACGACCAGGGCCGCGGCCGCCATCGCGATCAGCCGTCCGGGACGTCGGAACCTGGTCCACTCCCGCCGGAGCAGTTCGTTGTTCGTAGACATGGACCCGGTTCTACGGATCCGGGCCTAACGCGGTCCGAACCGTCCCTGTCATGTCGCTGTTAGGCGCGGCGCGGCATCATCCTGAGTCCGGCCGGTTCCAAGCCGGTTCAGGGCGGTTCCGAACGGGGAGAGGACCATGGGCAAGTTGCGCGGCGGGACCGTCCGACGGCGATTCACGATGTTGTACGCCGCCGGGTTCCTCGGGTCCGGCATCGTGCTGCTCGCCCTGACCTACCTCATGTCCGGTTCCCAGGTGACCAGCGCCGCTCCTGAGCAGCCCCCGGCCGATCGGCCGGCTCGGCCGGGCCTCGCCGCCGCCGAGCAGCGGATCCGGGACCTGGAAGGGCAACTCTCGGACGCGCACGGCCAGCAGGACCACCAGCTCGTCGTCGGCTCGCTGATCGCGCTGGTGGTGATGGTGGGTCTCTCGCTCCTGCTCGGCCGGGTGCTCGCCGGCCGCGTCCTGCGCCCGCTGCGGCTGATCACCGCGGCGACCCGGCGGATCTCCGCGCAGAACCTGCATCAGCGGCTCGCCGTGACCGGACCCGTCGACGAGGTCAAGGAGCTCGCCGACACGGTCGACGGACTGCTGGAACGCCTCGAAGCCTCCTTCGTCGCACAGCGCCGGTTCGTCGGCAACGCCTCGCACGAACTGCGTACGCCGCTGGCGACGATGCGGGCCTCGCTGGACGTGGCCGTCGCGAAACCGCACCCCGCGGCGGGGACCGTCGCGCTCGCCGGCCGGTTGCGGACCGAGCTGGACCGGGTGGACCACCTGCTGGACGGCTTCCTCGTCCTCGCCCGGGCGCAGCACGGCACCCTCACCGACCGGACCCCGGTGCCGCTCGGCGAGCTCGCGCGGGAGGCGCTCACCGCCCGGGCCGCCGACATCGCCGCGAAGACGCTGACCGTCGACGATGCCGTGCGGGCGGACGCCTGGACGCCGGGGAGCCCGGCACTGCTGTCCCGGATGGTGGAGAACGTGGTCGACAACGCGATCGTCCACAACCAGCAGCGCGGCTGGATCCGGATCTCCACGGAACACGACGAGACCGAGGCGCGCCTCGTCGTCGAGAGCGGCGGAAGCGTCCTCGACCAGAGTCAAGTGGACCGGCTGACGCAGCCGTTCGAGCGCCTTGCCGCCGACCGGACGGGGTCGGAGGCCGGTTCCGGCCTGGGGTTGTCGATCGTCGCCGCGATCGTCGCGGCGCACGGCGGCCGCCTGGCCCTCCTGGCCCGGCCGGAGGGCGGCCTGCGCGTGACGGCGGTGCTGCCGCCGGCGGCCGGTGGGGGAGGGGTGACACCGTGAGGGTTCTGGTGGTGGAGGACGCGCGGTCGCTCGCCGATGTCGTCGCGGAGGGGCTGCGGGATCAGGGGATGGCCGTCGACGTCGCGTACGACGGCCTGACCGCCGCCGCCAAGCTCGACCTGAACGCGTACGACGTGGTGGTCCTCGACCGCGACCTGCCCGGCCTCCACGGCGACACGCTCTGCCAGATGATCACCGAGCGGGACGAGCGCCCGATGGTGCTGATGCTGACGGCGGCCGGGGCTCCCGGCGACCGGGTCAGCGGCCTCACCCTCGGCGCCGACGACTACCTCGCCAAGCCCTTCCACTTCCCCGAGCTGATCCTTCGCCTCCGGGCCCTGGCCCGGCGCAGGCCGCGGGCCGGAGCCCGGGTGCTGCGCGCCGCCGGCCTCGAACTCGACCCGGTACACCGGACCGCCCTCCGCGACGGCCGTCGCCTTGAGCTGTCCGTCAAGGAACTCGCCGTCCTGGAGGCGCTGTTGCGCGCCAGCCCGGGATTCCTGAGCGCCGAGGACCTCCTGGAGCAGGTGTGGGACGAGAACGCCGACCCCTTCACCAACACGGTGACCGTCACCGTCGGCCGGTTGCGCCGCAAGCTGGGCAGCCCGCCCGTCATCACGACGACGCCCGGGGTGGGTTACCGCATCGCCGAGGCCCCGGCTGCCTGATGGACTTGAGGCCAGGGCGCGCCACACCGTCAGGGTCCGAAGCAGACGTATCCCGCCCAGTGGGCGGGGTCGTCCGTGCCCGGATGCCGTACGAGGTCCGCGAGGCGCGGCGGCAGCCCAGGAGGTGGCCTGTGGTCGGGGTCCAGCATCCACAACTGGGCCATGCGCAGCGCACCGGCGGGTGTGGCGCCGTGGGTGAGCAGGAAGTGGTGGGTCAGGGAGAGGAGCGCCGCCGTCGCGCCGTCGGGCACGGGCCAGAGCGGAGCGACGACCGCGCCCGCCCCCGCCCGCAGCAGCGCGTCGGCGAGGCGCAGGGACGCCTCGTCGTGGCGGGTCGGGCCGTTGCCGCGGCAGTCGGTGACCAGCACGGCGGCGGGGCCGCCGCGACCGGTCTCGCCGATGGCGTCGGCGACGGCCGCCATCGTCAACGTTCCTCCGGGAAGGACGAGTTCGGGTTCGCCCCGGTGGTCCTCGCGGTAGTCGGCGGGACCGGCGAGATGCAGGACGCCGCCGTCGGCCGCACTCGCGGCGCGCAGCAGGGACAGCGCGTCCCGCGGGTTGTCCGCCGCGTCCGGAACCGCCGCGTCCGGAACCGCCGCGTGCGGCAGGCCGCGGCCGGGAGCGCGCTCGCTGCCCGCCGCTTCGCACAGTGCCCGGGCGGACACCGCGTACGAGAACTCGGCGGACTCGAACGCATACCGGCAGTCGCTGCCCCTGGCGCGCCCGGTGTCCTGCCGCGCCGCATGCCAGGGGACGGCGCCGAGGGCGCCCATCGGTACCAGTACGAGACGACGCGGACGGTCCCTGGGAGCGAGTGAGTCGAGGACCGGGCCCATGGCGGCCTGCTCCGCCCACGCGCACAGTTCGGAGTGCGACGACGGGTCGCGGGCGTACTCCAGGAGGGGCTGGGCCTCCTCGGTGAGTCCGGGCAGCTGAACCTGGTACATCCGGCCGGAAGCGGTGACGACGAGGGCGGCGCCGCGAGCCGCGTCCGTCGCCGGGGCCAGATACACCAGCGCGTCCTTGCCCGACGCGCGCAAGGCCCTGCCGATGTCCTCGGGCGCCGGCGGCGTACCCGCCGGTTCCGTGGGCACCGACAGGGCGCGCCACAGTTCGAGTGCGGCCAGGAGATCGGTGAGCGCGCCGTCCTCATGGCACCAGGCGCCCACCTCCCTGGCCGCCCAGACGGCTTGCGCGGTGGTCTCGTCCTCGGCCGGGGGAGTCGGGCCGGCGGCGGACGGTGCGGCGGTGGCCAGGGCGTGCGCGGCCTCGAGCCCCGTCCGGCGGCTCGCTTCCCGGTCGTGGGGGTGCCGTCCGCGTGCGCGGTAGGCGCGGGCCAGGGCGAGCGCGATGCTTCCCCAGCTGTCGTGGCGCGGGTCGCGGGTGGCGGTGGCCGCGTGCTCGAGGACGCGGATGCCGTGGTCCAGGTGGGTCCTGCGTGCGCGCGGGTCGGAGTGCGTCGTGCCCCGGAAGCACTCCGCGGCGCCCAAGTAGTAGGCGAAGCGCGGGAAGCCCTGGTGGTGGGTGTCGAGGGTGTCGTACGCCTCGCGGACGAGCTCCACGGCCTCGGTGAAGCGGTCCTCGCCGCCGGTGAGCAGGAGGCTGACGCCCGCCTCGCCGAGCAGTTCGGTGCGCCGGTCGCCGGAGAGGCGGTCGGCGCCTCGGCGGATCTGGGCCGGGGTCGGCGGCGGCGCGATCAGGTGCGACTTGGGCTCCTCGCCGTGGCGGCGGGCGAGGGAGTCGCGGAGGAGTCCGGTGTGGCTCAGGAGCATCCACATCTCCACGCGCGCGGGGTGGTCGGAGTCGAGCGTGGCGTGGATGCCGGTCGCTTCGGCGAGGAAGCGGTCCGTGGTCGGCAGATCGCCCCTGCGCAGGCACGACTGGGCCTGGAGCACGGCGTTCTGTGCGGCGCTGAGGCGTACGAAGCCGGGATCCCGCTTCCGGTCCGTGGACGTCATGCTGTCCGCGAGCGAGGTGACGAGACGGGGATCGGATTCGGCCGCCGCGAGCAGGGCGTGGAGGTCCGGTTCGTCCATCAGGTGACGGGCCAGTTCGTGCAGGGCGGCGGCGAGTTCGAGCTCGGGCATGGCGCTCGCGGTCGAGTCGGGGTGGACGGTGTGCCGACGGGTCTGGAGGCGGTCTAGACGCAGTTGGATCAGGAGCAGGGCCGACGCGCCGCGCTCGGCCTCCTGCGCGTCCGGCCATTTGTCCACGGCGTGGCTCAGTAGGCTGATCGCGCGGTCGAGCGCTCCGAGATCGGAGCCCACCCTGCCCTGGTTGTGTGCGAGCCGCCCGAGGGTGTCCAGGACGCGCGGCGACAGGCGGTCCAGGGCGTCGGGCTCGGCGAGGAGCGGGCCGAGCGCGGCGTGGGCCACGGCAGCGTGGGCGTCGTCGCCGGTGCTGCGCCAGATCAGGGCGTACGCGTACACCATGGCGGCGAGGGCTTCCCAGGTGGTGCCCGATGCCCTGTCGGGGTACGTGGCCGCGCTCGCGGGGGCCGTCGCGTCGCGCAGGCGGTGGCGCTCCAGGCGGAGTTGACCGATCGCTTCGATGAGGTCGGCCGCTTCCGCCGTGCGGGGCGGTACGAGACCGAGCGCCGCGTCGTGGTGGCGCAGGGCCTCGTCGAGCAGATTCGGCAGCTGAAGCCCGTCCCGCAGACCGGGGTGGTCGCGGCACTCCTCGTAGCGCTTCCTGGTGCAGTGGGCGAGCAGCCGCACGCCGAGCCCGCGCAGGCCGTCGTCGCCCGCGGGCAGGGCAGCCAGGCCGTGGGTGAGCAACTCCAGGGCCTCGTCGAGGAGTTCCGGGACCGGCTCGGTGCCGTCCGTGGTCTCCGCTTCGTGCCGCAGGGTTTTGACGTACCCGTACAGGATGCGCCAGCGGTGCCAGTGCGCGGTGTCCGCCGGGGCGCGGAAGGCGTCCTGGAACGCCGCGGCGGCTTCGAGGAGGTCATGGGCCCCCGCGCCGCCGTACACGTGGTCGTGGAGACTCAGCTCCCCGAGGAGGCCAAGGAGGACCGGTGCCCTGGGGGCGTCGGCGGGGAGACGGGCGAGGGTGCCGCGCAGCTGCTCGCGGGACAGGGCGAGTTCGGCTTCTGTGGGCTCGGGGCCGGGGCCGGGGCCGGGGCCGGGGCCGGGGTCGGGGTCGGGCACGGGCTCGGGGTCAGTGGGCGGGGTGGGGCCGTGGGCTCCTCGGGCGGCGTCCTCGGTGTTCCCGGTGCCTTCGGCGCCTTGGGGGTTCTCGGCTGTGCCGGCGTCCCGGGGGGCCTCGGCTGTGCCGGTGTCCCGCAGCAGCGTCCCCGCCCGCTCGGCGGCCGCCGCCATCAGCTCCTTGGCGTCGTCGACGCGCTGCGGGGACCCGGAGCCGCCGGCGGACTCGTACTCCGCTGTCGCGAGGGCGAGTGTCGCGGAGATCGCCTGCGGGTGTTCGGGACCCATCAGGGCCGACGCCTTCTGGGCCGCGATGGCGAGGACGTCCGTGGCCCGTTCCAGGCGCTCGCGGTCGCCCGCCGCGCGGGCCGACGAGGATTCGGCGGAGGCCAGCGTGACGAGAGCCGAGAGGGAGGCGGGGTGGTCATTGCCGCGCTCGCGCACCAAGTCCCGTACAGAGGTGTCGAGTTCGGCCAGAAGGGCGTCGGCCCTGGCGTCCTCGCCCACCGCGCGGGCCGCCGCCGTGCCGACGGCCAGCGCCAGCAGGCGCACGTCGTGGCGGGACTCGGGGGCCGCCCCCGCGTTGAGGGCGTCGAGTGCCTGGCGCGCATGACCCGCCGCCGCCGAGATGTCGCCGAGCCGCAGGGCGACGGCGGCGGTGTTGGCCAGGGCCTGCGCCCTGAGCGCCGTGGCCTCGGGGCCGCCGACCGCGGACCGTACGCCGTCCAGCAGGCGGGCCGCCGCGGTGAGTTGGCCACGGCCTGCCAGAACCACGGCCAGCTGGTTGCGGCACGCGGCGTCGTGGCTGACCCGCACCGTGTCCTGGAGGATGCCTGCCGCCAGGTCGTCGAGGAGGGACCGGACGGCTTCGTGGTGGCCGAGCGCGTCCAGGAGCGAGATCAAGAGAGTCAGGTCGCGCGCGGCCGTGGCCGGGTGGAGGGCGGAGGCGGAGCGGCCGGGTGGAGGGCGGAGGCGGAGCGGCGCAGCTGGGACAGATCGTCGAAGAGGCGGGCCTGGGCGTCGAGGTCGCCGCTCGCGGCGGCCCGCGCATGGGACAGCGCGCGGCGCCAGAGCCGCTCCGAGCGGTGCCGCCCTCGTACGAACCTGAGTTGACCCGTCACGGGGCACCGCCCTCGCCCAGCTCGGCCTGGATCTTCCGCTTCGCCACCATGAAGGTGAGCTCCGAGATCTGCGCCGCGTCCATGACGCCTTGCGCGGCCCACTCCTGGATGGTCTCCAGGAGCTCGTCGGCCTTGGCGGCCATGGAGTTGGTCCCCGGGTCGGTCACGGGAATGGTCACGGGGTTGGTTGTGGCGCCCCGGGCGGGCTGCGGCGATACGGCGCTCGCGCCCGCGGACTCCACGTCGCGGGGCGGCCGCAGCACGTCGACGAGGTGGGCGACGTCCAGGTAGTTGAAGCGGCGCATCGCCTCCGCGATGGTGGCCGCGAAGAGGACGTTGGCCGCGCGGTCGGCCGCGGCCCGGTCCGGCGCCTGCTCCAGGAGGATGCCGACGACCACCGCGTCCTGCTTGCTCCCGTTCTGGTCGGGGGTGTGGCCGTCGGTGGACGTCGTGTCCTCGACCGGGCCGCCGGAGTAGCCCGAGTAGTCGCCGAGGATTTGATCCGCCGACAGCTGCAGCGCCTCGATGACGCCGCCGCCCTCGCACAGGTAGGCGGCGGCCCTGGTGTCGATGCGCCCGCTGAGCTCCACGTCGTTGGCCGCGGGGCGGTACGGGCCCCGCCAGCGGCCGCCGATCCGGGCGGGCCCCGACTTCGGGATCTGCGGGGCCGCGCGCTGCGGCGACGTGATGCTGACGAGCGCCAGGTCCGCCTCCGCGTCCAGCCTGCTGACGTGGGCCGCGAGGCGGCGGCCGTCGGCGAGGACGACATCGACCCGCTGATCGAGGACGACATCGACCCGCTCGTCGATCCGCGCGAGGCCGCGCAGACAGTGCAGCGCGGTGAGCACGAGCCAGTTGGTCAGCAGGAAGCCGCCGCCGAGCCGCTGTTCGGCCCGGTGCAGATCCACCCAGTACGGTCCGCAGGTCACCGGCGCCCTACGTCCGCTCCACGGTCAGGGTGACCTCGAAGGACGCCTCGGCGGAGGCTTTGGAGAGGATGACCCCGGCCTCGGCGGTGAGGGTGAGGCCGAAGGTGACCTCCATGCCGGCGATCCGCCAGCCGTCGCGCGCGGGCACCTGGGCCAGCGACTCCTGCGCGATGGCCGACGCCTGCACGATGGCTTCCTCGAGTTCGGCGGCGCGGCCTTCGAGCGGCGATGTCGTCCGCGTCCTGTTGGCGATCTGCCGGCTGCCGGCGGCGTCGAGGGCGACGGTCTCGACTCTGACGTGGGTCATGGCGCTTCCCGCTTCCCCCGTGTACCGGTGCCCGCTCCGCGCGTGTACCGGCGCGCGGAGCGCAACCGTTCACCGCACGGGAAGTCCCGCCCGCACAGCGGGTGTTGACAGTGCGTTGTTTCGCTGTGAAGCGTATCGACGGGTGGGCCCGCGCGTGATGACTTCGGTGATAAGTCGCGGGGCGCTCAGTCGCCCTCGGCCCTGTCGGCCCTGGTGCGGCGGGCGTAGGCGCGGGCCGCGCGGGCGCGGTCGCCGCAGCGGGTGGAGCACCAGTGGCGGCGGCCGTGGCGGAGCAGGTAGCGGTTGCAGGGGCTGGAGCCGCAGGCGGTGAGGCGTTCGGCGTCGGGGCCGGTGAGCAGGTCGGCGGTGTTGTCGGCGAGGGCCGCCAGGGCGTGGTCGAGGAGCTGGGTGGTGGGGTGCGGGGCCGCCCGGTAGGGGCCGTCCTTCTGGTCCCAGTGCAGGAGCGCGACCGCCGGGGCCTTGATCAGCGCGTCGTTGACGGCGGACAGGGCGGCGGGCAGCGCGGGCAGCGCGGCGACACGGCTGGCCAGGAGGGACCTGATCTGTTCGCGCAGGGAACGCAGCTGTGCGGTGCACATCTCCTGCAGCCCGGCGTCGGCGGGCGCGAGGCCGTGCTCGGCGAGCCACTGATCGGCCGCCGCCGGGGTGCCGAGGAAGTCGACATGGCGCCCGCCGGGCAGGGTGACGGCGCTGTTGGCGAAGTCCAGGGCGGGGTACGTCTCGGCGCCCGGAGCGGGCAGCGGCAGGGGCTCGGCGGCCATGGCCTCGTTCATGATTCTCATGGTACAGCTCGCGTCATGCGTGAGAACTGCTACGGTTCACTCACGGATATCAGCCCGCCATCCATGAGATTGGTGACCCATGACTTCCTCCGGCACAACGACCGGTGAGCGGTTTCCCGTGCGCGTACTCGGCGGCCCGACCGCCTTCTTCGAGTACGGCGGCCTGCGGTTCCTGACCGACCCGACCTTCGACGCCCCCGGTGACTACCAGGTGCCGGGAGGGTCGCTGACCAAGACGGCACCCCCGGCGGGCAGCCCCGCCGACCTCGGCCCCGTCGACGTGGTCCTGCTCTCCCACGACGAGCACCCGGACAACCTCGACACCGCAGGGCGGGCCCTGCTGGCCGACGTCCCGCTCACGCTCACCACCCCCGGCGGCGGGCGGCGCCTCGGCGGGCGGGCCAAGGGGCTGGCCGACTGGGAGTCGGTCGAGCTGGACCGTCCCGGCGGCGGCACGGTCACGGTGACCGGTGTCCCCGCCCTGCACGGCCCCGGATCCCGCGAGGAGGTCGAGTCGGCTCTCGGCGAGGTCGTCGGCTTCGTCCTCACCGGGGAAGACCTGCCCACGGTCTACGTCAGCGGCGACAACGCCTCGCTCGACCTGGTCAAGGAGACAGCCGCGCGCTTCGCTCCCGTGGACACGGCCCTCCTCTTCGCCGGAGCTCCCCGTTTCGACGCCCTCTTCGGCGGCGCGTGCATAGTCCTCGACAGCGCCCGGGCCGCCGAGGCCGCCCAACTCCTGGGCGCCCGCCGAGTCGTACCCCTGCACTACGACAGCTGGGCCCACTTCACCGAGGGCCGTGACGAACTGGTCGCCGCCTTCGCCGCCGCGGGCCTGACCGACCGCCTGGACCTGGGCCACCGCGGCTGACGGCGACATCGGGGAGAAGAACCGCCGAGGTCACGGAAGGCGCCCGCAGCCGGTGCCACTGGCTGCGGGCGCCGTTCGTGTGCTGCTCACGCGCCGCACTTGAGCTTGTACTCCACGATGTAGGCGCGGTTGTTGCGCCCGCGCTTCCGGTAGGTGGGGTGTTGCCAGGGCCCGGGCGGCCAGGGGGCACGGTGCGAGGGCCGGGGAGGGAGCTCGTCGCGCTCGTCGGGGTCGGGGACGGCGCACGGCGCGGGATCAAGAGCGTGCACCGGCAGGGCGGTCAGGTGAAGGACGCGGTCGTGGAACCCGCCCACGGGCAGGGGGAGTTCGACGTCGTCATCGACGAACCGCACCGCCACGGCGGCGTACTCCATGACGGCGAGGACGACGGGCGGCCAGGAACGTAACCTCGCTCGGCTGCTCATCCTGAGGATGCCCAGCATCCGCAGCGTGGCGGCCACGCTGACGTGGGGAGGGTCCGTGGGCCATTCCAGTTTCAGCAGCGGTTCTTCGCATGCGGGCCGGGGTTCGCGGCGTGGGACAGGATCCTCGGTCTCGGGGGCGGGCAGCGCGGCGTCGGGGGTCTGCTGTTTCCACCAGGCCGCCTCATTGGCCTCGCCGAGGGTGAGGTGGTGGAGATAGAGGCAGTAGGCCGCCGCTGTCTCTCCGGCGCCGGCGGCGTACTGCCACAGAAAGCGGGCGGTGTGGCCGCTGTTGTTGAGCTGCAGCATGCAGCCGAGGACAAGCGCGCCCGAGGGGGTCGGCAGGAACTCGGTGAGGAAGTCGGTCACGGAGGTCAGGGGCTTGGCGGTCACGACGGCCTCGCACAGGATCCGTAGATCGCCGTCGGCCGCCCGGGCGACGGTGTGGTCCAGGGCGTCGGCCTCGGCCGGGGGCGCGGTGAAGGCCCGTTGGGGCGGCACCGGGTCGTGGGGGGTAGGGGTGTCGTCGAGCAGCAGAGCGCCGTCGAGCAGCGCGTCAATCGGTGAGGTCACCGGGGTGTCCCTCCTGGGTGGTGGTGCGGAGATTTGCCGTCAGATGGCGTTTGGCGTGCCGGTCCGCCGCGCGGACGGTGGCGCACGGGATGCCCAGGACGTCGGCGGCGTCGCTGTCCCGCAGTCCGCGCAGGTGCAGCAGCACGATGACGTCGAGGTGCAGGGGCGGCAGGCGGCGGATCGCGTCGAAGAGGTCGAAGGTCTTGGCGATCTGGGCGAGCGGGTCCGCGGCGTCGCGCTGGGCGCGGGTGTCGAACGCGGCCTCGGCGAGGGCGGGAAAGCCGTCACAGTGCGGGGCGCGTTCCATGACGGTCTGGCGCAGCAGCTTCCACGCGTACCGCTCCGGACGCTCGCTGGCCAGGGCGTCCGGCCAGAGGATCAGCAGCAGGTAGAACACTTCGTCGACGGACTGTTTCGCCTCGCAGGCCCGGCGCAGGAACGTGGCCGCGTAGGCGGTGTAGTGCGCGCGGTGGGTGTCCCTGAAGGCGAGGTAGTCCAGTGGGGGGCGGTGGCCGCGCAGACTGCGTTCCCGCTCTTTGGCCAGGGCTTTGTGTATCCAGTTGAGGCGCTTGTCGGCCTCCCGGGCGGCGCGGACCCACTGGGCCCGGATGTCCGCCAGCGCCGGCTCGGGCAGGCGCAGCGCGATCAGCAGGTCCCGGGTGATCTGCCACCGGGGGTAGCGGCCGATGGCGCGAAGGAGCTCGGATATCTTCGAGCGCGGCCAGTTCGCCTCCTTCTCCAGCTGGATGAACGTCAGACCGCTGTCGTGATAGGCGCCGCGCAGGTGCTCCAGCCAGGCCCGGTGGGCCGGTTTGGTGCCCTCGGCTATGGGCCCCAACTTGCGGCCGGGGCGCTGGGGGTGGGCGCCCTGCGGTGCGGGTTGTGCGCTCACCGAGCGCCCTCCCCGGCTCCGGCCCGTCCTGCCGTACGCTCCGGGGCACCGGGCGCGGACGTACGTAATCCGTACGCCCATGGGCTTGTCTGTGGCCTGTGCATCAGGCTCCTTCACTCACGTCATCGTCGTGCGTCCTGGTCCGTGGAACAGCTCCTGCGACGCTTGCCGGCGCCCCCCATCCCAGGAACTGCAAGCCAGCATGGGGCGCGCGCGGCCCGACGGCGACGTGATCGAACGGTTCGGGAACATTGACGGACCGCCGAACCGGCCGCCCGTGTCCCGCCCCCCCCTCAGCCCTGGCCCGGCACCACGAACAGCGCCCACGTCGCCAGGGGGGCGATCAGGGCCATGGACATGCCCCACTTCATGAGGCTGCCGAACACCTGGAGGCGTACCTCCTCGGGGGCGTTGGCCGTCACCAGGGCGCCGCTCGTGGAGAGCGGGGAGGAGTCGACCACCGAGGAGGAGACGGCGAGGGCGATGATCAGGCCGACCGCGCCCACCTGACCGTCCATCAAGAACGGTACGGCCAGGGGGATCAGGGCGCCGAGGATGCCGGTGGTGGAGGCGAACGCGGAGACCACGGCGCCGATCAGACAGATCAACAGGGCGCCCAGGAGCGGCGAGTCGATCTTCGCGACGCTGTCGCCGAGCCAGTCGATCGTGCCCATGCGCTCCATCACGCCGACGAAGGTGACGACACCGCAGACGAGCAGCACCGTCGACCAGGCGCAGCGGTCGACCGCTCCCTGGGCCGCGTCCGGGTCGACGAGGGTGAGTACGACGACCACGGTGAACGCCATCAGGCCGACGTTGTAGTCGAGGAAGAGCGCCCCGGCCACCATGCCGAGCAGGCCGAGGAGGGTCAGGGCGCGGGAACGGTCCAGGCGCAGGGCGACGGCCTCGGTGGTTGCGGGTGCGACGGTCGCGGTGGCGGCAGGGGCGGAGGGGGCGGCGGACGCGGGGCTGCCTCCGCCCGTGTCCACGGAACCGGTGTCGGGGCCGCCGGGCGCCTCCGCCGTGTCCGACGCCCGCCGCCCGAGCAGATGCCGCCCTCCGAACAGGAAGTACGCGACCACGCTGAGCGCGACGTTGAACAGGAACGACATGAGGAACAGCAGGCCGGGATTGCCCGGCAGGTTGTTGCGTTCGACGACGCCGTTGGTGATGCTGCCGAAGACGCTCGCCGGTGAGAAGCCGCCCGCGCTCGCTCCGTTGATGACGAGCAGGCCCATGAGCAGCGGGTTGATCCCGTAGCGGGCGCAGAAGCTCATGCCGATGGGGGCGATGACCCCGACCGCCGCGGGTACGACCGCGCCGACCGCGGTGAGCGCCGCCGTGATGAGGAACATGACCCAGGGGATGAGCGCGATGCGGCCCCTGACGGCACGCGTCGCGGCGTGCACGAGCCATTCGATGGTGCCGTTGTTCTTCGCTATGGCGAAGAGGAAGGTGACGCCCACAAGGACGACGAAGAGGTCGCCGGGGAAGCCGCCGAACACGTCGTCGGCGCTCTCGCCGGCGACCGAGGAGCCGACGGCGAAGGCGGCGACGAGCGCGAGCGCGCCCATGTGGACGGAGGTGAAGGTGGAGATGGTGAAGATCAGCACCAGTGCGCCGATCGCGATGAGATGGTCTGCCATGGGACACGTCCTCGCCTTCGGTCTGTCCGCAGGGTGGACTTGAAGTTCCGCGATGCGGAACTCCAGGCAACGTTGGCGAGTATGTGACGACGGTCACGCCCCGTCAAGGGGGTGTGGACGCATCCGAGTTGTGGGGCACGCGGGGCAGGTCCCGCAAGGGGCAGGGCCGGACTCACCCCGGCCGGGCTCAGTCCGCCCGGGCCGCTCGGGCCGCCCGCGGCGCCTCGTAGCCGAGCGCCGCGCTGATCTCCCGTGCCGCCGCGCGCACATGCTCGCCCAGCGCGTCGAGCCGGTCGCGATCGCAGCGGCTGGTGGGCATGTTGATGCTGACGCTGGCGACCGGGCTGCCGTCCGGACCGAGCACGGGCGCGGCCACCGCGGACACGTCCTCGCGCCATTCGCCCTGGTTGAGGGCGTAGCCCCGGGCGCGGACCGCGTCGAGTTCGGCGCGCAGCGCGGCCGCGTCGTCGATCGTCGTCGCCGTGAAGCGCGTCAACTCCTGGGTGAGATAGCGTTCGACGGCGTCGGGGGTGCGGGCGGCCAGGATCGCCTTGCCGTTGGCGGACGCGTGGCCGGACAGGTTCTGGCCGAGCGGCAGCACGATCCGTACCGGCTGGGTGGTCTCCAGGCGCTCGACGAGCACGACGCGCTCGCCCTCCGGCACGGCCAGGTGCACGGTCTCGTCCACCTCCCGGCGCAGCTCCTCCATCACCGGTACCGCCACGTCCCGCAGGCCCAGCTCGCCGGTGGCCTGCCGCCCGATGAGCAGCGCCTTGGTGGTGAGCGTCCAGCGGGTGGGCGTGGCGCCGGTCGGCCTGATCCAGCCCGCCGTGTGCAGGGTGCCGAGTGCCCGCTGGACGGTGCTCTTCGGCAGCTCCATGGCGCGGGCCAGCTCGGCGACGCCGATCGGCTGGCGGGCCGCCAACTCTTCGAGCACGCGCAGGGTGTTGAGGACGTTCTGCACCGTTGACCCCCTCCAGGTGTGAGCCCTATGCTCCACCGTGCCGCATCACGATACGCTGTGCCGTATGACGGCACAAGCGTGGAGGGGAGATCCGCGCAATGACCTTCAGGACCGGCCGCCACTTCCTCCAGATCCCCGGACCGACGAACGTCCCCGACCGGGTCCTTCGCGCCATGTCCGCCCCCACCCTCGACCACCGCGGACCCGAGTTCGCGGACCTCGCCCGCCGCGTACTCGACGCGCTGAAGCCGGTGTTCGGCACCTCGGGACCGGTCGTCGTCTATCCCTCGTCGGGCACCGGCGCCTGGGAGGCGGCGCTGGTGAACACGCTCAGTCCGGGCGACCGCGTGCTCTGCTTCGAGACCGGGCACTTCGCCTCGCTCTGGCGCGAGATGGCCCAATCCCTCGGCCTGGAGGTGGAGTTCGTGCCCGGCGACTGGCGGCACGGTGCCTCGCCCGAGGCCGCCGCCGAGCGCCTCGACGCCGACATCGCCCACCGGATCAAGGCCGTGTGCGTGGTGCACAACGAGACGTCCACCGGCGTCACCAGCCGCGTCCCGGAGATCCGCGCCGCGCTCGACGCGGCGGACCACCCCGCCCTGCTCCTGGTCGACACGGTCTCCTCGCTGGGCTCCCTGGAGTACCGGCACGACGCCTGGGGTGTCGACGTGACCGTCACCGGCTCCCAGAAGGGACTGATGCTGCCGCCCGGCCTCGGCTTCAACGCCGTCAGCGAGAAGGCGCTCGATGCCTCCCGTGCCGCCCGACTGCCCAGGTCCTTCTGGGACTGGACGCCGGTCATCGACGCGAACGAGGCCGGGTTCTTCCCCTACACCCCGGCAACCAACCTGCTGTACGGCCTCGACGAGGCCCTGCGCATGCTCGCCGAGGAGGGCCTCGAACAGGTCTGGGCCCGGCACGCCCGGCACGCCGCCGCCACCCGGGCCGCCGTGCGCGGCTGGGGGCTCGACGTGCTGTGCGCCGACGAGCGCGAGTACTCCGGTTCGCTCACCGCCGTGCTGCTGCCGGACGGCCGGGACGCCGACGCCGTACGGAAGATCGTCCTCGAACGGTTCGACATGTCGCTCGGCACGGGCCTCGGGCGGCTCGCGGGGAAGGTCTTCCGCATCGGCCACCTCGGCCACTTCAACGACCTCACGCTCGCCGGGACTCTCGCGGGCGTGCAGATGGGGCTCGAACTCGCCGGGCACTCCGTCGGCCCGGACGGACTCGCGGCAGCGCTCGACCACCTCCGCACGAACTGACGCCACCTCGGCTCCCGCCGAGCAGGCGGCCCCTCAACTCGCCTTTCCTGTACGTCCTTTCAGCTCCCGTACGCCCCTTCAGCACCCCAGGAGCGTGTCGCATGACCATCAGCACGGAGTCCACGGAAGTCGAACACGGCGAGGTCGGCGGCGACCTCGCGCGGCGGCTGCGCGCCGACCTCGACGGCGAGGTCGCCTTCGACGACTACAGCCGCCATCTCTTCGCCCGCGACGCCAGCATGTACGCCATCACGCCCCTCGGCGTCGTCTTCCCCCGGCACGCCGAGGACGTGCGGGCGGCCGTGGCAGCCGCCGCCGAGCACGGCGTGTCCGTCGTGCCGCGCGGCGCGGGGACGAGCCTCGCGGGGCAGACCACCGGGCCGGGCATCGTCCTCGACCTGTCCCGGCACATGCGGCGCATCGTCGCCCTCGAACCCGACGGCCGCACCGCCCTGGTCGAACCGGGCGTCGTCCAGGACCAGTTGAACCGCGCCGCCGCCCCGCACGGCCTGATGTTCGGCCCCGACACCTCCACGAGCAACCGCGCCACCATCGGCGGCATGGTCGGCAACAACTCGGCGGGCAGCGGCTCACTGCGGTACGGCATGACCATCGACCACGTACGCGCCCTCGACGTCGTCCTCGCCGACGCGAGCACCGCCCACCTCGCGCCCCTGACCGCCCGCGAACACGCCGACCGCGCCCGCGGCACCGGCCTCGACGGCCGCATCCACCGCGAACTGCCCGCGCTCGTCGCCGCGCACGCCGACGCCATCGCCGCCGGTTACCCCGGCCACTGGCGGCGGGCCGGCGGCTACCGCCTGGACCGGCTCGCCCGCGAGGACACGCCGTTCGACCTGGCGAAGTTCCTGGTCGGCTCCGAGGGCACCCTCGCCATCACTACGCGCGCCCTCGTGGACCTCGTACCGAAACCGGCGCACACCGTGTTCGCCGTCGGCCACTTCACCTCGGTGGCCGGGGCCATCGAGGCCACCCAGGACGCCCTCGCCTGCGACCCGGCCGCCGTCGAGCTGATGGACCGCACGATCCTCGACCTGTCCCGCCAGAAGATCGAGTACGCCTCGCTGGGCACCGTCCTCGAAGGCGACCCGGACGCGCTCCTTTTCGTCTCCTTCACCGGCGACGACGAACGCGAACTCATCGGCAGCGTCGAGCGGTTGAAGAAGCTGTGGCAGCGGCACGGCCACGGCTACCACACCCTCGCCGCGATCACCCAGGCCGACCAGACCGCCCTGATGAAGGTCCGCAAGTCCAGCCTCGGCCTGCTCATGGCCGCCAGCGAGGGCACGCGCCGGCCGCTGGCGTTCATCGAGGACACCGCCGTCGACCCGGTCCATCTGCCCGCGTACACCAACAGGCTGAAGAAGGTCCTGGACCGCCACGGCCTCACCGCCGGGTTCTACGGCCACTGCTCGGTGGGCTGTCTGCACATCCGCCCCTTCCTCGACGTCACCGACCCCGCGCAGCGGCAGACCATGCGCGAGGTCGCCGAGGAGATCAAGGACCTGGTCACCGAGTACGGCGGCGTCAACTCCAGCGAGCACGGGGACGGTCTCGCCCGCAGCGAGTTCAACCGCGAGCTGTTCGGCGACGAGCTGTACGAGGCGATGCGGCGCGTGAAGGGCCTCTTCGACCCGGACAACCGGCTGAACCCCGGCAAGATCGTCGACGCGCCCGCGATGACCGAGCACCTGCGCGACCCCGCGCTGCCGCCCGCGCCGGGCCTGCGCACCCGGCTCGACTTCGAGGTCTCGGGCGGCATGCGGGCGGCCGCGGACCGCTGCATGAACATCGGCCTGTGCCGCAAGAGCGAGACCGGCGTGATGTGCCCCTCCTACATGGCGACCCGCAACGAGGAGGACTCCACGCGCGGCCGCGCGGGCGCCCTCGTCAAGGCCCTCTCCGAACCCGATCCGCACCAGGCGCTCGGCGACGAGCGGCTGCACGAGGTCCTCGACCTGTGCCTGATGTGCAAGGCGTGCAAGAGCGAGTGCCCGCTCGGCGTGGACATGGCCTCGCTGAAGGCGGAGGCGCTCGCCCACCACCACGACGAGCACGGCATACCGCTGCGCTCCCGGATCTTCGGCGCCATCCGCGGACTCAACCGCCTCGGCTCGGCCACCGCACCCCTGTCCAACCTGCCCGGCCGCATCCCCCTGCTGCGCCGCCTGCTCCACCGCACCGTCGGCATCACCCCGCACCGCCCCTTGCCGCGCTACGTCCGCCGCAACCTGGTGCGCTGGTTCAACCGCCGCCCGGCCGCCGTCGTCGCGGCACCCCGGGGCACGGTCGTCATGCTCGCCGACTCCTTCACCACGTACACCGAACCGGAGATCGGCCGGGCCGCCGTGGAACTGCTCGAACGCGCGGGCTGGGCCGTGCAGTTGGAGAGCGGCGGCTGCTGCGGCCGCGCCGCGCTGTCGAAGGGGCTCCTCGACGAGGCGAGCGACAAGGCGTTCCAACTGGTCCACCGCATCACGGAGACCACACCTCCCGACGCCCCCGTCACCGGGTGCGAACCGTCCTGCCTGATGACGCTGCGCGACGAGCACAAGGCCCTGCTGCCGCTCGACTCGGCCCGCGAGGCCGTCACGGGCCGCGTCCGCCAGCTGGAGGAACTGCTCACCGAGGCCATCGACGACGGCGGCCTCACGCTGCGCGAGGACTCCTGGCTCAGCGGCCGCACACTGCTGTTCCACGGCCACTGCCACCAGAAGGCCGAGGTCGGCACCGCGGCGACCGTCGCCCTGCTGCGCCGCATCCCGGGTGTCGAGGTGAAGGAACTCGACGCGGGCTGCTGCGGCATGGCGGGTTCCTTCGGCTTCGAGTCCGAGCACTACGACGTGTCGATGACCGTGGGGGAGGACCGGCTGTTCCCCGCGGTGCGCGCCGCGTCCGAGGGCACCGTCGTCGTCGCCACGGGCGCGTCGTGCCGCCAGCAGATCTTCCACGGCACGGAACGGAACGCCTGGCATCCGGTGCAGTTGGTGCGCGAGGCGCTGTGAGCGGGCCCCCGGCTGAGGGCGGGGCAGGGCGCGCCCGCCTCACTCCCCGCCGACCTGGCTGAGCCGGTCGTCGCCCATGCGGTGCTGTACGTCCGTGAGCAGGACGTGCAGCAGTTCGGTGAGCCGGGTCTGCTGCTCGGGCGTGAGGCCGGCGACCAGGCCGGCCTCGCGGTGCAGCACTTGGTCGACGGTGGCCTCGACGAGGTCGTGCCCGGCCGGCGTCAGGGTGACGAGCACCGTGCGCGGGCGGCCCCCGGTCGCCTCCCGGGTCACCAGGCCCTCCTGTTCGGCGCGGGCGACGCGCTGCGAGACGGCGCCCGCCGTCACCAGCGACCGGTGGCCGAGTTCGCGGGTGCTGAGGGCGTACGGCGGACCGCTGCGGCGCAGCACGCTCAGCAGGTCGAGCGTGGCGGTGTCCACCCCGGCGCGGGCGAGGACCCGGCGGCGGTCGTCGCCGAACAGCTTGGCCAACTGCCAGATCGGCGTGACGATCCCGATCGAGGAGACCGGCGTGCCGGGGCGCTCGCGCTCCCACGCGGCGGCGATCTCCCGCGCGGAGTGGGCGGGCGCGGGGTGCTGCGGGGTACGTGCGCCGTCGCGGCCGTCGTCGTCCCGTCCCGGCTGCGGATCCCTTGCCATCGTGGCCCTCCCGAGTGTTACATTGAGGTCTAAATTTAGCCCTAAACGGATCTGATTCGGAGCTCAGCATATGGCACGCACCATCCTGGTCACCGGCGGCGGCACGGGCATCGGCCGCGCGATCGCGCGGCACTTCGCGGCCGAGGGCGAGCGCGTGACCGTCACCGGCCGCCGCCCCGGCCCGCTCAAGGAGACGGCCGCCGAGATCGGCGTCGGCACCGCGATCTGCGACCACACGGACCCCGCGGCGCTCACCCGCCTCCTCGACGACCTGCCCGAGCGCATCGACGTCCTGGTGAACAACGCGGGCGGGAACATCGCGTTCGACGCCGACGGCAAGACGGACCTGGCCTCCTACGCCCGGGACTTCCGCGCCAACCTCGACGCCAACCTGGTCAGCGCCGCGCTCACCACGAAGGCGGTGGAGGACCGGCTCGCCGCCGGCGGCGCCGTCGTCCACATCGGTTCGATCGCCGCCGAGCAGGCGGCCGGTTCCTACGGCGCCGCCAAGGCGGGCCTGGCCAACTGGAACATCGACCTGGCGCACGCGCTCGGCCGCCGCGGCATCACGGCCAACGTCGTCGCGCCCGGCTACATCGCCGACACCGAGTTCTTCCGCGACCAGCTCCCGGACGAGCGGCGCGAGCAGCTCGTGGCGGCCACCGCGACCGGCCGTGCCGGCGTGCCCTCCGACATCGCGGGCACCGTCGCCTTCCTCGCTTCCCCGGCGGCCCGTCACATCACCGGCCAGGTGCTGCACGTCAACGGAGGGGCGCGCGCCACGCGTTGAGACACGCCGCCGGGCGGCTTCACCGAGGACGAGGAGGGCTCCTTCGACCGGCGGCAACGGGATGGCTGAGCCGGGCGGACAGCAGCCCGGCCGCGGCGATCAGGGTCCACAGCGCCCAGGGGCCGATCGCGTACACGGCACCGCCGATGAGCGGCCCGGCGCCCGTACCGGCCGTGTACGCGACGCCGTGCAGCCCCTGGTAGCGGCCGACCATGTGCGGCGGAGCCAGACTTCCCAGGTACGCCTGGGAGATGGTGCTCGTCATCATCTCGCCGAGCGTCCACATCAGCACTGTCGCCGCCAGCGGGACCATGCCGGTCGCGAACCCGGTCAGCGCGAGACCGACGCCGGTGATCAGGTTGCCGACGGCCAGCACGCGCTCCGGCCGGTACCGGGCGACCGCGCCGGTGATGGGCAGTTCGAGGACCAATACCAGCAGGCCGTTGAGCCCGATGAGGAGACCGAAGTCACCCGGGCTCAGACCCACCTCGCTGACGTGCAGGGGCAGGCCGACGGTGGACTGGATGTAGACGAACTCGGCGACCACGGTCATGAGCAGGAACCGCATCAGCGTGCGGTCGGCGAGCACCTGCCGATATCCCACCGCCCGGACCGCCCCCGCGGCCGCGTCGCCCCGGTCGGGCCGTGCCTTGGGAGCGTCCCGCAGCAGCACCCCCACGACCACGCCGAACAGCAGGCACGCGGCGGCATTGCCCAGGAAGAGGCCCACATAGGAAGTGCCGGCCAGCACACCGCCGATGACGCCGCCCAGGGCGGCGCCCACGTTCATCGCGAACCGGAACACCCCGAAGGCGGCCAGCCGTTGCTGGTTCGTCGCCGCCACGGAGTCCAGCAGCACCGCGGCCGCGGCCGGCCGGTAGATCTGCGACGTCACGCCGATGAGACCGACCACGGCGACGATGACCGGCAACGGTCCGAGGAACGGCACGATCGCCGTCAGCCCCGCGGTGGTCAGGGTGGACAGCACGATGGTCCATCGCCGGCCGATCCTGTCGGCGAGGTGGCCGCCGACGGCGTTGCCGAGCACCTTGCCGACACCGGAGGCGCCGAGCACGAGCCCCGCGGCACCGGCGGAATGGCCGCGCTCGGTCAGATAGAGCACGATGAACACGGGCAGGAAGTTGCCGACCTGGTTGACCAGGATGCCGAGACTGATGATCCACACCCGGGCGGGCAGGCCGCGCAGCGCGTCGCGGAATCGCTGCTCGTCGAGGTCCGACCGGGTCGGCGGTGCGGTGCTCACGCGACGGGCTCGGTGCGTATGCGGATCGCCGCGGCAAGCCGCCTGCTGTGGGCGACCGCTTCGGTGGCGGTGGCGCCGCGGGCGACGACGTGACCGACCTTGTCCTCGTTCCAGGTCAGCGGTGGCACCTGGGAGCCCGGCCGCACCGTCAACCGGAGGTCCACGCACGCCGGGTCCGCGCGCACGGCGTCGACACCGCTCACCGCCACGACCCGGCCGGGCTCCGGCGTGAGGAACCGGACGGCCGCTCCGCCCCGGGGCGCGGGCGACGTGGTCAGCGGTTCCACCACGCCGAGCCCGGCGCCCAGCGCGTAACGCTCCATGTCGACGCCGTAGGCGATCTCGGTCAGTTCGTTGATCCGGTCACCGCCGACGCGGTTGTGCGACTCGACGATGCGCGGGCCGCGCGAGGTCAGCTTGACCTCGGTGTGCCCCGGCCCGTCGCGCAGCCCCACCGCGTCGAGGAAGTCCGTCACCAGGTGCCTGACCTCGCGCAGCGTCGCGGCCGAGCAGCCGCTGGGCTGCGCGTGTCCGAGCTCGACGAACCCGGGGCCGCCGCACTCCTTGTCGGTCACCGCGACGACGACATGCCGGCCGTCGAAGGTCAGGGTCTCCACGCTGATCTCCGGGCCGTCCAGGAACTCCTCCATGAGGAACTCGTCGAAGGAGCCGGCACCGGACAGGTCCCCGGCCGCCCAGTGCCCGTCGTCGAGGGACCGGAACCGTTCGGCGACGGCGTCCACGTCGGCTGCGTTCCGGACGCGGAACACTCCCAGGCTGCCCGATTCGCGGACCGGCTTGACGACGACCGGGAGCCCGTGCGCCTCGGCGAACTCCCGTACGTCCCGCGTGCGGCGGCCGATCGCGGCGGCCACCGGGCTGATGCCCTTCGCGGCCAGGTGCCGGCGCATCCGCCACTTGTCGCGCAGCAGTTCCACGGTGGCGACGGACTCGCCGCCGAGGCCCAGCGCCTCGTTGATCCGCGCCGCCGGCAGCAGCCCGAGCTCGAACAGCGATACGGCCGCCTGGAACGGGTACGCCTCGTGCAGCGCCCTGGCCGGCGGCAGGAGCCGCTCGACGTCGCCGTAGTCGAGCAGCAGCGCCTGCTCGACGTAGGGCCAGTGGCCGCGGTCGTACTGGTCGGGGAACTGGACGTGAACCACGTCCAGTCCGAGCTCCCGGGCCTTGCGCACATGTCCGAGCTCGCCGCCGACGATCAGGACGCGAGGCGTGACTCCCTCTCTCACGATCAGTTCCCTCTTCCGTGCGGTGGGATGGCGCCTCACGCTACGACCGGTTCCGGACAATCTGCTTCCGGTACAGGGGGTGACCACCTAATCTGCTCGTGTGCCGACCGAACTCAGCCCCACCGCAAGGGCTCTGCGCACCATGGAGATCCTCCAGACCCGTCCCGGCGCGACCGCGGACGAGCTCGCCGCGTCGCTGGGTGTCACGGAGCGGGCCGCGCGCCGGTACATCGGGATCCTGCGGGAGGCGGGCATCCCGGTCGAGTCGACCCGGGGCCCCTACGGCGGGTACCGGCTGGGGCGCGGGACGAGGCTGCCGCCGGTGGTCTTCACCGAACCGGAGGCACTGGCGCTGGTCATGGCGGCGCTCGACGACGCCGACGAACTCGTGGGAAACGCCCTGAGCAAGGTCGTCCGGGCGCTGCCGGAGAAGGTCGGCCGGCAGGCGGCGACGCTGCGCCACCACGCGTCGGCCGCACCCGACCCGAACTCGGTCCGGCCCGATCCGGCCGTCACCGGCGCACTGGTCGCGGCGTCCGCGGCCCGACGGAGCGTGCGGGTCGCGTATCGGAGTGAGACGGGCAAGGAGTCGGAGAAGGACGTGGACCCCTGGGCGGTGGTCGTCCGCCACGGGCGCTGGTACCTCTTGTGCCGCTCACATCGCGCGGACGCGGTCCGCACCTACCGGGTCGACCGGATCGGCGCGGTCCATGAGACGACCCGCGCCTTCGACCCGCCCGACGCACTCGACCCGGTGGCGGCGCTGGAGGAGAGCCTGGGCACCGGCCGGGAGTACCCCACCCGCGTGCTGTTCGACGCCCCCCTGTCCGAGGTGGCGCGGTGGGTCAGGCCCCCCATGGGGCGACTGGAGGAGTCGGGCGACGGGTGCCTGCTGGTCGGCAGTACCAGCGACCCGGCGTGGTACGTGCAGGAGTGGCTGGTGAGGATGCCGTTCGGGTTCCGCGTCGAGGGCGGGCCGGAGCTCCGGGCGGCGGTGGCGGAGGTGGCGGCGCGCTTCACGGCGGCGGTGGGGTCCTCCTAGGAGCTGTTGCCCCCGGCGGAGTCACCACTCCCGGCGGAGTCACCGCCCCCGGCGGGATCCGGCAGCAGCTCCCGCAGCAGTGCCTCGAACTCGTCCGCCGTGGGCGCCGCGTCGTCGAGCAGCGCCTGGAGGAGCAGGCCGTCGTAGGCGTGCGTGAAGAGCTTGACGCGCAGCGGGTCGTCCGTGAACGCGCGGGCGAAGGCGGCGAGAGCGTCCTTCCAGCGGCGGGTCGCGGCGCGCTGCTCCGGGCGGCGCGCCGCGAGCAGGCACAGCTCGAACTCGGCCAGCAGATGCCCCGGCGGCGTCAGGAGCCCCGCCATCAGCCGCGCCAGTGACCGGCGCTTGTCGACACCGTCGTCCGGCGCGTCGACCAGCGCCTCGATGCGCGCGGAGTCCTCCTCCATGCACTGGGTCAGCGCCGCCGTCAGGAGTGCGTCGATGCTGCTGAAGTAGTACGTGGTCGCGGTCGTCGGCAGCTCCGCCTCGCGGGCCACCGTGCGATGCGTGACGCCCGCGGCGCCGTCACGCGCGATGACACGCACCGTCGCCTCGATCAGTGCTCGGCGACGACGCTCGCCCTTGGCACGGCGGCCGTCGGTGACGGCCGCCCCGCCCGTCCGCTTGAGGTCGGGTGCGGCCTCGCGTCCCACCGGCCCGGCGTCCGACCTGGCCTTCGTTCCCGTACTCGTGTCGGTGCCCGTCTCGTTCAGGGTGACTCTCCACTGCTCACTGCTGCCGCTCATGACCCGTTCCCGCTGACGTTACCCGGTCACTCACAGGGCGGCCGATAGGCCCTGTCCGGCAGGTAGCGCTCCCACTGCTGCCGCGTGATCGGGTCGCCCACCGCGTTGCAGAGTTCGGTGACGACCCGCTTCGGGCTGGTGTCCCACAGGTCGACGCCCGCGCTCGACCGGGTGATGGCGAGGAGTTCGTCGTCGCCGGGGCTGAAGGCGAGCGAGTAGAACGAGGCGATCGACGCACCGGGGAGGTAGGACTGCCGGGTGAGGTCCTCGGGGTCGGTCATGTCCCAGATCTCGGGGCGCTCGACGCCTTCCTTCGCATCCTTCGCGATCAAGGCGAGCCGCTTCCCGTCCGGGCTGAAGGCCAGCGGGCTGCCGTAGTCGCCGATGGTGACGCGGGACGGTTGGCCCGACAGGCGGTTCCGGTCGACCGGCCACACCCTCAGCGTTCCCTCGCTGTCGAAGGCGGCGAAGAGCTTGCCGTCCGGCCGGAACGCGACGCTCACGGAGCGGACCCCCGACGGGAAGCGGTGCGTCCACAGGGGGGACGGGTGCGCGGGCTTGCTGAGGTCCCAGCTCCGCAGCCGGACACCGGCCTCCGGGCGGTTGTCCTCCGGCTTCTTCAGAGGTGAGTCGTCGGCGATGAGCGTCTTGCCGTCCGGAGAAAAGACGAGCGCGCCGACGGCGGTGGTCTTGATACGGGCGAGCTGTCGCGGATGCCGGGGGTCCGCGATGTCGTAGAGCCGGACGGCCGGGGGCTTGCGGTTGTTGTCGATCCAGCCGTTCATGTCGGCCACCGCCAGGCGGCGCCCGTCGGGGCTGAAGGCGATCGCCGCCACGCCGTTCTCCAACTCGCCGAGGGTGGCGAGCGGTCGGCCCCTGGGGTGAGCGGTGCTGCGCAGCCGCAGATCGGCGTACTTCGGCTTCTCCTTCGTGCCGCCGTGGGCCTCGACGTCGGCGAGGAGGCGACCGTCCGGGCTGAGAGCGATGTCCGCGCCGGTGAACATGTTGGGGGACCGTGTCCTGGCGAGCAGTTCGACGACAGGCAGGTGCGTCATGTCCCACAGGTAGTTGGAGCCCACGCCTTGGATCGCGAGCAGTTGTCTCTTGCCCGCCGACCGGTAGTCGAACTGGGCCCCGGTGCCGGGTGTCACGGGCAGGAACGCCTCGGCTCCCGGCTGGGCGGCGTTGGAGAGGTGCCAGACGCGGATGCCGCGCTCGGTGGCCTCGAGCAGGGTGCGGCCCTTGCTGGGGTCGAACAGGATAGTGGTGGCGCCTCCGGTCAGCTCGTCAGGGTCGCTGGCCACCTTCGCCCCGTGCATGATCCAGCCGGGCGCGGTTGCTGTCCTGTACAGCCATATCTGCGAGACGCCGTTGCAGTTCCAGACGGCGTGGTCGCGGATCGGGCTGAACGCCAACGCGCTCACGCCTTCGGAACAGAAGGAGGAAGGCACGTCCGAGGAGCCCTTGACCGGAGGCCCGATCCGCCGGGGCGGACGCGAGCCGTCCAGCCGCCACAGGCCCAGCGTCTCGTTGTTCTTCACCGTGACCGGCGCGGCCACCATGCGCCCCGTACGGTCGAAGGCCACCCGATGCAGCGGACTGGGAAGAGCGCCCGGCCTGCGCTCGTACGGCGATGCCTTGAGGGCGGCGACACGGGTGGGGTGTGCGGGGTCGGCCAGGTTCCAGACCCGGACCCGGCCGTCCCTGCTGCTGCTGGCGAGCAGGGCACGCCGGGGGGACACCGCCAGCGAGTCGAGCTGCGCGGAGTGGCCGCGGAGCGTGGGCAGGGGAGTGGGTGCCCCGCGGTCGCCGATGTCCCAGAGACGGATCTCGCTGCCCGTGCCCGCGTACAGGGTGCTGCCGTCGGGGCTGAGGGCGAGCGCGGTGACGAGGTTCTTCACCTTCGAGGCGGCGGTCTGCCGGGGGTGTGCGGGGTCCGAGATGTCCCAGAGGCGCAGCGTCGCCGACGTCGAGCGGGCGGTGTCGTACGTGGCCGCGGCGAGGGTCTTGCCGTCGCGGCTGACCGCGATCGGGCCGGGCACCACGTCGCCGATCCTGCCGGTGCCGTCGTCCTGGGCGCGCACCACGATCGAGTCGCCGGTGGAGGTCGCGAGGACCCGGCCGTCCGCGCTGTTCGCGAGGTCGTACGCCGGTTCCTTCGCGTCGATGACGCCAGGGGTGCGCTGGCTGTTGAGCAGCGCGCCCTGCCCCGCCTTGTGATCCATCCGGTAGGAGAGCAGGCTGAGTTGTTTGGCGAGCCCCGGCTGTTTGTCGCGGAGGTCCTCGGCCTCGGCGGCGAGGTAGCGGGCCAGGTCGCGCTCGTGCGCCTGCTCGGCCTGGCGCTGGAAGACGACGGAGCCGAGCAGGCCCGCCGAGGCGAGCAGGGCGAGAAGCGCGAGGAACGCCACGGCGAGCCGGCGGCGGCGGACGCCGCGGCGCTCATGACGCCAGGACATGTTGACGAAGTCGGCGAGGGGAGTGCCGGGGGTGGAATCGGGTGCGGAGTCGAGTTCGGCGGTGCTCGTCGCGGCCTCTTCCGCGCGTTCCCGCAGCGTGGAGAGGCGGGTGCCCCGGTAGAGGAGAGAAGAGTCCCGGCCGGACTGTTCCCATGCGGCGGCGTCGTCGGCGAGGCGCTGGCGCGCCCGCAGCCAGTCGCGGTCCGCGTCGATCCAGCCCCGCAGCCGGGGCCAGGCGTGCAGCAGTGCCTCATGGCTGATCCGGACGGTGTCACGGTCGAGCGTGAGCAGCCGGGCTTCGGCGAGCCGGCCGACCGCCTGCTGCGCGGCACGGGTGTCCGGCACGGCGTGCAGGAGCGCGGAGCGGTCCACGGGCCGGGCCGTGTCGACGGCCTCCTCGCCCACGTGGACCAGGCGGAGCAGCGTGTGCCGGGCGGCGACCCGGCCCGCGGTGTCGAGCCCGGTGTACACCTGCTCGGCCGTGGTGGCGATGGCCCCGGATATCCCACCGGTGGCACGGTATCCGGCGACGGTGAGCCGGGATCCGGCACACTCCCGCCAGGTCGCCCACAGCGTGTGGGACAGCAACGGCAGGGCGCCCGCGGCGAGTTGACCGCCCTCCGTGGCGCCGAGCTCGTGCAGGATCAGATCGGCGAGGCCGTCGCCCAGGGTGAGTCCGGCGTGCGCCGCCGGTTCCTCGATCGCGGCGCGGAGCTCGCGGGGGGCCATGGGCGTGACGAGGAGCTGGCCCTTGCCCAGGGCGGCGAGCAGTTCGGGGTGCTCGGTGGCCCGGCCGTAGAAGTCCGCGCGTAGCGCGAGCATGACAACAGCGGGTGGGTCGCCGTCCGCCGCCCGGGACAGGGCGGTCACGGCCCGCAGGAACGCCGTGCGCTCCCCCGGGTCCTGACAGAGCGTGAACAACTCCTCCAGCTGGTCGACGAGGACGACGAGGCGCCGCCCCGGCCGCTCCACGTCCAGCCGGTCGGCGAACCGGACCGCGCTCTCCGGGTCCTCGCGAAGCAGCCCGGCGGCGTCGGGTGCGTCCGCGTCCAGGCACGCGGCGAGGCGCTGGAGCGGGCGCTTGCCGGGCGTGAGGCGCAGACAGGGCCAGCCGGCCGATCCGGGCAGCGCTCCCTCGCGCAGCCTGGCGAGGAGGCCGGCGTTGAGCAGCGAGGTCTTGCCCGATCCCGAAGGACCGACCAGGATCAGCTGACCGGGGCGCGACGCGGACGCCGCCACCGCGGCGAGCAGGCGCCCGGTCATCTCCGTACGCCCGCGGAACACCTCGGCGTCGTCCACCTCGAACGCGTCGAGGCCGGGGTAGGGGCAGGGGCCGGGCGCGGGTTCCGGCTCCTCGGGGTGCGGGGCGGGCTCCGGCGCGGCCGGGTTCGGCGCGATGACGAGCTGTCCGGAGCGGTCACCGGCCTGCCGCCGGGGCAACGGCCGCTGCTGCTCCCGTAGTTCGCGGAAGACCGCGTCGTACACGGCGTCCAGGGTCAGGGTTCGCGGTCCGCGCGGGTCGCCGTGCGTCAGGAGCTCGATGAGCGCTCCGCTGAACGCGGTGTGCCGGGCGTCCGGTGGCGCGAGAGCCAGTTGCTCCGCCGACCCGAGGAGATAGAGGCCGTGCGCGGGCGGCACGGTGAAGGCGGGGACGGACGCGCCCCCGCTCAGCGAGACGCGCCCGGAGAAGCAGCAGTCGAGCACGACGACGACGGACGCCGCCCGGCTGGCCTCGAGGGCCTGCCGCAGCGAGGAGAACGACAGGGCCTGGTGCTCGGCCATGCCGGGTGTGAGCCGGTCGGTGCCGCTGGCCGCGAGGAACAGCTCGCCGCCCGGCCCGAGCAGGCCGTGCCCGACGAAGTAGACCAGGAGTACGGAGTCGGCCTGCTGCGCCGCCTCGGTGACGGCGAGCGCCATGGCACGCGCGTCGGGCGGATCGAGCAGCGCGCGCAGGGCGTCCGGACGCACCCCGCAGCGCCCGGTCAGGACCGCCCGCAGGTCGCTGAACGTACGGGCGACAGACGGGACCGAGGGCAGGAGGGGGCCCTGGTGGGTGGCGGTGGCGATCACCAGGACGCGGGCGCCCGCGTCGGACAGGCCGGTCACGGCAGCTCGCGGCGCTCGGGGCCGGCGGCCGGCTCCCTCTCTCCGTTCTCCGGGCTCGTCCGCTCCGGGGCCAACGTCCCCGCGACATCGGCGACTTGTCGCCGCAGGGACTCCGCGTCGAGGCCGGACACGCCCTTGGCGGTCAGCTCGAGGGAACGGCGGCCCGGGAGTGTCACCTTGATGCGCACCTCGCCGCGCCGGGTGCGCAGCCAGGCGATGACGGCTGCGGCGAGCGCGGTCGCCGCGCCGCCGGGGCCGACCGTCACCAACAGCGCGTCCAGGGCGGGCCCGAGGGTGCCAGGCTCCGGTGGGCGCTCCCGGTCGCTCACCCGGCCGCGCAGTTCCTGGACATCGCCCAACCATGCCTGGAGCGAGCGGAGTTCGTCGCTCGCGTCCGGCCCCTCCGTGATCACCTCAACGTCCATGGGTCTCCGTCGGTCGCCGTGGGGGAGCGCTCGGTCCCTCGCCGTGGGGAGCGCGCGACCGTGCCGGGAGGGCCGAGGATACGATGTTCGTCCGGCGCCTGGCCAGAGGCCAGAAAGTGCGCCAACTCCCGTGCATGCCAGGGAGGTTGGGCGCGATCTGCCGCGTCCCGCGGCTTCATCCGGTTTCGGACGCCGATCGGCCCGGCTCGGCCGAACCGCGCGCCCCGGGGTTCACCGGGCGGCCTGCGGAGGACCCTCACCGGCGGCATCCAGGAGCACCCCGCCTTTCGCGCGGTGGTGCGGACCTGCGCCGAGCTGTACGACCTCCAGCGCGGCGACGCGCATCGGGACGTCCTCACGCACACCTCACCGACCTCCGGCGAGCGCGTCGGCACCTCCTTCCTCACGCCGCGGACACCGGACGATCTGACCAAGCGCCGCCGCGCGTTCAAGGTGTGGGCCGACCACAGCCACGGCATGCTGGGCCGCACCGGCGACTTCCTCAACAGCTCCTTCGCCCTGGCACTCCCCGTCGACGCGAAGGGTTTGCGCGTCGTACGACCGCGAACCGTACAAGGCGAAGGTCCAGGCGTTCCTCGACCGCACCTGAAGCGACCGCACCTGAAGCGACCGCACTTGAAGCGACCGCACCTCGCGCAGCTGCGCGTGATAGAAAGTGGAACGATAGTCCCGGTAGTTGCCCGTGCGGGCCGCGCACCGGACGACCGCGCATGCCCGCACGGGCCGAGGGCCGATTCCACTCACAGGACAGGCAATGCCAAACGCGTACCGCGAGATCTTCACCGCCCCCGGCACGAAGGCGTTCAGCTCGGCCGGCCTGATGGCCCGCCTTCCGCTGCCCCTGACCCATATGGGCATCCTGACGATGCTGTCCGAGACGACGGGCGAATACGCCCTGGCCGGACTGGTCGCGGGCACCTTCACCTTCGCCATGGCCTTCCTCGGCCCCCAGGTCTCCAAGGCCGTGGACCGCCGCGGACAGAGCCGGGTGCTGCCCCTCGCCACCGGCGTCAGCGTGCTCGGCCTCGCCGCCCTGCTGCTCTGCGCCACCGCCGGCGCCCCGAGCTGGACCCTGTTCCTGTTCGCCCTGCTGTCCGGTCTCATGCCGAGCATGAGCGCGATGGTCCGCGCCCGCTGGACGGAGATCTACCGGGGTACGCCGCAGCTCACCACCGCGTACTCCATGGAGTCCGTCGTCGACGAGCTGACGTACGTCATCAGTCCGGCGCTCGCCGTGGTCCTGTCCACCGCGCTGTTCCCGCAGGCCGCGCCGCTGTTCGCGGGACTTCTGCTGCTCGTGGGCGTCGCCCTGTTCGTACCGCAGAAGAGCACCGAGCCCCCCGTCAAGGCGCGGGTCGAGCACGCCGGTGGCACCTCCGCGATCCGTTCGGCGCCGGTGCTGCTGCTCGCCCTCGTGCTGCTCTGCGGCGGGGCCGTCCCCGGCATGGTCGACACGATGGGGCTCGCGTTCGCCGAGGAGCAGGGCAACAAGTCCCTCGCGGGCCTGGTCTTCGCGGTCTACGCGGTCGGCTCGGGTCTTTCCGGACTGCTCTTCGGGGCCAGGCAGCCGGCCGTTCCGCTGCCCCGGCTGCTGCTCATCGGGGTCGGCGGCACCGCGCTGACCACGCTGCCGTTCCTGTTCGTCGACGGGGTCGCCGCAATGGTCGTCGTGGTCTTCTTCGCCGGTGTCTTCTTCGCCCCCACCATGGTCGTGATCATGGGCATCGTGGAGCGTACGACGCCGGAACACCAGCTCACCGAGGCGATGACGTGGATGATCGCCGGCCTGCAGAGCGGCGTCGCGATCGGCGCGGCCGTCACCGGCGTCGTCTACGACCGCTTCGGCACCACCGCCGGGGTCTCGGTGGCCCTCGCCGCCGGGGCCGGTGCCCTGCTGCTCACGCTGTGCGCCCTGCCGATGCTGCGTACGCGGCTGACGCGGGCGGACCAGGCGGACCAGGCGGCGAAGGCGCCCGCCGCGCCCGCCGGGACGACGACGCCCGTCGGCTGCTGAACGGCCGACGGGCGCGAGGCGGCCGCCGGAACACCGCGGCCCGTACCGCGGACTACTGCGGCTTGTGCGGCGTCGCCTCGCTCGGCCGGACGATCACCATGCCCTCGCCCTCCAGCTTCAGCTGCACCGCCTCACCGGAGCCGCCGCGGATCATCGAGCCGATCGACTGCGAACGGTGCAGCGAGGTCTGGAGGCTGGTCGTCCAGCCGACCACGGCGTCGGTGTCCACGAACACCGGCGCCTGCGGCGACACGGGGATCACCAGCGGCTCGCCCTCACAGATGAGCCCCAGCCGGCCGTGCCCGGTGAACACGCTGTTGAAGAGCCCGCCGCCGGAGATCCCCGACCCCTTCACGGTCTTGATCTCGTACGAGAGCGACGCGTCGAAGCACAGGATGTTGCGGCCGTTGACGGTGAGCGAGTCGCCCTGCTCGATGTCGACGACGAAGCAGCTCTGCGCCTCGTGCGCGAACCATGCCTCGCCCTGTCCGCGCACCGCCATCAGCGGAAGCCCCTCGCCGGTGACGGCGCGCTTGAGCATCCCGCCGACGCCCTGACCCTTGCGCTCGAACTGCAGATTGCCGCGGTAGGCGACCATCGCGCCCTGCCGCGCCATCATCTCGCCGCTCACGGCGTACCGGATCGACTTGGAGTTGTGCAGGCTCATACCGGGCGCGGTCGCGGGCTGCGCCACGTGCTCCGCGGAGAAAAGGTCGCTCTTCATGCGGGCATCGTGCCCCGCGCCGGGGTGCTCCGCCAAGACACCGGCGGCGTAGTTCCCCGAGCCGGCGGTGTACGTCCGCCGAACCGAGGTCGCGGTCCGCGCGGGCGGGACCGTGACCTTCGGCCCGGGTGCTTCGACCAAGGGCTACGGGCGTCAGCCGGTGGTGACGCGGACGTAGTCGACGGTCAGCGTCTGCGGGAACGTCGTGCTGCCGTCCGGGTCGCCGGGCCAGTAGCCGCCGACCGCCAGGTTGAGGATGAGGAAGAACGGCTTGTTGAACACCCACTGCTTGCCGCCGAGGTCGGCCGGGGTGCGGGTCTGGTAGACGTGCCCGTCGACGGACCACGTCACCTTGTTCGGCGACCAGTCCACGGCGAACGTGTGGAACTTGTCCGCGAACGCCTCGCCGCCGGGCAGCGAGTACGCCGCGCCGATGCCGCCCGAACCGGAGTAGCCGGGACCGTGCAGCGTGCCGTGGACCGTGTTCGGCTCCTTGCCGACGTTCTCCATCACGTCGATCTCGCCGCTGTCGGGCCAGCCGACCTGCCCGATGTCGTTGCCGAGCATCCAGAACGCGGGCCACATGCCCTGCCCGCGCGGCACCTTCAGGCGTGCCTCGACCCGGCCGTACGTCGTCGTGAACTTGCCGGCGGTGTTGAGGCGGGCCGAGGTGTACTCGCAACGGCCGTACCAGCACTGGTAGTTGGCGGGGTTCTCCTTGCGGGCGGTGATGACCAGGTTGCCCTGGCCGTCGAGCGCCGCGTTCTTGTTGCCCGCCGTGTAGTACTGCCGCTCGTGGTTGTTGACGTTGTCGCCGGTCTCGATCTGCCACTTGCCGCCGTCGACGGCGGACCCGGCGGGCCCGTTGAAGTCGTCGGAGAACGCGAGGGCGTTGGTACGGGCGGGCGCGGGCTCGGGCTCGGGGGCGGCTGCCGCGCCGGGCGCCGCGGTCGCGGCGGTGGCACAGCAGACCAGGGAGAGCGCGAACAGGGCCGTGCGGCGGCGCCGGGAGAGGGCCACGGTCATCACATCGCTCCGGGTGGGGGGAGTGGTCGCACGCGAACGGTGGGGGGCGTGCGCATGACAAACGTCGCGTCAGAAGTCGAACGCGGTACGCGATCCTCCGCGACGGTTTCTTCACTACTTGATTTAAGGCAGGTGCGCAGGGGGCGTCAAGGCATTGGTGCGGACCAACTGCCGGGCGGGGTACGCGCCTTGGGCGTGCTCGGGTTGGCGCGGGCCCTGGATTCCCGCCCAGGACCCGCGGCCCGTTCACTCGTCGATCGCCGCGCCGAACGCCGCGTCCTGCGCGGGCGCGCCCAGCGACCCCGCTCCGTACGTCCACGACCCGGCGGCCGTGACCCCGCCCGCGCCCGCCGGAAGCACCCACACCACACCGTCGCCGGTGTTCTCGCCGGGGGCCGAGGCGAGCAGCCCGAAGCGGCCGTCGCCGTCGGGGTCGGTCAGGCGCACCTGCGCGCCCCACTTGTCGCCCTTCTCCGCGGTGCCGGGGACGCCGGCGGAGTTCTGGTCCCAGGACTTGGCGCCGGTCGCGGTCGGGCCGGCGGCCGCGCCGCGCAGCACCCAGACGGCACCCGCGTCCGCGACCGTGCCGATGTCCTCGCCGGGCGCGCCGACCGCCACGTCCGCGTAGCCGTCCTTGTCCGTGTCGGCCACGGACAGGTCGGCGCCCCAGCCGTCGCCGCGCTCGGCGGTGCCGGGCACGCCCGCGGAGTCCTGGGTCCACCACTCGACGTCCTGCGAGATGCCCTCGGCGGAGCCGTGGCGCACGCCGACCAGGCCGCCGGTGAGCGTCTCGCCGCCGTCGTCGGGGGAGCGGGGCTCGCCGGTGACCAGGTCGTCGAATCCGTCGCCGTTGATGTCGCCCGAGGCCGCTGCCGGGCCGCCGCGCAGGTCGCGCTCGTACGTCAGGCCCTCGGCGCCGCCGGAGAAGTACGAGGACCAGCCGTGCCCGGGCTCCTCCTCGCCGACGGTCACGCCGGACACCACGAGGTCGGCGAAGCCGTCGTCGTCGTAGTCGCCGGTGGTCAGCGACTTCGGCAGGATGTGGCGCTCGTCGGCCCGCGCGGCCGGGCCCTCGGCGGCAAGGCGCTTGAGCGGCGCCGCGCCGCGTGCCTGCGGCGCGGCGTCGTACACGAACAGTTCGAGGTCGTCGCGGTCGAGTACGGCGAGCACGTCACCTGGGGTGTCGCCGGTGAGGCGGGCGGCGGTCACCGCGGAGCCGAACTTCTCGCCCTCGGTGGGCTCCTGGGTCTCCAGCCAGTCGCTCGCGGCACCGGTCAGGCCCTGCTCGGAGCCCCACAGGATCGCGACGCCGCCGGCGTCCGCCCGGTCGCCGATGTCCTCGCCGGGGATGCCGACGATCGCGTCGTCGAAGCCGTCGGCGTCCAGGTCGCCGGTGGCGACGGCCCTGCCGAAGCCGTCACCGGCCTCCGCGGCGCCCGCGACACCGGCCGTGGACTGGCTGAACCGCGCCACGGCGCTGGTGCCGATGCCTCTGCCGGAGCCGTACTGCACGGTGACGAGACCCGCGCCTCTCTTGCCGCTGACCGTCGCGCCGGGCGCGCCGACCAGCACGTCCTCGTGACCGTCGCCGTTGAAGTCGCTGTTGCGGTCGTCGGCGCGCGTACCCCCGGGGGTGCCGGCGACCGCGGCGGGGGCGGCGGCGACGGCCGCGCCCGACAGCAGAAGGAATGAGGCCGCGGCGAGGGCGGCCGAACGGTTCTTGCGCACGAGCGACTCCTGTGCGTGAAAGTGGCCGGGCGGCGCGGGGGTGGGTCCGGAAAGGGCCCGTTCCTCATCCGGTGCCCAGTTCGACCGCGACCGGGACGCAAGGGTTGTACGGGAGTTCGCCTCCGCTTCGCCGGGCACCGGCGCCTGTCTCCGCAACGTCCGTCAGTGGTTAGGGACTTGAGGGCGAGGGGTAGGGTGCGCCTCAAGATCCGGCGGCAGGCTCGGGAGGGGCGTGCATGAACACTGATCCGCGCGGGACGGGGAGTCTTCCGCCCGCCTTCATGGCCACCGAGACCTCGTCGTTCCTCGACTTCCTCGCGGCGCAGGCGCCGGATCTGCTGCCCGCGAGGCGCTCCCTGCCCGTCGCGCACGACGGCTTCGAGGCGCCGCACGGCACGACGATCGTCGCGGCGGCGTACGCGGACGGCGTTCTCGTGGCGGGCGACCGCCGCGTCACGATGGGCAACGTCATCGCCCACCGCGACTACGACAAGGTGTTCCCCGCCGACGAGCACTCCGCGATAGCCATCGCCGGGACCGCGGGCCTGGCCGTGGAACTGATCAAGCTCTTCCAGCTCGAACTCGAACACCACGAGAAGATCGAGGGCACGGCCCTGTCCCTGGTGGGCAAGGCCAACCGGCTCACCACGATGGTCCGCGGCAACCTCGCGATGGCGATGCAGGGCCTCGCCGTGGTGCCGTTGTTCGCCGGTTACGACCTGGGCAAGGGCGTGGGGCGGATCTTCTCGTACGACGTCACCGGAGGCCGCACCGAGGAGCGGGGCATCGCCGCCACCGGCTCGGGCTCGGTCTACGCCCGCGGCTCCCTGAAGAAGCTCTACCACGAGGGCATGTCCGAGCAGGACATCGTCCTCGCCGCCGTCCAGGCCCTGTACGACGCCGCGGACGACGACTCGGCGACCGGCGGGCCCGACCTGACGCGCCGTCTGTTCCCGCGCGTGGCCCTGGTCACCGAGGAGGGCTACCGCCAGCTCTCGCAGGACGAGGTCGCGGAGGTCGCCCGGTCGGTGGTGGACCAGCGCCTCGAGTCGCCGGACGGGCCGCGGGCTCCGCTGCTCTAGGCGGTCCGCCGTCGCGAGGTGGTGCGCGGTGGCGCGACTGGCGCCGTGGATGCGCTGCGGTGCGCCCCCTCAGCCCTGTCCCGTTGCTATCCAGCTCTGCCGGGCCGCGCCATGGTGAGCGGAGAAACACCATGGGGGCAAGGGGGGCAACATGAAGCTTTCCACGGGCCGTCGCGCCGTGGCGGCGCTGACCGCGGCCGTGCTGATCGCCGGCCTCACCGCCGCGTGCGGTGGTGACGAGGACGCGAAGGAGAAGGTCGTCCCGGTGGCGGCCGGGGAACTGGGGCCGGACCCGTTCTTCACGGGGGCCATGGGCCACGACCGGCAGGGCCTGACACCGCGGTCCGGCGGCGGCGTACGCACCGGGGGCACCCCGGGGCTCTACGGCGGGACACTGAACAAGAGCAGTTGCGACAAGGCCGCGCTGGTCGACTTCCTCACGGACGCACGCAACACGAAGAAGGCGGCGGCGTGGTCGAAGGTGCGCGGCATCGGCATCAAGGGCATCCGGCGTTACGTCGGCGGCCTGACACCCGTCCTGCTGCGCACGGACACGCTGGTCAAGAACCACGGCTTCCGCAAGGGGGCGGCCACGGTCTTCGAGTCCCTCCTCGAAGCGGGCATCGCGGTGCTCCTCGACCGGTTCGGCCAGCCAGTGGTCAAGTGCAACTGCGGCAACCCCCTCGCGCCGCCCTCGCTGAGCCCCGGTGACATCGATCCGGGGAGCATCCCGGATCCGGACTGGCGCGAGCGGTACGACCGGGACAAGACCACGGCCGTCAAGCCCGGCAAGAAGCCCCGGCGCATCGGCAGGTTCCGGCTGCTCGACGTCGACAGCGGCAAGGGCATCGGGCGCACGGCGGGCACGGACGCGGCGAAGGACGTCCGGCTGCCCGCACCGCCGCCGCTGCCACCGGCCGAGGCGGAGACCGGCACGCCCGCGCCGTCGAGCACGGCGGCCACGCGCTCCGGGATCGTCGGCACCTGGGAGCTCGCCGGGGGGCGGGTGCGCGTCGAGGAGCGCGGACCGGACGCGTACAGCGGCCGGACCACTGCCGAGAGCGGGGGCGGCACCGGCAGCTGCGTCGTCGAAGCGGGCCGTGAGATCTGGAAGGTGAACGGCAGCGGACCGCGCTTCACGGGCACCGTGCTCTCGCTCGACCCGCAGACCTGCCAGGAGGCGGGACACTTCGACGCCACCTGGGAACTGACGGGCACGGACACGCTCAAGGTGTGTGCGACCGTCGGCGGTCAGCAAGGGTGCAACACCCTTGCCCGGACGCCCGATTAGGCCCTTCCCGGCTAGCATGTGTGCCCCGCCGGGAGGCGTGGTCGGCAAGGGGGGCAGGGGCCGATGAAAGTCCGGCTGACGTTCGACGACGGCGCGGGGGGCGAGCCCGCCGAGGCAGGCGACCATGTGGACCATGCGGCGTCGTTGTACCGCTGGCTGGCCTCGGACGCGGAACTGCGGGGTCGGGCCGAGGTGTCCATCGGCGCGGACCCGTCGTCCCAGGAGCACATGGGCGGGGTTCCCGAGCTGGTCGACGTGGTGCTCACCCATGCCGTCGCCCTGGGCGGCCTGGTGGTCGCCGTGGCGACCTGGCGCGGGTCGCGTCCACGCCCGCCGCAGGTGCGGATCGAGCGGGACGGCGTGACGGTCACGGTGCACGACGGCTCGGCCGAGACGGTGGAACGCGTCCTCAGGGCCCTCGGCGCCGACCCGCCCGGCGCCGACCCGCCCGGCGGCGAGCCCGGCCCGGGCGGCGGAAGCGGGGAGTGACCGGTGACCGACCTGGCGGACCCCGGCCGTTCGGTGGCACTGCTGGTGGGCGTGCACGCGTACGCCTCCCTCGACGACCTGCCCGCCGTGGCCCGCAATCTGGACGGCCTTGCGGGCGTGCTGCGGGACCCCGAGGTGTGGGGTCTGCCGGCCGACCGGTGCACGGTGCTCTCCCAACCGCACAGTGCCCAGGAGGTCCTGGACGCCGTGCGGGCGGCGGCGATCCGGGCACGGGACACGCTCGTCGTCTACTTCGCCGGGCACGGCCTGACCGATCCGCACACCGACGAGCTCTACCTGGCCCTGCCGGACTCGGACCGGGAGCGTGAGTACACCGCCCTCAGATACGAGTATCTGCGCCGGGCGGTGCTGGGCCCGTCGGCCGGGGCCCGCCGCACCGTCGTGATCCTGGACTGCTGTTACAGCGGGCGGGCCCTGACCGGCCGGATGAGCGCGAGCGACTACGTCGCCGACCACGCGATGGTCGAGGGGAGCTGTGTGCTCACGGCCTCCGCGGAATCCAGACCCGCGCTCGCACCCCCCCGGCGAGACCTACACGGCGTTCACCGGCGAGCTGATCACCGCGCTGAGCGAAGGCATTCCGCGGGCGCCGGACCCGATGGACATGGACACCGTGTACCGGCATCTGCACCGGGCCCTGGCGGCCAAGTCCCGCCCCCTGCCCCAACAGCGCAATCGCAACACCGGCGGCCTCATCGCCCTGGCCCGCAACCGCGCCGCCCCGCCCCCGGAACCCACCCCGGAGCCCCGCCCGCCCGAAACCGCTGCCACGCCGAGGGGAGGCAGACCGTCGCGGCGCGTGCGCAACCGCGTCATCGTGCCTCTGGCGGCACTCGGCGTCGTCACCGCGGCCTCATTGGGGGTCTGGCTGACCACTGGTGGGGAGAAGGGCGGAGGTTCCGGAAAGCCTCCCGGCGGCCAGGTCGTGACCATCGGCCTCGACGCCCCGCTGACCGGCAAGCTGGCCCCGCTGGGCCGCGGGATCAGGAACTCCGCGGACCTCGCTGTCCGGCGGGCGAACGAGGACGGCGCCGTCGACGGAGTCACTTTCGAGCTCAAGCCACTGGACGACAAGGCCCAGCCTGCCACCGGCCAGGAGAACGGCACCGAACTCATCGCCGATGACACCGTCATCGGTGTCGTCGGTCCGGTGAACTCCGGCGTGGCCCAGTCGATGCAGAAGGACGCGGACGACGCGGACCTGGCCCTCGTCTCCCCCACCGCGGCCGACCCGGTGCTGACGCAGGGCTGGAAGTGGCAGACCGGCAAGAAGAGCCGCCCCTTCCGGTCGTTCTACCGGACCGTGCCCACGGACGCGCATCACGGCGTGGCCGCCGCGCAGCATCTCTACAACGACGACGACAAGAAGAAGGCATTCGTCGTCGACGACAAGAAGGTCTACGGTGCCGGTGTCGCCGACGCCTTCAGAGCCGAGTTCACCCGGCTCGGCGGCAAGGTCGTCGGCAGTGACCACATCGACCCCGACAACGCCGGCGACTTCCCCGCGGTGGCCGCCGAGGTGAAGAACTCGGGTGCCGACGTCTTCTTCTACGGCGGTGAGTACCCCGCCGCCGGCCCGCTGAACGCCCAACTGCGGAAGGCCGGCGCCGACATACCGCTCGCGGGCGGTGACGGCATCTACAGCGAAGAGTTCATCGACCTGGCCGGACGGGCGAGCGAGGGCGCCCTCACCGTGTCGGTTCCGCACCCCGAACAGCTCGCCTCCGCACGGCAGTTCGTGAAGAGCTACCGGCAGGCCGACTATCGCGACGATCATGGCATCCACGGCGCTTACGCCTACGACGCCACCTGGGCCATCGTCCAGGCCGTCAAGGACGTCACGGACGCCCACGGCGGCAGGCTGCCGAAGAACGCCCGTGCCGAGGTCGTCTCCGCCCTCCGGCACGTCTCATTCGACGGGGCCACCGGCACGATCTCCTTCGACAAGTACGGCGACGCGACCAATGCGGAGCTCGCGCTGTACCGGGTCGAGGACGGCGAGTGGAAGTCCGTCGAGCGCGACGCGTGAAAAGACGGGCGAGGGAGCCCGGCGTACCGCCCCTCCGGCTTGTCGGACTCCCGTCAGGGCGGGCCGAAAAGAATCGCATCCCACGCAGGAACGCGCCTGCGGTGAATCACGCGGCCGGTTCCACCGCCCGAAGATCTCCGCCTTCGCCGACACCATGACCGAGGAGACCGCGGCCATGCTCGGCCGGTGGAAGCAGCGGTACCGCGACGGCGACGTGGCGGCGGTCGTACCGGACGTCGGGCACATCGCGCTGCGCATCGTGACGCGGAATCTGTTCGGCGCCGACGTCGGCCCCACCACCGAGGCCATCGAGAACGACTTCACGTACGCCAACCACATCATGGGGGACTTCTTCCGCTTCCCCTTCCCGCCGCTGCACTGGCCCACGCCGAGCCACCTGAAGCTGCGCAAGCTCATCGCGAACCTGGACCGCTTCGTCGCCGAGACGATCGAGCTGCTGCACAACGCCTTGCTGATCCACGACGACATCATGGACGGCGACCGCGTCCGCAGGCACCGGCCGACGGTATGGGTCCGCTTCGGCGTGCCCCGCGCCCTCCTCGCCGGTGACGCGCTGATCGCCCTCGGCTTCGAGGTGCTCGCCGACCGGCGGCGCCCGGCGACCGCCCCTCGATGGCGGACCTCGCCCGCACCCTGCGCAGGCTGGCCATGGGGCAGGGCGACGACCTGTGCTTCGAACGGGAGCGGGAGGTCGGCGTCGAGGAGTGCCTGGCGATGCTCGGCGGCAAGACCGGGGCGCTGCTCGGCTGCGCCTGCCGGCTCGGGGCCGCGCACGGGGCCGCGCACGGGGCACCGCCCGGTGCGGCGCCTCCGGCCTGGCTCGACCGCTTCGGGCGCTTCGGCGACCATCTCGGTGTCGCCTTCCAGCTCATCGACGACGTCCTGGGGATCTGGGGCGACCCGGCCGTGACCGGCAAGCCCGTCGGCTCCGACCTGCGCGCCCGCAAGAAGATCGCCCCGGTCGTCGCGGCACTCCAGGCCGGCTCGGCGGCGGCGGCGCACCCGCCTCTCCCGGCTGTACGCCACTCCCGGCGACCTGACGGAGCACCAGGTCGCCATGGTCACCGGCCTCGTCGAGGAAGCGGGCGGGCGTGCCTGGACCCTGGCCGAGGCCGACCGCAGGATCGCCGCCGCCTGGGACCTCCTCGACCCGCTCGACCTCGACCCCGCCGCCCGCCGGGGCCTCGCCGACCTCACGACCGCGCTGACGGCCCGCCACGCCTGACCGTGCGGCCGCCGCTCCCGGCCGGAGTACCCGCCACATGCCGGTTGCGGGCGGCCCCGAGGCCCACCGCGACCTGCGGCACGAGCAGTACGAGCAGGACCACCAGCGGCACCGTCCAGTTGTGGGAGGCGTCGTGGACGGCGCCGAGGACGGCGGGGCCGGTGGCGGCGAGGATGTAGCCGAAGCACTGGGCCATGCTGGACAACTGGGCGACGTGCCGGGCGTCCGGCGCGCGCTGCACGATGAACAGCAGCGCGAGGCTGATCGCCGCGCCCTGGCCGAGCCCGAGCAGACTCATCCATACATAGGCGCCGCCGACCGGCGCGGCGAGCACCCCGGCGTACCCGATCGCGCACAGCACCGCGCCGAGCACGGCGAGGGTGCCCGAGCGCACCCGCCTGCCCACGATCACCGGCGCCACGAACGAACCCGCGATGCCGAGCAGGGAGGAGAAGGACAGCATCCAGCCCGCGTCGCCCGGGCTCATGCCGGAGTCCTGGAGCAGCGTCGGCAGCCAGGCCGCCGCCGCGTAGTAGTTGAGGGACTGCAGCCCCATGTATGCGGTGACCTGCCAGGCCAGCGGCGAACGCCACAGGCCGCGTACCGGATGCGCCGCCTGCCGGGCCGCCGCCGCGCCCACCCGCGTACGCGAGCGGAGCTGGGGCAGCCACACCACGAACGCCACCACCGCCAGCGCGCCCCAACAGGCCAGCGTCGTCCGCCAGTTCATGCCGGACGCCTCCTGCACGGGCAGCGTGACGCCCGCGGCGAGCGCGGCGCCGCCGAACAGCGACATCGAGTACAGGCCCGTCATCAGCCCGGCCCGCGCCGGGAAGTCCCGCTTGATCAGGCCCGGGAGCAGCACGTTGGCGACGGCGATGCCCGCGCCGATCACGACGGTGCCCGCGAACAGCGCGAGGACCGAGTCCAGCGTCCGCAGCGCCGTGCCCGCGCAGATCAGCGCCATGGTGGCGAGCAGCGACCGCTCGGTGCCGAAGCGGCGGCCCAGGCGCGGCGCGACGGGCGCGAGCAGCCCGAAGCACAGCAGCGGCAGTGCGGTCAGCAGGCTGGTGGCGGCCGCCGACATACCGCTGTCGTCGCGGATGGTGTCGGCGAGCGGGGAGACCGCGACCAGGGCGGGACGCAGGTTGAGGGCGAGCAGGACGACGCCGAGCCCGAGCCAGAGCGCGTGCCGCCCGGTGACGCCGGGCGGGCCGTCCGGCCGGCCGTTCGACGCGCGGTCCGCCATGGGGTCGTCGTCCTCCCGCTCCACGGTGGCCGGGGCGGCGTGCCCTTGGCTGCTCATGACTCTCTCCCGGAGGTTGCTTCGGTGGTACGTGTACGAGGCGGGGGGGGGGCCTCAGTCGGCCGGTGGCTGCTCGCGCAGCGCGGCCATGCCCTCGGCGAGATGGGCGAGCACCGCGGCCTCGGCGGCCGTCGCGTCACGCGCCTCGATGGCGTCGACGATCGCGCTGTGGGCGTCGATCTGATGGCGTACGGCGTCGGGGACGGCGGCGCCGAGCACGGACTGGAGCGTGGCGCGCATCGCGTCGCTGAGGTGTCCGTACAGCTCGGCGAGGACGGTGTTGTGGGCCGCGGCGGCGACGGTGCGGTGGAAGGCCATGTCCGCGTCGATGAAGGCGTCCGTGTCGCCGTCCTCCCAGGCCCGGGCACGCACGGCGAGCGCGGTGCGCAGCGCGGCCAGGTCCTCCGGCGTGCGGCGCTCGGCCGCGTACCGGGCCGCGTCGCGCTCCAGCGAGGCGCGCACCTCGTACGCCTCCAGAACGCTCGCCTTGCGCACCCGCCGCTGCACGGCCGCGCCGAAGTCGCTGTTGGCCCGGACATACGTCCCGTCGCCCTGGCGCGGCTCCAGCATGCCGGTGTGCACCAGGGCGCGGACCGCCTCGCGCACGGTGTTGCGGCCCACGGCGAGCTGTTCCACGAGCAGCGGCTCGGCCGGGATCTTGGTGCCGACCTCCCACTCGCCGTCGGAGATCAGGCTCTCCATCTGGGAGATGACCAGATCGACGAGGTTGGTGCGTGCGGTGCTGCGCAGCGGCATCGGTTCGGTGGCCTCTCTGCCGGATCGTTCAGATCGAGGACAGACATGGGAACACCCCATGTTTCGAGGTGTCAAACGAAGTGAGGGCATGAACGGGCTAATTCGGGGCCGGGATGTTGCCGTGCCGGTGCGGGCGGGGGAGGCATGCCCGTGAAGTGATCTATGGGGCCCCGTTACATGATCTCGGGAAACCCGTAATGACGGGCGAATAGGTTGATTCAGCGCTCGCCGGACGGCAGAGGGCATAAAGAGACATCCGTACTGTGAAGGGGAACACCGCCACCATGCGCCACACCACTCACCGCCGCAGCACCCTTCGTACCGCCACCATCTCCGTCGTCGCCGGTGCGGCGCTGCTGGCCCCGGCCGCTGCCGCGCTGGCGAGCACCCCGGCCCCCGTCCGCGCCGCCGCGGTGACCGCCGCCCCCAAGCCGGTCAAGATCGACATCGGTGCCGGTGTCACCGTCCCGGTCAAGGGCGGCAAGCCGTACTACAACGGCAAGGCCCTCAAGCCCGGCCAGACCATCGACAAGGGCATCTACCTGCACCTGAGCTCCGACGGCAAGAAGCTCTACAGCAAGACGCAGGGCGGCGGCACGCCGTACGCGATCTGGGACGTCAAGACCGGCAAGAGCCTCGGCACCCAGAAGCACAGCCCCACCGCCAAGGTGAAGCCCGCGCTGACCGCCAAGTCGTCCTCGACCTCCGTGCGCGCCTGGCAGGAGCTGCGCGTCAGCGGCAAGGCGACCGGCATCAAGGCCGGCAGCAAGGTGGGTCTCCAGCAGAAGCAGCGCGGTACGTGGAAGACGTTGCCCGCGTCCACCACCGTCAACAAGTCCGGCACGTACGCGATGCGCGTGAAGCTCGGCCTCAAGGGCGCGAACGAGCTCCGCATGAAGAGCGGCGCGACGCTGTCGCCGGTCTTCAAGGTGACCGTGCGCTGACGTCCGACGCCCCCGTCCTCCTCACGGAACAGGGCCCCCGCTCCTCCCACCCGGAGGAACGGGGGCCCTTGCGGCGTCGGCGGCCGCGCTCAGTGAACTCTCCGGGGCTGGATTTTTCGTCCAAGGCGTGTACGTTGTGTCCAGAGCACCCGCACCGCAGGGCCGAGTGGGAGTACGAGGACCGACATGAGCGCCGAGGACGGGCAGACGGACGGCGGCCGGGACGCGCGGCGCGATGCCGAGCGTGACGCGATCCTCGCCGCGCTGGGGCCCGTCGCCGACGGCATCGCCGCCACCTTCGGCTCGCTGTGCGAGGTGGTCGTGCACGACTACCGGCGGCCGGAGCGGTCCGTCGTGTCGATCGCCGGGGCCGTCACGGGACGCGGCGTCGGCGGCGCGATGAGCGAGATCGGGATGGGCATGCTCGCGCGCGGCGACGAGGCCGCCGACGAGCTGAACTATCTGACCCGTACGCAGGACGGCAAGCTGGTCAAGTCGTCCACGATGCTGCTGCGCGACAGCGGCGGCGCGGTGTTCGGGGCGCTGTGCGTGAACCTCGACATCACCGCCGTGCAGCAGGTCGGCTCGCTGATCGGTGAACTCGCCGGGGTGACGGCTCCGGCGGAGGTGCCGACGACCACCTTCGGCGACTCCGCCGACGTCATCGACGCCGTGGTGCGTTCCGTCGTCGACGCCTACCAGCTCGAGCGCAGCCGCCCCTGGGGCGAGCTCGACCGCGCCGAACGCGTCGAGCTGTTCCGCGGGCTCGACGAGCGCGGCGTCTTCGCGGTCCGGCGCGCGGTCCCGCAGGTGGCGGCCCGCCTCGGCATCTCCCGCGCCTCCGCCTACAACTACCTCGCCAGAGCCCGCGCCCAGGACGACCCGGCGGGCGGGCCCGACACCTCACAGGGAGCATCCGCATGACGAGCACACCCCCGGTCACCCTCGACGACGTCCGCGACGCCGCCGCCCGGCTGAAGGGCGTGGCCCACCGCACGCCCGTGCTGCGCTCGCGCACCCTGGACGCCCGGGTGGGCGCGGAGGTCTTCCTGAAGTGCGAGAACCTCCAGCGCATCGGTGCCTTCAAGTTCCGCGGCGCCTACAACGCCGTCTCCCGGCTCTCACCCGGGCAACTGGCCAAGGGCATCGCGTCGTTCTCCTCCGGCAACCACGCCCAGGCCGTCGCCCTCGCCGCCCGCGAGCTGGGCAGCAGCGCCGTCATCGTCATGCCCGAGGACACCCCGCACTCCAAGCGCGCGGCCGCCGAGGGCTACGGCGCCGAGATCGTCACGTACGACCGCTACACCGGCGACCGCGAAGCCATCGGCAAGGCCCTCGCCGACGAGCGCGGCCTCGCCCTGATCCCGCCGTACGAGCACCCGCACGTCATCGCGGGCCAGGGCACGGCCGCTCTCGAACTCATAGAAGAGGTCGGCGAGTTGGGCCTGCTGCTCGTACCGGTCGGCGGCGGCGGACTGATCGCGGGCAGTGCCACCGCCGCGAAGGGCCTGAACGGTGACATCCGCGTCGTCGGCGTCGAGCCGGAGGCGGGTGACGACACCAAGCGGTCGCTGGCGGCCGGGCACCGGGTGACGATCCCCGTGCCGCGCACCATCGCCGACGGCCAAGCCGCCGAGATCCCGGGCGAGTTGACGTTCTCCGTCAACCGGCGGCTCGTCGACGACATCGCCCTCGTCTCCGACGACGACATCCGGGACGCGATGCGGTTCGCCTTCGAACGCCTGAAGACCGTCGTCGAGCCCAGCGGCGCCACGGCCCTGGCGGCCGCGCTGAGCGGACGCGTGGACCGGGTCCTGCCGCGCGTCGGCATCATCCTCTCGGGCGGCAACGTCGACGCCCGGAGGTTCGCGGAACTCTGCGGCGGCTGACCGCTTCCGGGGCGACGCGACGGCGGCTCAGCCCCGCAGCAGCCCCGCCACGCGCTCGGCCGTCCACGTCCCCGCGGCACCCGGGCACGCCGCGAGGTAGGCGCTCACGGCGGCCTCGTCCCACGCCGCCGTCTCCAGGAGCCCGGTCGCCAGCTGGCGCAGATAGCCGCCGGACGGGGCGTTGAGGTCGACGTCCTCCCACGCCCACGGCGCGGTGAAGGTGAGCACCGGAAGGCCGTCGAGCGTCCCCGGGCACACCAGCGTCTCGTAGCGCCCGTCCCCGATCCGGGCCCGGCCGTGCCGCAGCGCCGGCCCCAGATCGGGGACGGCCCCGGGCTCGCCGTACATCTCCTGCGCCGCGATGTCGCCGAACTGCTCGGCCGTCACCAGATGGGCGCGCGTGTACACCCGCCCCCGCGCCTCGGGGTCGTAGAACGCCCGGCCGCCCGACCAGAGCGCGGACTCGGTCGCGAAGTACACCAGCCCCTGGAGCTCCAGGGGAACCGAGGCCCGCGGCGGACGCCGGTCCCGGCAGCCCGGGCAGCCCCGCGCCGCGCCGGGCGGCCGCCCGCCCGCGATGTAGTGCATGAGGCGGCCCAGGAGCGTGTTGGAGCCGTAGGCGGCGTACCAGACAAGGTCGGGCACCCCGGGCTCCGACCCGGAACCGTCTCCCGGCCCCACCCCTGGTCGTGGCTCCTGAATCGTCCGTACGCGGTTCACCCGCACCCCTTTCCAGTTTCCAGAACGGACGCTCTCTCTAGAACGGCCCTTCGGGCGGCTCCGCGCTCGGCGGGACGCCGAGCTTCCAGTCCAGGTCGTACCGCTGGAAGAGCTCGGCCCGCAGCACGTCGAACGGCATCGGCGCGCCCGGGATGAGCAGCGCGAAGACCGCGCCCATCAGCAGGGCGCGCAGCATCCGGTAGTCCGTCTCGGCCTCCGGCGACCCGTGCCGGGCCACCGACTCGCGCAGCAGGAAGGCCAGCCGCTGCTGCTCCGGGCACTGCACGAACCCCTCGGCCTGCAGGATGCCCGCCATGTGCGTGCGCATCAGCACGGGCCGGTCGCGCGCCAGGCCCAGGATCGCGTCGATGGCGCGGGCGAGCAGCTCTTCGCCGTCCTCCGTGCGCGGCTCCCGCTCCAGCGCGGCCTGCAGCGTCATGTGCATCAGGCGGTGCACCGCCGACTGCAGGAGCTGGCGCTTTCCCGGGAAGTAGTACGACACGAGGCCGCGGGCGGAGCCCGCCCGGTCGGCGATGTCCGCGAGCGTCGTCGCCTCGTAACCGCGCTCGCCCACCAGGTCCACCGTCGCCTGCAGCAGCCGCTCGCGGGAACGTCGGCGCAACTCTTCATTGACCGATGGGCTACGCGGGGACATCCTGTAACTCCTGCGTTGACTGGCTCAGAGCCAATATACTCAGGGTGTCCCGGCCCTGGCCGTCATGGGCCGGTGCCGCCTCGGGCAGGCAACACCGCGGGGGAGTGTTGCCTGCCCTTGGGCGTGTCCGATGGGTCGGACACGCCCTGGGGCGGCCGTGGACGCGACGCCGCGCCGACCCACCGGACACGCCCTAGAGTGGGCCGGGGGCCGAGGAGGCGCTTGGACATGGACCAACAGCAGATTCTGGCGCGGATCAGTGAGATGGTCGACGCCGAGAAGACCCTGCGGGAATCGCTCGCGTCCGGAGCGATCGACGAGGCGACGGAACGGGCCCGCCTCGGCGTCCTGGAACGCGAACTCGACCAGTGCTGGGACCTGCTGCGCAGGCGGCGCGCGAAGGCCGAGTTCGGCGGCGACCCCGACACGGTGAGGGCACGGCCGGCGGCACAGGTCGAGGGCTATCAGTCCTGAGGTCCTCAGGGCGGTGCCCCGGACGCTCAGGGCGCCCCCGCACCGCCGACGAGCCCCAGCACGGCCCGCAGAGCCTCGGGCCGCCGCTCCACCGGCAGATGGTCCACGAAGTGCACCGCGCAGCCCAACGCCGCCGCGCCCCCGTCCGCCCGCCGGTCGTCGCCCACCATCAGCGTGTCCTGCGGCGCGACCCCGAGCCCGTCACAGGCGTGCGCGAAGAGCCGTGCGTCCGGCTTCTGCACGGCGTGCTCGTACGACAGGGCGTACACGTCGACATAAGGGTCCAGGCCGTGGAAGCGGAAGACCGGCCGCAGGTCCCAGCCGATGTTGCTGACGACCCCCACGCGTACGCCGAGCACCCGCAGCTCCCGCAGCACCTCCGGCGCGTCGTCGTACGGCCGCCACGCCTCAGGAGCCTTGTGGCGCTCGTACAGCGCGTCGTAGAGCCGCGGTTCGGGCAGCGGCACCGTACGGGCGAGACCCGTGTAGGCCGCCCGGTGGAGTTCCGCGCTCTCGTCGCGCTGCCCCCACAGTTCGGTGAGATGGTCCGGCACGTCGACCGTCGGTGAGCCGCCCGGCAGCGCACCCGCACGGTCCAGCGCGTCCGCGAGCCGCGCCGCCTCGTCCGCCGGCAGGGTGAGCCCGCTCGCGGCGAGCGTGCCGCGCAGCCAGGAAGCGGTGGACTCGACGCGGAACAGCGTCCCGGAGAAATCGAAGAGCACGCCCTTGATCGCCATGCGTGCGATCCTCCGGGACCGGGCGAGCGGGGGTCAAGAAGGCCCGGGTCGGCGACGGGCCGAGTCGCCCGGACGTGGCTCGCGGGCTCCGCCGGAGTCGCCGGGCTCCGCCGGAGTCGCCCCGCCGCTGCTCTCCGCCGCCGGAGCCACCCGGCCGCTGCTCCTCGGGCACGAAACGCTCGTACGCCGCCACGGCCAGTGCCACCGTCAGCGCGCCAAGCAGCCAGCCCCCGACGACGTCCGACGACCAGTGCACCCCGAGCCACACCCGGGTGAAGCCCACGCCGAGCACGGACACCGCGGCCACGGCGAGCCCTGCCCGCCACGCCAGGCCCCCCACGCCGTACACCCGCAGCAGCCACAGCAGCAGCCCGCACACCACGGCCGCCGTCATCGCGTGCCCCGAAGGGAACGCCGCGTAGTGCGCGGAGTCCACCGGGTCCGGCCACGCCGGCCGCTCCCGCCCCACCGCGGCCTTGAGCCCCTGCTGCACCAGCGTGCCCACCAGACACGTGGCCGCGAGCCAGCCCGCGAGCCACCACGCGCGCCGGGCCACCAGCCACAGCACGACGACGGTGCACAGCGCCCGCATCGTCCACGGGTCCCACACCCAGTCCGTCAGGATGCGGGCGGTCTGCGTCAGATCCGCGTGTGCCACCGCCCAGCGGTGCGTGGTCCGTGCGAGGTCGCCGTCCACATCGAGCAGCGGTCGCCACTCGGCGGCGACGAGGACGATCAGCAGCACGGTCGGGACGGCGAGGAAGAGGGCAGTACGCGCGGAGCCGGGAGTGCGGGGGGTTGCTCGGGGCGGTGCGGAATCCATGCGGTGATCCTGACCGATGGAGGGCGACGGCACCTAACCGAGCGCGCGGAGTGCCGGTACGAACGCGATGAGCAGCGGCACCACCGGCACGAGCGCCGCGGCCGCCGTCAGCCGCAGCCGGCGCCCGGCGGTGAGCCGCGGGCGGGCCGACAGGAGCCGGTGCACGCGCTGCGGGACATGCGCGTGCGTGCTCGGGCAGGGCCCGAACACGCCCCGGTGCTCGTTGAGTTCCACGAGGGCGAGCGCGATGGTGAGCCGCCCGAAGCGGCGCGAGGCCACGTCGTCGGCGGCCAGCTCCACGAGCCGGTGCATCTCGGCGCGGAACGCGGCGAACACCGGGACCTGCGGGAAACCCGCGGCGAGCGCGCCCGAGCAGTGCAGCAGCCAGTCGTGCCGGGCCTGCGCGTGGCCCTGCTCGTGGGCGAGCACCGCATCGAGCTGACGTCCCTTCAGGCGGCGCAACGCAGCGGTGGTGATGACCAGTTGGGGTGCGGCGCCGGGCAGCCACCAGGCGTCGGGCCGCTCGCCCTCCAGGACGACGAGCCGGTCGGCGCCGGGCTCCTCACCGGGCAACAGCGGTGCCCGTACGACGAGTTCGGCGCGGCGCTTGGCGCGCCTGGTACGGGCGCGGGCGATCTCGCGGGTGAGCATCGCGGCGGTCCAGGCGCCGCCGCACGCGAGCGCCACCGCCGTCACGGTGGCCCACGGGGTGGGGCCGAGAGCGTACGCCTCCACGACGTCGCGGGGCGCGGGCGCGAAGAGGTGTCCGCGCACCGCCTGCCAGGCGGACGCCGCGCTGAACGTCATCGACAGCGCGCAGCACAGCAGGACTCCGGCCACCACGCACTGCCAGGCCCACAGCGCGACCACCGGTTCGCGCTCCACCCAGTCGGCCCTCGCGAGCATCCTGGGGGCGACGACGGCGGTCAGCGCGCCCAGCAGCATCAGCGCGACGGGGACCATCATGGGTCAACCCTATGAGGGGCGCGTCACGCGGCGATATGGGCAGCCGCCGCAAGTGATGTACGCCACGACGGATTCCGTGGGCATCCGGGACCTCTCGGCGTCTCCCGGCGTCTCCGGGGTTCACCGGTGCCCCGGGCGTCACAGCGCGAGCAGCATCGCCAGCATCCCCATGCTCATCGAGAGCCGGCACACCAGCGCCAGCTCCGGCCGGTCGGCCCACCCCGCGACTCCGTTCACGGACGCGACGTCGCCCGCGCCCGCCACCGCGCCCACCGGCGCAAGCCGCGCGCCCGACAGCAGCACGTGCCCGGCGAAGTACAGCAACAGCACCCCCGTCACCACCGGCACCCCCGCACCGCCGTGCGCCCCGTGCCCGCCCGGCGCCGCGACCATCGCCACCGACATGTACACCATGGCCAGCGCGCCCACGACATGGTGCAGATGACGCTGCCCGCGCCGCGCCGCCCAGGCCACCCGCAACCCGGCCGCGGCGAACACCGCCGCGTACCCCAGCCACGCGCCGCGCGGCGGGTCGAGCACCGCGGCAGGCAGGGCCATCACCGCCATCCCGAACCCCATCAGCGCCTCGCCCCCCGCCGTACGCCGCTGCTCCTCGACCCCGCTGCGCATCCGCAGCAGGCAGTACGCCCCGCTCCCCGCGCAGAGCGCCACCAGCAGCCAACTCGCCGACCCCGGTCCGTGCACCGAGCACCTCCTCGACCGACGCCACACCGTCGACGGGTCGATGCCCGGCGGCGGGGCGGCGTACGGGAGCGCACAGAGGTACGGCAGGCGCGTACCGGAGGTGCGGGGCGGTGCCCGGCGCCTCAGGGGCGATACCGCAGCGGATGGTCCGCCGGTACCTCCACCACCGCGATGCGGGTGCCGTCCGGGTCCGCGATCCACATCTCGACCAGGCCCCACGGCTCCTTGACCGGCGGACGCAGGATCTCGACGCCCCGGCCCGCCAGTTCCTCGTGGGCGGCCGCCACGTCCGCGACCTGGAGCCACAGCCGCACCGCGGGGGACGGCGGCGCCTCGGCGCGGCCGGAGACCTCCAGGAAGCCGCCGCCGAGGAAGTAGACGGTGCCGCGTTCGGGGCCCGTGCCGAACTCGCGGTACACGGCCAGACCCAGATCGCGGCCGTAGAACGCGCGGGAACGCTCGGGGTCCGTGGGGCGGAGGAGGATTCTGCTGCTCAGTACGTGCACCATGCGGCCGCACCTTAGTGCCGGGTTACCCTCGGCGGGTGCGCCCGCCGCACCCGTCGCAGCCCCGGAGATCGGAGACCCGCGCCCATGCACACCGCCCCGCGCCCCAGCACCCACGGCGACCTGACCTTCCGGGACGCCACCGAGGCCGACGTCGACGCGCTCGTCGCGCTCATCGAGTCGGCGTACCGCGGTGACGACAGCCGTGCCGGGTGGACCACCGAGGCGGACATCCTCGAGGGGCAGCGGACCGACCCCGAAGGCGTCGTGGCGGTCATCGCGTCGCCCGCGAGCAAGCTGCTCGCCGTCGAGCGGGAGGGGGCCGTGGTCGCCTGCTGCCAGCTGGAACACCGGGGCGAGCACGCCTACTTCGGGATGTTCGCCGTCAGCCCGGCGCTCCAGGGCGCGGGCCTCGGCAAGGTCATCATGACGGAGGCGGAGCGGACCGCGCACGAGGCGTGGGGCGTGCGCGAGATGCACATGACCGTGATCTCCGTACGTGAGGAACTCATCGCCTGGTACGAGCGGCGCGGCTACCGCCGTACGGGAAAGATGACCCCCTTCCCGTACGGCGACGAGCGCTTCGGCATTCCGCAGCGCGACGACCTGCAGTTCGAGCTCCTGGTCAAGGAGATCGGGACCGCCTGACCGGCGCATGCCCGGGCACGGCATCTCGGTCGGCGGCGACGCGGGGCCTCAGGCGGTGAAGCGGCCCGTGCGCTTGATCTCCGGGTAGTCCGTCGTCGCGCCGTCCAACTGCAGCGCGCGCACCAGGCGCAGATCGTCCTGGGTGTTCACGACCCAGCCGATGATCCGCAGGTCGGCCTTGCGCGCGTGCTCCACGATCTCCAGCGTCAGGCGCCGGATGCTCAGTACGAGGGTGGTGGCGCCCACGGCGGTGGCGCGCTGCACGACGTCCGTGCCGTAGCGGCTGGCGACGAGCGCGGTGCGTACGCCCGGCACCAGGCGGGCGATCTCCGCGATCGCCTCGTCGTGGAAGGAGAGGACCTCCACCCGGCCGGTCAGGTCACGCGCGATCATCACCTCGGCGAGCGCCCGGGCGGCCGCCACATCCTTGATCTCGGCCTGCAGCGGCGCCTTCACGGCGTCCACGACCTCTTCGAAGACGGGGATGCGCTCGCCCTTGCCCGCGTCGAGTTCGCGCAGCTCGGCCAGCGTCTTCTCGGCGATGGGTCCCCGGCCGTCGGTGGTGCGGCCGACATCGGCGTCGTGCATGACGACGAGGGCGCCGTCCTTGCTGAGGTGCAGGTCGAGTTCGATGATGTCCAGGCCCGCGGCCTGGGCGGCGACGAACGAACGCAGGGTGTTCTCGGGTTCGACACCCATGACACCGCGATGACCGATGGTGAGGAAGTTCAAGGTTCACTCGCTTCCGTCGACGGCGGCTCGGCTCCGCGCGGTTCGGCGGCTCAGGACCCACGCGGCAAGGTCGCAGCCTAATCGCCCGCCTCCGCGATGGGACCGTCCCTGCGCGACGGAATGGAGTCGTCCGATCTGGTGCCGACGATGCCCAGGACGAGTCCGGTGATGAGGGCGGCGACAAGTACGGCACGGGTGCTCACGGGTTCGCGGCCTCTCTCGGCGGAGCGGGCTGACCCGGCCCGTCCTACCGCCGCGGAGCCCGTGATCGCGAGTGGTCTCACCCGTGGGTGGGCGCGTCGTCCTGGTGTTGACCAGGGCCCGCGCCCGCCTCCTACGGCTCCTCCGGGCGGGCGTCCAGCCGCGCCAGATCCGCGAGCAGCGCCTCGGCCAGCTCCAGCTCCGCCTCCAGGTGCCGGGCGCTCCAGCGCAGCGCGATCTGCGGATGGGCCCATGCCTCGACGCCCTCCGCGTGCTCGAGCGCGGCGGCGACCTCGGCCAACTCGCCCCTGGTGTGCGCGATGTGCTCGGCCACCAGGGCCCGCAGCCGGGCCGGTTCGGTGAGGTGGCCGAGCCAGACCCGAAGCAGCAGCGGATGCTTGAGCACCGGCGGGCCCGCGTCGTGGCCGCCCGCCGCCCAGGCCGCGAGCGCCGTCCGGCCCGTGTCGGTGATGGCGTACGCCCGTCGCGTACGCGGTTCCTCCGGGCCCGAGCGGCGCGAAGTGGCGTAGCCCAGGGTCTCCAGGCGGCGCAGCTCGGCGTAGATCTGGCTGATGGCGGGGGACCAGTAGAAGTGGCGCAGCGAGGAACTGGCCCACTTCTTCAGCTCGTACCCGGTCCGCTCACCCGGGAAGGACAGCAGCCCGAGCACGGCCCACGCGGTCGGCGGCAGCGGTGCGGGCTCGGGCGACGGGACGGGGAGCGGGGCTGCCATGTGCCGCATTGAAGTGAACGGGCCGGTGTACGCGCAAGACTCCGCCCGCGGGCGGCTGCGGACGCCGCCGCCGGGTCACCGCGTCTGCGGGGCCGTCGCGCGCTCCGAGAGTGCCTTCGTCCGTGCCTCCGCCTTCGCGTCCATGGCGTACTGGTCCACGTACTCCTGGCCGGACAGCGTCAGGATCGCGTACATGATCTCGTCGGTGACGGCCCGCAGCGCGGCGCGCTGGTCCCGCATGTCCGCGTAGCGGGAGAAGTCCAGCGGCTTGCCGAAGCGCAGCGTGATCGGCACCAGGCTCGGTACCCTGCGCCCCGCGGGCTGCGCCTCGAACGTGCCGATCATCGCGCACGGGATCACGGGCGCGCCCGAGCGCAGCGCCATCGCCGCGACGCCCACCTTGCCCTTGTAGAGCCGGCCGTCGTGCGAACGCGTCCCCTCCGGGAAGATCCCGAGCAGACCGCCCCCGTCCAGGACCGCCAGGCCCGACTCGACCCCGGCCTGACCGGCCCCGTTGCCCGACCGGTCCACGGGGATGGCGCCGATGCCCCGGAAGAACGCCGCTGCCAGGCGCCCCCGGAGCCCTTTGCCGGTGAAGTACTCGGCCTTGGCGAGGAAGCGGATGCGTCGCCGCAGCGTCACGCCCAGCAGGAACTGGTCGCAGAACGACTGGTGGTTGCCCGCGATGATCGCCGCGCCCGTGTCCGGCACATGCTGGAGCCCCTCGATGCGCGGCCGGAACAGCCACCGCAGCAGCGGGACCAGCACGACGCACTTGAACAAGCGGTAGAACATGCCTGTGAGTCCCCTCCTTGACGGCCCCCCGCGTCGGGGAACGCTAATGCCCTTCCGGAGCGCTAGGGAGAACGCGTAATCGGCCAGGGTGCGCCCTATGAGAAGGAGGCTTGAATTGAGGGGAGTTGTGTCGGGGTGGTCATCGGTCGGGCGTGAAGTCCTGCCCTCGCGCGCGGCGTTGTCCGCGACCCGGCCGGTTCTGTATACGGCGCCCTCGCCGCGCCTGGCGTGATCCGCCGGTGTGGGGGCACTTCGCGGTGGCTGTTCCTGTACCCCGTGCGTCGCGCCTCCGCACACCTCTTGCCTCTTCAAGATCTGACGGCTAGTCACATGACTGTTTGAAACAACCTGAACGTCCCGGAGGTACCGCCCCCTGTTCAACTTCCTGGAGGCAACATGCAGTTCTCCGTCATCTTCGAGGCCCAGCTCGCCGACCCCACGGTGGACCGCGAGCATCAGCTCATCCACGACTGCGTCGAACAGGCCGTCCTGGCCGAGGAGATGGGGTTCGACCGTGTCTGGGCGGTCGAGCACCACTCCCTGAAGTGGTACGCGCACATGAGCGCGCCGGAGGTCTTCCTCACCTGGGTGGCCGCGCGCACCCGCACCATCCGCGTCGGGCACGGCGTCGTCTGCATGCCGTTCCGGTTCAACCACCGGGCGCGGGTCGCCGAGCGGGCCGCGATGCTCGACCTGCTCTCCGGCGGCCGGCTGGACCTGGGGGCGGGGCGCGGCGGCACGGCGCAGGAGACCTCGCTGTGCGGTGTCGACCGGGACCGTACGGCGCAGGAGGTCGAGGAGGCCCTGCGCATCGTCGGCAGAGCCTGGGAGCGGGACGAGCTGGAACACCACGGCGAGCTGCTCGACATCGGCCCGCACCCGATCCTGCCGCGCCCCGCCCAGGCCCCGCACCCGCCGCTGTTCCTGGCGTGCAGCAGGACCGAGACGCTGACGCAGGCAGCGCAACTGGGCGTCGGCGCCCTGGTGATGGGCTTCGCCGGGCCCGAGTCGATCGCCGGGATGCGGCGGGCGTACGACGAGGCCATCGCCGCGCGGACGCCGGACCGCTTCGTCTCCAGCGTCGTCAACGACCACTTCTCCGTGCTGTGCCCGACCATCGTCCTCGACGACCGGGAGGCCGCGCGGCGCGTGGGCCTGCGCGGCCAGCGGTTCTTCGCGCAGTCCATCGCGCACTGGTACGGCGGTGCCGGTCTGCCCGACGAAGCGGTGGTCGAGGGCGCGGACGAGGCGGCCGAGCTGCGCACCGCCGCCGAGCAGGTGGTGGCGCGTTTGAGCGAGCAGGACATCCCGGTGCGCCCGGCGTCCACGGCGGTGTTCCACGCCGACCACGCGTACGGCACGGCGGACGACGCCATCGCCTACGCCGAGCGGCTGCGGGCCGCAGGGGCCGACGAGGTCATGTGCCTCGTCCAGATGGGCACGGTGCCGCAGGAGGCGTGCCTGGAGACGCTGCGGCAGTGGGGCGAGAAGGTCATCCCGCACTTCCGCCCGCGGGGCAGGGAGGCGGCCTGAGATGCACTCCGACCCGCACACGGGCCCACGAACTGGCCCGGGCTCCGACCCGGACACGGGCCCGGGCTCTGCCCCGGACACTGGCCCACGCTGCGATCCGGGCGCCGCCTCACGCTCCGAGCCGGGCACCGCCCCACGCGCCCGCCCGGGCACCGGCCCGGGCTCCGACCCGGACACCGGCCCAGGCTCCGGGCAGGGCACCGGCCCAAGCTCCGCCCCACGCGCCGACCCGCGCCCCGCCCCGCAAGGCCCCGGCCGCGCGGAAACCGCCCCCGGGCTCGCCCCCGAGGCTCGTCCCCTCCTCGACGCGCTCGCCGCGTTCTTCCCCGACATCGGGGGTGCCGTCACCGACGCCGCCGAGGCGCGCCGCGTGCTGGCCGCCGCGCCCGCCTCGCCGTTTGCGGTGCCGCAGGTCGGCTCGGTCGTGGACCGGGTGATCCCGGGGCCCGCGGGGGCGCCGGAGCTGCCGGTGCGGGTCTATCTGCCCGAGGCCGCGGGCGAGCCGGAGGCGGGGCCTCCGCCCGGGCCCCGGCCCACCGTCGTCTTCTTCCACGGCGGCGGCTGGAGCCTCTGCGACCTGGACACGTACGACGCGACCGCGCGCGGCCTGTGCCGCGGGGCGCGGGCCGCCGTGGTCTCCGTCGACTACCGGCTCGCCCCGGAGCACCCCTTCCCGGCAGCCGTCGAGGACGCGTACGCGGCCGTCGCCTGGGCGGCCGGCCATCGCGCGGAACTCGGCGGCGCACAGGGGCCGTTGGTAGTAGCGGGCGACAGCGCGGGCGGGAACCTCGCGACCGTGTCCGCGCTCCGGGCGCGTGACCACGACGGCCCGGACATCGCCCTGCAGGTGCTGATCTATCCGTCGGTGGACGCCCGCGAGCGCACCCGCCGCACGGGCGGTGAGGACGTCGACGCCGACGACCCCACGGGCGCCGAGCCCCGCGACAGCTTCCTCACGGCCGCCCACTGCCGCTGGTTCCGCGAGCAGTACCTGGGCGCGTATCTGCGGGCCGGTGGCGACCCCGCGGACCCGCGCGTATCCCCGCTCCTGGCCGACCTCGCCGGGCTACCGCCCGCCCACGTCGTCACCGCGGGCTTCGACCCCCTGCGCGACGAGGGGCGGGCCTACGCGGCGCGGCTGCGGGACGCCGGGGTCGCCGTCACCGAACGCCACTTCCCGGCCATGTTCCACGGGTTCCTCGGCTTCCCGCCGCTCCTCGCGGACGCCCGTACCGCACAGGAATCCGTGATAGAAGCGATCGCCTCGACGATGGACGGCAGGAAAAACAGCGGCCCGGCAGGGGGTGGGGCAGGATAATTTCCCGGATCTCCTCTTGTGACGGAGAACCCCGCACACATACGGTGTCCATACGCGAGGTTCTCCCGTGGAGGATGGGTCATGACGGAAATTCTTGTGCAGCCGGTGAGGGAAGGCATGGACGCCTTCCGTGACGGACGAGTGGTGGACCACCCTGCCTGGCCGGAACTCAAGAGTGCCGTCGAGCAGATCAGGCCCTGGCAGTCCAAGGACGGCTCGATCGACTTCGAGCGCGAGGGCGCCCCGACGCGGGCCGCCGCCGAGCAGGCCGTCGGCCGCGTCATATCCGGCGTCGAGGCGCTCAGCCCGCTGCTCCCGCACGACGAGGCGTATCACAAGGCCCTGGTGGCCGACCTGCGCCGCTGGGCGGACGGCGGCTTCGGGGTGCCGGACTTCCTGGACGCGCTGCTCGCCTTCCACCCGGCGTCCCGCCGCGAGGACGGCCTGCAGCACCTCGTGGTCTTCCCGATGTACACGCAGAACGGCAACCCGGACCGCAACTTCGAAGCGGTCGTCCTGCGCATGGTGTGGCCCGAGTGGCTCGCCGAACTGGAGCGCACGCGCTACGACAACCCGCTGTTCTGCGGCATCACCTTCGAGGACTTCACCGCCGGTTACGACACCAACTCGGCGGTGCTGTTCCCCGAGACCATCGCCGTGCGCGAGGCCCCCGAGCGCTTCACCTGGGGCGGCATCTTCTGCGACCGCGAGGCGGCCCGCTTCCGCCGCGTCACCGAGGCCGCCGTCGACATCCTGGGCATCGCGCTGCCCGCCGACGTCCGCGACATGCTCGACGACCAGGACCGCTGCCAGGAGGCATTCGTCCTGTGGGACATGGTCCACGACCGCACCCACAGCCACGGCGACCTGCCGTTCGACCCCTTCATGATCAAGCAGCGGCAGCCGTTCTGGATGTACGGCCTGGAGGAGCTGCGCTGCGACCTCACGGCCTTCAAGGAGGCCGTGAAGCTGGAGGCCGACGGCGTGGCGCAGGCCCGCGACGTGCAGTACGCGGTGCTCTTCGACCGGATGTTCCGCTTCCCCGTGACCGGTGAGCGCGTCCGCAACTACGACGGCCTGGGCGGCCAGTTGCTCTTCGCCTATCTGCACAAGCACGACGTGGTCCGCTGGACCGACAACAAGCTGAAGATCGACTGGGAGCGCGCGCCCCAGGTCACCAACCAGCTCTGCGCCGAGATTGAGAAGCTCTACCGGGACGGCATCGACCGCCCGAAGCTCGTGCACTGGCTCGCCGGGTACGAGCTCGTCTCGACCTATCTCTCCCCGCACCCCGGCTCCCGCTGGGCCAAGGGTCCCGAAGCCCTGGACACGTCGCTGCCGCCGCGGAAACTGGTCGACGACGTGCTTCCGGACGAGTTTCCGCTCAGCATGTTCTATGAGGCGCTCTCCAAGAAGCTGAAGGCTGTGATCGCCTCCACTCAGGGGATCACCGCGGGCTCGGGAGCCGAGAAGGTCGCCGCGTGAGCGGCGGCCCCACCAAGGAGGCGAGGACCATGTCCGCACTCGACGGAGCCGTAGTCGCGGTCGCCGGAGCCGCGGGTCCCGCGGGCCGCGCGACGCTGCTGAGGCTGGCGGAGGCCGGGGCCACGGTGGTGGCGTCCGACGCCGACGCCGCGCGCCTCGCGGAGGCGGTGGACGCGGCGCGGTACGCGCACGGCGGTGCCACGGTCACCGGCGACACCGTCGACCTGCTCGACCTGGACGCGGCCCGCGCCTGGGCCGACCGCACGGAGAAGGAGTTCGGCCGGATCGACGGCCTGGTGCACCTCGTCGGCGGCTGGCGCGGCAGCGCCTCCTTCGCCAAGACCGACCTCGGCGACTGGGACGTACTGGAAGACCTCCTGATCCGCACCGTCCAGCACACCTCGCTGGCGTTCCAGGAGGGACTGCAGCGCAGCGACCGCGGCCGCTATCTGCTGATCAGCGCCGCCGGCGCGTCGAAGCCGACGGCGGGCAACGCGGCGTACGCGGCCGCCAAGGCCGCCGCCGAAGCCTGGACGCTCGCGCTCGCCGACGCCTTCCGCAAGGCCGGGGGCGAGGAAGGCCCGAGCTCGGCGGCTGCCATCCTGGTGGTGAAGGCGCTGGTGCACGACGCGATGCGGGCGGAGCGGCCGAGCGCGAAGTTCGCGGGCTTCACCGATGTCAAGGAGCTGGCCGAGGCCATCGCCGGAGTCTGGGAGCGGCCCGCCCCGGAAGTGAACGGAAACCGTCTGTGGCTGACCGAGAAGCCGTGAACCCACCCAAGACCGACGCGCGCCGGCTCCACGACCCGGACACCCGCGGCTTCGCCAGCGACAACTACGCCGGCGCCCACCCGGAGGTCCTCGCCGCCCTCGCCCTCGCCAACGGCGGCCACCAGGTCGCCTACGGCGAGGACGAGTACACCGAACACCTCCAGCAGGTGGTCCGCGGCCACTTCGGCGCGGGCGCGGAGGCATTCCCGGTCTTCAACGGCACCGGCGCCAACGTCGTCGCCCTGCAGGCGGTCACCGACCGCTGGGGCGCGGTGATCTGCGCGGAGAGCGCGCACATCAACGTCGACGAGGGCGGTGCCCCCGAGAAGATGGCGGGCATCAAGCTGCTGACCGTGCCGACGCCGGACGGCAAGCTCACGCCCGAGCTGATCGACCGGCAGGCGTTCGGCTGGGAGGACGAGCACCGCGCGATGCCGCAGGTCGTCTCGCTCGCCCAGAACACCGAACTCGGCACCGTCTACACCCCGGACGAGATCCGCGCCATCGTCGAACACGCCCACGGCCACGGCATGCTGGTGCACCTCGACGGCGCGCGGATAGCCAACGCCGCCGCGTCCCTGGACGTCCCGATGCGGACGTTCACCAACGCGGTCGGCATCGACATCCTCTCGTTCGGCGGCACCAAGAACGGCGCGCTGTTCGGCGAGGCCGTGGTCGTCCTGAACCACGACGCGGTGCGGCACATGAAGCATCTGCGCAAGCTGTCCATGCAGCTCGCCTCGAAGATGCGGTTCGTCTCCGTGCAGTTGGAGGCGCTGCTCGCCAAGGACCTGTGGCTGCGCAACGCCCGGCACGCCAACGAGATGGCGCAGCGCCTGGCCGAGGGCGTCCGCGCGGTGCACGGCGTGGAGATCCTCTACCCCGTGCAGGCCAACGCCGTCTTCGCGCGGCTTCCGCACGACGTCAGCGAACGCCTGCAGAAGCGCTTCCGGTTCTACTTCTGGGACGAGGCCGCCGGCGACGTCCGCTGGATGTGCGCCTTCGACACCACCGAGGACGACGTGGACGCCTTCGTGGCGGCGCTCAAGGAAGAGATGGCCCGCTAGCCCCGACGCCCTGACGCCCCGACGCCCCGACGCCCCACGGCGTCGGGGCGTCTTGCCGTTCCGGGGCCGCCGCGAACGGCGCTCCGGGACGTGGCACGTACCTGAAGGTACGTACTTGATCAAGAACCGGCGTCCGGGGAGTCTGGTGGAGGCGCGCCAAGTCCCTTGTCCGTTACCGCCCCCGGCCTCGCGGCCAGGTGGCTGCTGGGTCAGCACCTTCTCGCTGATGCCGGTGACCAGTCGCCTGGTCTCGCCGAAACGGCGCGGACCCTCGGCGAGGGCCCACATGGCGAACGACTTCCACTTGCCTTCGAACACCCCGACGGCCACGCCCATCCCGCACGTGTGCGGATCGGTCACCGTCACGACCTCGGAGTCCCCCGTACCCCCGCCAGGGCCGAGGGTGTCACCGCCGCCGATCTGGCCCCCTACGCCAAGGGTGTCGCCGCTCTCCTGCCCGACGTGATCGACGCCTTCGCCGAGCAGGTCGACGCCGGCAGCTACCTCGCCCAGGGCTCCAACCTCCGCTCGGCGGCGGCCATCATGTCCCACGTCCTCGACGCCTCCCACGACATCGCCCTCCGGGGCATGGCGGCCGGGTACGCGGACGACTCCTACGCGCACGTCGCCGAACTCCTCCGCCATGGCGATGGCGCATAGATATGCGTGCGACCGAAAAGTCATTGACGGTCAGTCGGCCGCCTTCTTATGCTCGCCGCTCATGGAGCTGATCCAGAACACCTCAGATCTCTCAGCCTATCTTGCCGCTGACGAAGCCATCGATCACACGCATCCGCTGGTCCGGGACACTGCTGCCCGCCTGGCCAGGACTGCCACCGATTCATACGTATACGCTCGCGCGGCCTTCGAGTTCGTCCGCGACACCATTCCGCACTCGGCGGACTCCGGCGACACGCGCGTGACCTGGCGTGCCTCCGACGTCCTGGAGCAGGGCACCGGCGTCTGTCACGCCAAGGCGCACGCGCTCGCCGCGCTGCTGCGCGCCGAGGACATCCCCACGGCGCTCTGCTATCAGCGGCTGGTGCACGACGACGGCAGCGGATTCGTCCTCCACGGCCTGGTCGCCGTCCGGTTCGACGGCGCCTGGCACCGGCAGGACTGCCGCGGCAACAAGCCGGGCGTGGACGCGCGGTTCTCCCTCGACGGGGAGCGCCTGGCGTTCCCCGTGGACACGGCGGCCGGTGAGGTCGACTACCCGACGCTGTTCGCGGCGCCGAGCCCCGCGCTGCTGGACGTCTTCAGGCGGGCCCCGGACCGGCCGTATCTGTGGAAGACGCTGCCTGACGAACTGCCCGAGGGGTAGGGCTGAAGGGCTGCCCGCGTAGGCGATTCATCGGATGTGGTGAGGGTGCAGGGCTGGCTTCTGCACCCTCAAGCCCTCTGGTACGTCAGTGGATTGCCGAGTCATCGGACCTATTCTCGTCCGATTCCTTGACGTGCCCCCGGCTCGCCCCGGATGCTGCCAGCGGCGTGCCCCAACTCGCCCTGCCCACGCACCCGTTGGAAAGGCCGACGTCATGACACCGATCTCGCGGCGCGCGTTCGTCGCAAGCACCTCAGGAGCCCTGGTCGCGGCGGGCTCTGCCGTCGCGTGGGGCAGACCGGCGGCCGTGGCCCCGGACGACGTGCACGGCGCGCTGCTGCGCGACGCCGCGATGGTGTGGAAGCGCCTGCCCGGCAGTTGGCAGGAGGGGCCGTTCCTCGGTAACGGCTTCCTCGCCGCGCACCTGTACGCGAAGCCCGGCGAGGGCAACGTACTGCGGGTCATGATCAACCATTCGCACGTACAGGACCAGCGCGGCCAGTGGGAGGCCGCGATCGGCTACTCCCGCCTGGGCGTCGGCTACTTGACGCTGACCTTCGCGGGCACCATCACCGGCGTCGACTGGCGGCTCGACCTCGACAACGCCGAGCTGACCGGGACCGTCACCACGGCGCGCGGAAGTGCCCGGTTCACGGTCCTGATCCTCAGTCACGAGGACGTGCTCCTCGCCTCGTTGGGGCCGAGCGCCGGTGAGGAGACGGCCGCCTGGGGCTTCGCCGCGCTGCCCTCGCACACCACCCGCACCACCCGCGTCCCGCCCGACTACACCGCTAACCCGGACCCCACCACCGGCCCTGGCTTCGTCGAGCAGCCCCTGCACGCGGGTGGCGGCTACACCACCGCCTGGCGCGAGGTCCGCTCCGGTACGAAACGGCTGCTCGCCGCCACCATCGCGTACGGACACCCGGAGTCCACGGGGCGCGAGCAGGCCGTACGCACGGTGCGGCGCGCCCTCGACGGCTCGCCCGCGCGGGCCATCGCCCGGCACCGGGACTGGTGGCACGCCTTCTACCGGCGCAGCTTCGTGTCCGTGCCCGACAAGAAGGTGCAGCGGTTCTACTGGATCCAGCTCTACAAGCTGGCCTGCGCGACGCGCAGCCACGGGCCGGTCACCCCGGTGTTCGGGCCGTGGTTCCCGGAGAGCGGCAACAACTGGACCAGCATCTGGTGGAACACCAACGTCCAGGTGACGTATCCGGTCGCCAACGGCTCCAACCACCGTGAACTCGACGCCGTCACGCCGGCGTTCGCGAAGTTCCACCAGAACCTGGAGTCCAACGTCCGGCCGGAGCTGCGTGACGGCGAGACCTACGCCCTGTGCCACCCCGGCGACTGGAAACTGCGCTCCGGGCCCCGCTACGTCGGCGTCCCGGGCCTGAGCCCCAACGACCACACCGGCAACCTCACTTGGGCGCTGCACAACGCCTGGGTCACCTACCGCCACCACATGGACGACGACGTCCTGCGGCACGTCATCCGCCCCGTCCTCACCAAGGCCGTCAACTACTACGCCCGCCACCTCGCCGAGGGCTCGGACGGCCGCCTCCACCTGCCCGAGACCCGTTCGCCGGAGTACGCGAACGCCGCCGACTGCACCTACGACCTCTCCCTCCTGCGGTGGGGCGTGGGCGCACTGCTCGACTCCGTACGCAGGCTGCGCAGCGGCGATCCGCACGAGAAGCAGTGGCGCGACATCCGAGACCGGCTCGTGCCGTACCACGAGAACGAGGACGGCGTCATGATCGGCGCCGGAGTGCCGCTCGCCGACTCGCACCGCCACTTCTCGCATCTGCTGTGGCTCTATCCGCTCCAGGAGAAGCTCGACCGGCGCACCTTCGACCACTGGACGAGCAGGCAGGAGCGCTGGCACGGCTACAGCTACGCGGCGGCCTCCTCCATGGAGACGCTCTTCGGCAAGCCCGAACAGGCGCTGCGCCACCTGCGTTTCTTCCTGGACGGCAACGTCACGGACAAGTGCGCGATGACGCCCAACACCATGTACCGGGAGGGCTCGAACTTCGCCCTGGAGAGCTCGATCAGCGCCGGGCAGTCGCTCTTCGACATGCTGACGCAGAGCCACGGGGGAGTCGTGAAGGTCTTTCCCGCGGTGTCCGGGACGTGGCGGGACGCCAGTCTGCAGCGGGTGCGCACGCAGGGCGCGTTCCTGGTCGACGCCTCGCGGCGCGGCGGGCGCACGGAGTGGATCCGGGTGGAGAGCGAGGCCGGGGAACCGCTGCGGCTGCGGCACGGCATCGCGGGCGCGATCGACGTGCGCGACGAACGCGGACGGCCGCTGCCGTACTCGGGACGGGACGTCATCAGCGTGCCGCTGCGGCGCGGGCAGGCTGTAGTGGTCACGCCCAAGGGATCCCGGCCGTCGCCGCACCCGCGCGACGTACCGGCGAATGGCACGGAACCGGCGTGGGGGCTGCCGTAGGGGTTCTCCGTACGGGGCGGGCTCGGGCCCGGAGCTCGGGGCCGCTACGGAGAGCCGGGAAAGTCCAGCACGGTGCACTAGGCGGTGCTCTATGCTGTACTTCCGTCGATCCCCGCGAACCAAGGCAGACCATGACGCTCACCCTCACCGTGTCCGACGAGGTGCGCACGCTCGCGCCCGGCTTCACCCACGTCGCCATCGAGGCGTACGACCTCGCCGGCGGCCCCAGCACCGACGGCACGTCGGCCCTGCTCGACGACGCCGCCCGCCGCCTGGCCGCGCGCCTCGACGGGCGTGCCCCGCACGAGGACCCGCACATGGTGGCTTGGCGCGCCGCGTACACGGCCTTCGGCGCCAAGCCCTCGCGCACCCGCAACTCCGCCGAGGCGCTGGCCAAGCGGGCGCTCGCGGACGGCGGGCTGCCGAGGATCAACGCGCTGGTCGACGTCTACAACGCGATCAGCGTGGCCCACCTGATCCCCGTCGGCGGCGAGGACCTGGACCGCATCAAGGGCGACATGCGGCTGGTGCGGGCCACCGGTGACGAGGACTTCGTGACGATGGCGGCGGGCGAGCCGGTCGTCGAGCACCCGGAGCCGGGCGAGGTCGTCTGGCGGGACGAGGAGGGCGTCACCTGCCGCCGCTGGAACTGGCGGCAGGGCCCCCGCACCCGCCTCACGGAGGAGACCGTGAACGCGATCTTCCTGCTCGAGGGCATGGGGCCGGACGCGGGCCTGGCGGCGGCGGGCGCCGAACTCGCCGAACTCCTGGAGAAGGTCAGCCCCGGGGCGCGGATCACCGTGCACGGGCCGACGGGCTGACGGGCCGACCGGCACCGGCTCACCGGGGCCGCACAGCCGGGGCGGCCCCGGGCGAACCCCGGGCGGCCTTGGTGCGTCAGAGCGCTTCGGCGGCGCGGACCTCGGCCGGCGTCGGGGCCGTGCCCCCGAGGTGGGCCGGCATCCACCAGGTGTCCTCCGGGCCCTTGGGGCGCACGGGGTAGGCGCGCTGCGCGGCCTCCAGGAGCTCCTGGCAGCGCTCGCGCAGGCGCCGCGTGATCGCGCCCGCGTACTGGTCCTTGGGGGCCTCCACGCGCTCGCCGACGCGGATCGTGATCGGGATGTGCTGCCGCTTGAAGTTGCGCGGGTGGCCCTTCGTCCACAGCCGCTGCGTGCCCCACAGCGCCATCGGGATCAGCGGGACGCCGGCCTCCTGCGCCATGCGCGCGGCGCCCGACTTGAACGACTTCAGCGTGAACGACTGCGAGATCGTCGCCTCGGGGAAGACGCCGATGATCTCTCCGGAGCGGAGCGAGTCCAGCGCGTGGGCGTAGGCCGTCTCGCCCTGGTTGCGGTCCACCGGGATGTGCTTCATGCCGCGCATCAGCGGGCCGGAGATCTTGTGACGGAACACCGACTCCTTGGCCATGAAGCGCACCAGGCGCTTCTGGGGCAGCGCCGCGAGGCCGTCGAAGATGAAGTCCAGGTAGCTGATGTGGTTGCTCACCAGGACCGCCCCGCCCGTGCGCGGAATGTTCTCGGACCCCTTGCAGTCGATCTTCAGATCCAGCGCCTTGAAGAGGGTCTTGGCGGCGCCGATGACCGGTCGGTAGACGAGTTCTGCCATGGGTGGGGAGGGCCCTTCGTCTCTGCCGGGGGAGAGGGCCCTCGGCGGAAAGCTAAGTTACGGATCCGTAGGGTCTACGGCTCCGCCAGATCGTGCCCCAAGAACGAGCGACTGGCCAGCGATGGTGCCCGTATCGCGCGAGATTCTCGTCACGTCGGAATCTTTCCGCAAGAGCGCGTGCTCTAGGAAAAGACGTATGCGATGCCCTTGGTACGAGGGCGAAGGAAGCCTCCGGTGGGGGCGGGGAAAGGTGGGAGGCACGCGTGACAGGAGTGCGCTCGGGCGAGGCCGGTGGGCGGCTCGGCGCGGCGGAACTCGGCACGGAGCTGGGCGACAGGGCCACGCTCGTCCAGTTCTCCAGCGCGTTCTGCCAGCCGTGCCGGGCCACGCGCAGGGTGCTCGCCGACGTCGCCGCCCTGGTCCCCGGTGTGGCGCACGTGGAGATCGACGCCGAGGGGGCCCTCGATCTCGTACGCGCCCTGCGCATCGACAGGACACCGACGGTGCTCGTCCTCGACACCGAGGGCCGCGAGGTGCGCCGCGCGGCGGGACAGCCGCGCAAGGCGGATGTGATCGCGGCGCTGGGGGCGGCGATATGACCATGGGCGACACGGCTGCGGGCGTGACCATGGGCGACGCGGCTGAGGGCGTGACCAAGGCCGACATGACCATGAGGGCGTGATGGATCTTTCATATCCCGGAACGGACTTGACTGTACGTGGCACCTGTCGTCAGCCTGCTGACATGCCTCCGGAGCTCCTTCTCTTCGAGCGTGTCCACGTGGACCTCGCGCGCCATGCCAGTGCGCGCTGTCGGTCCCGCTGAGCAGCCACGGACCCGCTCGTACCCCCGGCAGAAGGACACAACTCCATGACGGCCACGCCCGACCTCTCCGCTCCCCGGCTCGCCGGCCCCGACCTGCTGCGCTCCGTCTTCCGGCGACACGCCGCCGGAGTCGCCGTGATCACCGCCCGGGACGCGGACCCCGTCGGCTTCACCGCCACCTCGCTCACCTCGGTCTCCGCCGAACCGCCGATGATCTCCTTCGGCATCGGCACCGGGGCCTCCAGCTGGCCCGTGATCTCCCGGGCCGAACACGTCGGCGTCCACATCCTCGGCGAGCACCAGCACGAACTCGCCACCACCTTCGCGCGCAGCGGCGCCGACCGCTTCGGCGCGCCCACGCGCTGGTCCAAGGGGCCGCACGGCGTGCCCGTGCTCGACGGCGTGCTCGCGTGGCTGGTGTGCCGGATCGTGGCGCGGGTGCCCGCCGGTGACCACCGGGTGGTGCTCGCCGAGGTGCTCGCCGGTGACTCCGAGGGGGCGGGCCGCCCGCTGCTGTACCACCAGGGACGCTTCAACGCGCTGCGTGACTGAGAGTTCCCGATGACGCGTGGTGCGCGCGATTACGGAGCGTTGCAAAGGTCACAGTTCAAAGCGCTTGCTTAGAGGGAATGTACTGGGTGTACTCATGAGTAATATTCCGGTTGGAGCGGGGTCAGCCCCAACCGGGACCCGCCGCTTCAGGCGCCTATGCTGCCTGCAAGAAGGCAGTGGCCCGATGCCGGGGCAGCAGCCCAGTAATGACGATGTGTAGGAGAGCCGGCGTGAGCTTGAGGATCGTTGTCTGTGTGAAGTACGTGCCCGACGCCACCGGCGACCGGCACTTCGCCGAGGACCTGACCGTCGACCGCGACGACGTGGACGGTCTGCTCTCGGAGCTCGACGAGTACGCGGTCGAGCAGGCCCTGCAGATCAAGGAAGCGGCGGACGACGACGCCGAGATCACGGTCCTCACCGTCGGCCCCGAGGACGCCAAGGACGCGCTGCGCAAGGCTCTTTCGATGGGCGCCGACAAGGCCGTCCACGTCGAGGACGACGACCTGCACGGCACCGACGTCATGGGCACCTCGCTGGTCCTGGCCAAGGCCGTCGAGGAGACCGGTTACGACCTCGTCATCGCCGGTATGGCCTCCACCGACGGCACCATGGGCGTGCTGCCCGCGATCCTCGCCGAGCGCCTGGGCGTGCCGCAGGTGACGCTGCTGTCCGAGGTCTCCGTCGAGGGCGGCGCGGGCGGTGTCGTCAAGGGCCGCCGTGACGGCGACACCGCGTCGGAGCAGCTGGAGGCGTCCCTGCCGGCCGTCGTGTCCGTGACGGACCAGTCGGGCGAGGCGCGCTACCCGTCCTTCAAGGGCATCATGGCCGCCAAGAAGAAGCCGGTGCAGTCGCTGGACCTGGACGACCTGGACATCGACGCCGAGACCGTCGGCCTCGAGGGCGCCTGGACGAAGGTCGACTCCGCCACCGAGCGTCCCGCGCGCACCGCGGGCACGATCGTCAAGGACGAGGGCGAGGGCGGCAAGCAGCTCGCCGAGTTCCTCGCCGGCCAGAAGTTCATCTGAGCTTCAGCCATCCCTCAACCACACGCTCTTCATTGGCGTTCCTTCGTAATCGCAGGAGATTGAAGTCCCATGGCTGAAGTTCTCGTCTACGTCGACCACGTCGACGGCGCCGTCCGCAAGCCCACCCTGGAGCTGCTCACGCTGGCCCGCCGCATCGGTGAGCCCGTCGCCGTCGCGCTCGGCTCCGGCGCCGAGGCCACCGCCGCCACGCTCGCCGAGCACGGCGCGGTGAAGGTGCTCACCGCCGACGCCCCCGAGTTCGCCGACTACCTGGTCGTACCGAAGGTGGACGCCCTCCAGGCCGCGTACGACGCCGTCTCCCCGGCCGCCGTCCTGGTGCCGTCGTCCGCCGAGGGCAAGGAGATCGCGGCCCGCCTGGCGGTCCGCATCGAGTCCGGCATCATCACCGACGCCGTCGACCTGGAGGCCGGCGACGAGGGTCCGGTGGCCACGCAGTCCGTGTTCGCGGCCGCGTTCACCACCAAGTCCCGCATCTCCAAGGGCACCCCGGTCATCACCGTGAAGCCCAACTCGGCGCCGGTCGAGGCCGCCCCGGCCGCGGGCGCGGTCGAGGCCCTGTCCGTGTCGTTCTCCGCGCAGGCCACCGGCACCAAGGTCACCTCGCGCACCCCGCGCGAGTCGACCGGCCGCCCCGAGCTGACCGAGGCCGCGATCGTGGTCTCCGGCGGCCGCGGCGTCAACGGTGCCGAGAACTTCGCGATCATCGAGGGCCTCGCCGACTCGCTCGGTGCCGCGGTCGGCGCCTCCCGCGCCGCCGTCGACGCCGGCTGGTACCCGCACTCCAACCAGGTCGGCCAGACCGGCAAGTCCGTGTCGCCGCAGCTCTACATCGCCTCCGGCATCTCCGGCGCGATCCAGCACCGCGCCGGCATGCAGACCTCGAAGACCATCGTGGCCATCAACAAGGACGCCGAGGCCCCGATCTTCGACCTCGTCGACTACGGCGTGGTCGGCGACCTCTTCGAGGTCGTCCCGCAGCTCACCGAAGAGGTCAAGTCCCGCAAGGGCTGACCCCGGCGGAGCCCGTTCAGTGGCCGAGGCCCCCGATTCCGCCGCGTGCGGAGACGGGGGCCTCGTCGTGTCACCGCGCCCGGCCCGGGCCCGCCGTCACAGCGTCAGGCTCGCCTGCACCGGCAGATGGTCGCTCGGGAACTGCCCGCCGAGCGAGAACGTGTTGATCGCCGCCGTGTGCACCCGGGCGCCCGGCGTCGCCAGGATCCAGTCGATGCGGTCGCCGTCCGGCACCAGCGGCTTGTAGCCGTGGAAGGTCGCGTACTGCTTGCTGCGCTCGTCCGCCGCGTCCCAGGTGTCCACGAGTCCGGCCTTCAGCATCGTCTCGTACACCGGGTTCTTGTGCGCCGCGACGTTGAAGTCACCTGTGACGAGCAGCGGCAGTGACCGGTCCAAGGCTGCGACGCGGTCGGAGATCAGGTGCGCGGCGCGGGTGCGCGCGTACTGACTGGCGTTGTCCAGATGGGTGTTGAGGAAGTACAGCTCGCGGTCCGTGCGGCGGTCCAGGAAGCGGACCCAGGTCACCATGCGGATCGAGCCGCCGCCCCAGGTGTTGGAGGCGATCACGTCCGGCGTGTCCGAGAGCCAGAAGTGGTCGTACGCGACGGGCAGCAGCCTGCGGGTGTCGTAGTAGACCGTCATGAACTCGTCGCGACTGCCGCCGGCGCGGCCCGTGCCGATCCAGGCGTAGTGCTGCCCCAGGTCCTCGGCGATGTCCTGGACCTGCTGGTAGAGCCCTTCCTGGGTGCCCACGAGGTGCGGCCGCGCGCGCCGCAGCAGCTCCCGCGTCACCGGGCGCCGGTCGGCCCAGGTGTTCGGCGGGGTCGCGCTCGCGTAGCGGAGGTTGAAGGACATCACCTCCAGGCGGCGGCCCGGACGCTCCACCGCGCGGGCGGGGGAGGCGGCCATCGCGGTCGCGAGCAGCGGCACCGTGAGGGCGGCGGCCGTGGCCGCCGCCGTCCGCAGGCCGGAGCGGCGGGTCACTTCGGGGTCGGTGGGCACGCGGGCTCCTTCAATCGGTCGCGGTCAGGACTCGATCCGGCCTCGGGACGGGCCTCGGGTCAGGTTGGAGTGCGTCCACCGGAGTGTGGAAGCACCATCTGAGACACGCGTGAACACGCGGAAACCGGCATACGAGAGGGTGTTGACCAGCGGGAAGGTACACGGATAACTTCACCATACGGATTCTTGATTCCGGTAAGCGGAAACGCCACGGGAGCAAGGCTTCACGACGACAGTGGAGGGTGCACGGATGGGTCAGCAGGAGAACGTGGCGACCAGCCTCGCAGGTGCGGTCAGCGAAGGCATCAGCGCCTCGCTCGCACCGGTCGACGCGGAACTGGAGCGCCGCTACCCCGGAGACCCCGGCACCCGCCAGCCCGTGCACACCGTGTACGTGCCCGGCGAGCTGTTCGCCGCCGACACCATCCGTACCTGGGGCGCCCAGGCGCTCGCCGCGCTCGACGAGCACGCGCCCGACGCCGCCTCCTTCGCCGCCGTCCTCGGCCTCGCCGACGAGCTCGCGGAGCCCGTCTACGCGCGCGTGCGCGCCAAGCTGGAGCGCGAGCCCGTGGAGGACATGCGCGTCGACTTCGAGGACGGCTACGGCGGCCGCACCGACGCCGACGAGGACACCCACGCCGCCCGCGCGGCCCGCCTGATCGCCGAGGCGTACGCGAACGGCACGGCCGCCCCGTACATGGGCATCCGCATGAAGTGCATGGAGGCGGCGGTACGCGACCGCGGCATCCGCACCCTCGACGTCTTCCTGTCCGGCCTGATGGAGGCGGGCGGGCTGCCCGACGGCCTCGTCCTGACGCTGCCCAAGGTGACGTACGCGGAGCAGGTCACCGCGATGGCGCGGCTCCTGGAGGAGTTCGAGAAGGCCCGCGGCCTCGCCCCCGGCCGGATCGGCTTCGAGATCCAGATCGAGACCAGCCAGTCCATCCTCGCCGCCGACGGCACCGCCGCCGTGGCCCGCATGATCGACGCCGCCGAGGGCCGCGCGACCGGCCTGCACTACGGCACCTTCGACTACAGCGCCTGCCTCGGCGTGTCCGCCGCCTACCAGGCCAGCGACCACCCCGCCGCCGACCACGCCAAGGCCGTCATGCAGGTCGCCGCCGCGGGCACCGGCGTGCGCGTGTCCGACGGCTCCACGAACGTGCTGCCCGTCGGCCCCACCGCGAAGGTCCACGACGCCTGGCGGCTGCACTACGGCCTCACCCGGCGCGCCCTGGCCCGTGCCTACTACCAGGGCTGGGACATGCACCCCGGCCACATCCCCACGCGCTACGCCGCCGTCTTCGCCTTCTACCGCGAAGGCTTCGAGCAGGCCGCCGCCCGCCTCGCCGCCTACGCCAACCGGACCGGCGGCGACATCGCGGACGAGCCCGCCACCGCGAAGGCGCTCGCCGGGTACCTGCTGCGCGGCCTCGACTGCGGGGCGCTCGACACGGCGGAGGTCACCCGGCTGACCGGGCTGACGCTCGCCGGGCTCCAGGTGTACGCGGGTCCGCGCCGCGGGGACCTCACGCCGTCGGCGAAGTAGCCCGTACTGGCCCGCACCGCCTGTCACTCCTGCCCCGTACTCTGTACGCCACAGCTCTAGCAATACGGCGTCACAGGGACGGGGCAGCGGTGTCTTCGGGGGAACAGGAACAGCCGGACGGGGTCGGCAGGCTCCTCGCCGGGCGCTACCGCGTCCGCGCGCAGCTCGGGCGCGGCGGCATGGGCGTCGTGTGGCGCGCGGTCGACGAGGTGCTGCACCGCGAGGTCGCGGTCAAGGAACTGCGCACCTACACGGACGCCGGTGGTCCCGAGCTGGAAGACCTGCGGCTGCGGATGCAGCGCGAGGCGCGCGCCGCCGCCCGCGTGCGCCATCCCGGAGTCGTCGCCGTGCACGACGTGGCGGAGGTCGACGGCCGGCCGCTGATCGTCATGGAGCTGGTCGACGGCCCCTCCCTGGACGACGTGCTGCGCGAGCGCGGCACCCTCGATCCGCGCGAGGCCGCCGCCGTCGGCGGCAAGGTCATGGAGGCCCTCGCCGCCGCCCACCGCGCCGGCGTCCTGCACCGCGACGTGAAACCCGGCAACATCCTGCTTGAGACCTCTGGCCGCGTCGTCCTCACCGACTTCGGCATCGCCACCATGGAGGACCCCGGCGACGGCTCCGCCACGCACCTCACGCGCAGCGGCGAACTCGTCGGCTCGCTGGACTACTTGGCGCCCGAGCGCGCCCAGGGCCAGGAGCCCGGACCCGCCTCGGACGTCTGGGCGCTCGGCGCCACGCTGTACGCGGCCGTGGAGGGCGCCTCGCCGTTCCGGCGCACGTCGACGTGGTCCACGCTCACGGCCATCGTGGTCGAGCCCCTGCCGGTGCCGCTCCGCGCGGGGCCGCTGATGCCCGTCCTGCGTCTGCTCATGGAGAAGGATCCGCGGGGCCGGCCGGACGCGGAGGAGGCGCGGCGGCTGCTGGAGCAGGTGGCTTCGGGGGAAGCCGTGTCGGCGGTGCCGCCGGGCGTAGGCGCTGGTGCGGGTGCCGGGGCCGGGGCGCCGACCGGGCCTGTCGGGTACGAGGAGTCACCTCCGTCAGGCGGCGGGGGCGGGCAGCGTGAGCCCGGGTTCGGGCCGCCGCCCGCGTCCGGGGAGCCCATACCGACGCCCGCACCGGAACCCTCCGGTCGCCGCGCCGCCCCGGCAGGCCGATCGCGCAAGGGCAAGGCCCTGCTCGCCGCCGCGGCCGTGGCCGTGGTCCTCGCGGTGACGGGCGTGACCGTGGCCGCGCTGTCCGGCGGGGACGACAAGAAGGACCAGGCGAAGGACGCGCGGGAGGCCGGGAGCACGGCCGAGCCCGGCTCCGACGCGAGCCGGGGCGCGATGGACACCTCGGACGGCTCGAAGCCCTCGAAGCAGGGCGACAAGAAGCCGAGGGCATCCAAGGACGCCGCCCGGCCGGACAAGGCGGGCAGCGAGGGCGAGGGCGACAAGGGTGCCGAGCGGGACGGGGCGCCGGACAAGGGTGAAGGATCCGGCTCCGACTCTTCGGACGAGTCCGCGGATCGCCCCAAGGAGTCGTCCAAGCCACCCAAGGGCGGTACGTCCGGCGGCGGTTCCTCCGGCGACGACCAGGAGCCCGTGTGCCACCCGGCGGGCGGCGGCAAGTACAACTGCTCGGTGTGGCGGACCGCCAAGTCGTACACGGCGGCGGGCGCCGAGGCGGGCGTCCTCAACGCCGGCACCAACTATTTCTTCTGCCAACAGAACCTGGGCCGCCGCGAGACGCACGGCGAGTGGACGAACGTCTGGTGGGCCAAGACGGACGACGACAGCGGCAACACGAATGTGTTCGTGAGCGACGTGTACATCCGGGGCGGGGACAACGACAAGCCGCTGCCGGGGCTGCCGGTGTGCTGAGCGTGCCGGTCCGCTGAGAGTGTGCTGCGCGAGCAGGTCCGTTGGGCGTGCGTTGAGCATGCCGGTCCGCTGAGCGCGGTGGCGGGGCGCCGAGCCGCCGCGAACAATCCGGTTGCGCGGCTCGCGGCGTGGCGCGGACTCTGTCCGGATGGACGAGTTGACGACCGAGTCGGCCGAGCGGCCCGCGCCGTCCGAACCCACCGCGCCGCACGAAGTGACCGCTCCTCCCGAAGCCACCCCTCCGCCCGAACTGACCGTACGCCCCGCGACCCCCGCCGACGCCGACGAGATCTTCCGTCTGCTCAACGCGGTCGACATCGCGGAAGTGGGGCACCCCGAGACCGACTTGAGCACCGTCGAGACCGACCTGGTGCACCCCGAGGCCGACCTCGGCCGCAACTCGTGGCTGGCGTTCCGGCACGGACAGCTGGTCGCGTACGGCCTGCTCTGGGACGACTCCGGCGGCGAGCGTATCGACGCCGACCACTACGTCCTGCCCGGCCACCAGGACGCCGGGGAACGCCTGCTCGCCGCGATCGAGCGGCGCGCCGCCGAACGCGCCGCCGAGAACGGCGTGACGCGCGCCGTCGTCCACCTCACCCTCAACAGCCGCCCGACGCTGGACAGGACGACCCTCGCCCGCCGCGGCTGGCACGCCGTCCGCCGCTACAACGTCCTGACCCGACCGCTGTCTCCGGCGGCCGACCCCGCCCCCGCCCCGCCACCCGGCCTGACCCTGCGCGGCTGCGCGCCGGAGGCCGACCGGCGGCGCGCCCACGCCCTGGTCGAGGAGACCTTCGCCGCCCACCACGACCACCAGCGGCGCGGCCACGAGCAGTGGCTGGCCGACCTGGGCCAGGGCGTGGACTGGTCGCTCGTCTGGATCGCCGCCCTGCCCGACGAGGGCGACGTCGCCGTCGTACTGACCCGCGACGACCGCGAGGCCATGGCCTGGATCCGCAACCTCGGCGTCCGCGAGCGGTTCCGCGGCCGGGGCATCGCGGGCCACCTGCTGCGCCACGCCTTCGCCGTGTACGCCGCCCGGGGCCGCGACACCATCGGCCTCGGCGTCGACACGGAGAACGAGACGGGCGCCCTGCGCCTGTACACCTCCCACGGCTTCGCGCCGTACTTCGCGGCGGACACCTGGGAGATCATCCTGCCCGCCCCCGGAAAGCAGGAGGTGCCGGGCCGCGGCGGGTGAGGCCCGAACCTGATGCGGCTGCTCAACTCAGGGGAGTTCAGGGCTGGTTGGGGTCAAACCCCTACGGGGTGATTCAGGGTCTTGCCGGATGTCGGGTGGTGCCTGCGGCAGGCGAAGATCGAGACCTCGGACAAGCCGAAGGGGCAGGCACTGTGGTGGACGTTCATGGATCGGTTCAGCGGCGCGGCCGCCGTTGGGGAGGGCGGTTGCCTCTCGCCTGGAGTGCCTCGCTCGCCGTGATGGTCAGCTTCGCGGGCGCGGAGGCCGCGACCGGGGCGCCGGGCGGACGGGGGAGCGGAGAGGCGGGCGAGGCGCGGGCGCCGGGACCCGTGGGGGCGGGCTCGCACATTGCCTGGAAGCCGTGCGAGGAGGATGCCTCAGCGGAGTGCGGTGGGCTCTCGGTGCCGGTGGACTGGGGCAAGCCGGACGGGGAGAGATTCGACCTCCGGCTCGCCCGGCGCAAGGCCACCGACCCCGGTGCGCGCGTCGGCGCCATGGTGTTCGGGCCGGGCGGGCCCGGGGACTCGGGCGTGGAGCGGATCGTGGGCAAGGGCAACATGCGCCGGTTCAGCGACAACCTCCGCAGCCGGTTCGACATCGTCAGCTTCGACCCGCGCGGCGTGGGAATCAGCAATCCGATCCGCTGCACGCAAGAGCGACTCGGCCGGCGCCCGCCGACGGTCATCAAGAGCCAGGCCGCGTTCGACGCCACCGTGAAGTACAACCGGGACCTGCGCGAGGACTGCAGGAGGAACACCGAGAAAGGACTCTTCGATCACGTCGACACCCTCAGCATGGTGAAGGACCTCGACGCCATCAGGGCAGCACTCGGCGAGCGGTCCCTCACCTTCCACGGAAGTTCGTACGGCACGCTGCTCGGCGAGCAGTACGCGGAGCGGTATCCGAAGCGGATCCGCGCCCTGGCTCTGGAGTCAGTGGTGGACCACAGCCTGGGCACGAGAAAGTTCCTCGCCACCAGTGCCGCCACGCTGCAGGACTCCTTCGACGAGTTCGTGGCGTGGTGCGGGCGGACCAAGAGCTGTGCCCTGCACGGCTCGGACGTGCGGGCCCTCTGGGCGAACCTGTTGGACCGGGCCGAGCGCGGGGAGCTGTGGCACAACGGCACGGTGCTGGCCCCGTTCGACCTCAACGTCCTGGTGATGAAGCGGCTGTACGACCCCGAGTGGGCGAGGCTGGCGAAGTTCCTCCAGGAGTTGAGCGAGAGCAAAGCCGGGACGGAGCGGGTGGTCGCGGAGGGCGATGGGGGCAAGCCTGAGCCCGCCCTCGGGGCCAATCCCTTTGAGATCTTCTGCCAGGACTGGAGCCTGCCGGTCCGCGACTACGAGGACTACGCACGGGAGTTGCGCCGCGTCGCCAAGATCGCGCCGGACATGAAGTACCCCCGAGCCCTGATGTCCCTCTCGGCCTGCCTGGGCGCCCCGGCGCCCGACAACCCGCAGCATCGGCTGAAGGTGCGGAACAGCCGGCCCATCCTGCTCACCAACTCGCTCCACGACCCGGCAACTGGCTACGACTGGGCCACCAATGTCGCCGGCCAACTCGGCCGCAACGCGGTCCTGCACACGTACCAGGGCTGGGGCCACGGCACGTACTCCAGCAGTCCCTGCGCGCAGAAGACCGTCGACGACTACCTGATCTCGTTGAAGGTCCCGGCCCGCGGCGCGAGTTGCCCGGCAGTCGAGCCGACCGGGTGAGGTGGTCACGCAGCCAGCGGCAGCTCACGCAGGGGCCGACGCCCTCAGTCCGCCGGCGCCAGCTCCCCCGACCCCCGAGTGATCAACCGCGTCGGCAGCTCGATGCGTTCCGGCGCGTCCGAGGCGCCGTCGAGCTGGCGGAACAGGCGCTCCGCCGCCGTGCGGCCCAACTGGGCCGCATCCTGCGCGACCACGGTAACGCCGGGGCTCAGCAGGTCGGCCAGTTCGATGTCGTCGAAGCCGACGAGGGCGACGGGGCGGGGGAGGGCGGCGAGGACGCGTACCACGGTCACCGTCACGCGGTTGTTGCCGGCGAAGACGGCGGTGACCGGCGCGGGGCCGGTCAGCATCGCCTCGGTCGCGTGGCGGACCCGTTCGGGGCCCGTGGGGCCGAGCGACACCCACGACTCGTCGACGTCTATGTCCGCCTCGGCCATGGCCGCCCGATAGCCGCGCAGCCGCTCTATCGCGGTGTGGATCCGCGGCTGGTCGCCGATGAAGCCGATGCGGCGGTGACCGTGGGCGATGAGGTGTGCGACGCCGTCCCGCGCGCCTCCGAAACTGTCGGAGAGCACCACGTCGGCGTCGATCCGCCCCGGCGGCCGGTCCACGAACACCGTGGCGACACCGGCGGCGATCTCGGGCTCCAGATAGCGGTGGTCGTCGCCCGCGGGGATCACCACCAGACCGTCGACCCGGCGCGCGCACAGGGCGAGCACCAACTCCTGCTCGCGGTCCGGATCCTCGGCGCTCGAACCGTTGATGAGCAGCGCCCCGTGCGCGCGGGCCACCTCCTCCACGGCCCGGCTCAGCGGCCCGTAGAAGGGGTCGGCGAGATCCTCGAGGACGAGGCCGATGCTCGCCGTACGGCCCTTGCGCAGCACCCGCGCGCTGTCGTTGCGCCGGAAGCCCAGCGCGTCGATGGCCTCCTGGACGCGGCGCTCGGTGTCGGGCGTGACGCCGGGCTCGCCGTTCACCACGCGCGAGACCGTCTTGAGGCCGACGCCCGCACGCGCGGCGACGTCCTTCATGGTCGGCCGGTTGCCGTAACGGCTCTTGGCGTCCGCGGCGCCGTCCGAAGGGCTCCCGTCGGCGCGGGGGCGGGAGACGGGGGTGCGGGCGGTCTCTGCCACGGTGCGCTGTCCTGTCTGTCGTCCACTGGGGGCGGGTCCATCTGCGGGGCTGTGCGTCTGCGGGTCTCAGTCTGCGTAATGAACGCCGGTTGGGGCCAGGAAGTTCATATTTCCAACGTCCAACTCTGTACGGGAGACTCCCTCCGTACGAGGGGCTCCCTCTGTACGGGGGCTCCCTCCGTACGAGGACTCCCTCCGTACGGGACTGAGCCGACGTCCACCAGGCAAGCGGACAGAAGACCGCGGCCGCAGGCATGTGGCGTCGAGCATAGAGCCTGGACAACGTTGTCAGATGCACGAGAGACTGTGCACCGCACTCTCCGGCCTGCCCTTTCACCAGGAGATCTGACACTGATGCCCACGGACCTCGTCGCCGCACTCGACATCGGCGGCACCAAGATCGCCGGAGCCCTGGTGGACGGCCAGGGCCGGATCCTGCTGCGCGCCCAGCGGCCGACGCCCGCGCGCGAGGACGGCGACACCGTGATGCGGGCGGTCGAAGAGGTGATCGGCGAGCTCACGGCGGGTGAGCCCTGGGGTGAGGTCCGCGCGGTCGGCATCGGCAGCGCGGGCCCGGTGGACGCCTCCGCGGGCACGGTCAGCCCGGTCAACGTGCCCGGCTGGCGCGGCTACCCCCTCGTCGAGCGGGTCCGCGCCGCCGCCGGTGGCCGACCGGTCGAGCTGGTGGGCGACGGCGTGGCGATGACGGCGGCCGAGCACTGGCAGGGCGCCGCGCGCGGCCACGACAACGCGCTGTGCATGGTGGTGTCCACCGGCGTCGGCGGCGGCCTGATCCTGGACGGCGCGCTGCACCCGGGCCCCACCGGCAACGCGGGCCACATCGGCCACATCAGCGTGGACCTCGACGGCGACCCGTGCCCGTGCGGGGCGCGCGGCTGTGTCGAGCGGATAGCGAGCGGCCCGAACATCGCCCGGCGCGCCCTGGAGGCCGGCTGGCTCCCCGGCCCCGACGGGGACACGTCCGCGGCCGCCGTGGCGCTCGCGGCCCGCGCGGGCGACCCCGTCGCCATCGCGTCGTTCGAGCGCGCCGCGCAGGCGCTCGCGGCGGGCATCGCCGCCACGGCGACGCTCGTCGAGATCGACATCGCGGTGATCGGCGGGGGGGGGGCGATGGCCGGGGCGGTGATCGGCGGGGGGGTGGCGATGGCCGGGGAGGTCCTGTTCGCGCCGCTGCGCCGCGCCCTGCGGGACTACGCCACGCTGTCCTTCGTCAGCCGGCTGACCGTGGCGCCTGCCCTGATGGGCACGGACGCGGGGCTCGTGGGCGCCGCCGCGGCCGCGCTGCGGGCGTATCCCGACGCGACGGTCGGGCGCTTGCGGCCCGCCGTCAATCGTTGAGCCGGGTCGGCCGACGGTCGGCGCTCGGCCGGAGCCCGCGGCCGAGGGACGTACACGGGAGGCGAGCCGTGCCGCCGACCCCCGTGCCGCCGAGGGACGCCGGGATGCAAGGATCAGGCGGGTGAACAGTAACGCCGCCGTCCTCGACAACCCCGTGGCCGAGTCGCTGCACGGGCAGCACGCCCATCTGGCCCGCCGTTCCGGGCGGGCGGCCACGTACCTGTCGGATGTCGCGACTTTCTGCGCGGTACCGTCCGAGCCCGAGGCGGCGGACTGGTCCGATCTGGCGCGGCTGCTCGGCCGCGGCGGTTTCGCCGACATGTTCAGCAGCCCGGCGCTCCCGCCGCCGGACTGGCAGCCGGTCTTCGTACTCGAAGGGCGGCAGATGCTCTGGCCCGACGGGCGCCGGCCCGGTGATCCGCATCCTGCGGCCGACGTCGCGATCGTGGAACTGGGGCCGGACGACGTGCCCGAGATGCTCGACCTCGTGACGCGGGCCGAACCGGGGCCGTTCTGGCCGCGCACCTGTGAACTCGGCACCTATCTGGGGATCCGTGCGCAAGGCCGACTGGTGGCGATGGCGGGCGAGCGGCTGCGGCCCCCGGGCTGGACCGAGATCAGCGCCGTGTGCACGGCCCCTGAGGCACGCGGCCAGGGCCACGCCGCCCGCCTGGTGCGCGCGTTGACCGAACGCGTTCTGTCCCGGGGCGAGCGGCCGTTCCTGCACGTGGCCGAGGCGAACACCGGCGCCATCGCCCTCTACGAGCGGCTCGGATTCGAGAGCCGCAAGCCCGTGACCTTCCGTGGATTCCGCACCCCGTGACCTCCTCCTGCCCACGCACGTGTCCCGCCGACATGTGCGGGCCGGGCCGAACCCCGGGGGGCAGGGCCGGGCCCCGCGTGCGCCCGGGCGCCAGCGGGCGCGCGCGTTCGCGGCTCAGCAGCCGAGCACCGGCTCCGCCCAGTCCGCGTGGTCCGAGTCGATCCCGTCGCCGCCGTCCGTGACGACGAGCCGGACCACCTCGGCGCCGCTCACGTCGGCCGACAGGGCCCGCGCGGGATCGGCGTTGGTGAGGACACCGGTCGAGGCGGCCAGTTTGCCGTCGGCCCACACCTGGAAGGCGACCGTGCCCTGGAGGAGCTTCTCGTCGTCGACGCCGACCTGCGCGGTCAGCTTCTCGCAGGCGCCGCCCGCGTAGTACTCGACGCCGCTCTCCGCGTGCACGCCGAGCCCCTTGGCGTACACCTTGCCGCCGATGGTGATCGGGTTGCCGTCGCCCGCGTCGCTCTCGCCGTTGCTGGTGTCCTTCTCGGCGGGGCCCCAGCCGTTGGTGGCGGACAGCCACGGCAGGCCGCTGAGCGCGGATTCACCCGCGGGCGGGGCCACCACGACCTGTGCCGTCAGCGGCAGTTCGAGCTGGACGCGGCCGCCGCCGGGGGCGCGGTGACTCGCCTTCAGACCGAGGGTGTATGTGCCGGGCTTGGCGTCGCGCGGCGCCGTCACCTGCCATGACGTACCGAGGATCCCGCCCGTGCGGAGCGCGGGGGCGCGGGTCGGGGAGGTCGCCTTCACCCGCCAGCCGGAGGGGCCGGTGAGCGCGACACGGACGTCGCGGGCGTCGGTGCTGCCGCGGTTGGTGACCTTGGTGAGGACCTTCTCGGCCTTGCCGGCCTCCACCAGCGGGTCGTGGCCTGCGCCGACGTCGACGGCGGGCGGCTTGTCCTGCCAGGTGTCGTCGGCTGTCACGCGCACCAGGACGGTGCCGTGCGCGGGGACGGTCGCCGAGATGGTGTCCGCGACGTTGTAGCTCTCGTGCTTCCACAGGTCGCGCAGGGTGTAGCCGTCGGCGGCGGGCAGGCCCACGGCCCGCGTGGTGGTGGAGATGGTCTTCGCGCTGCCGGTCTCGTTGAACAGCGCGACGGCGCGGCTGCCGTCCTTCATCTCCTTGGCGACGACCCAGCGCCCGCTCTCGGCCGAGACGACGCGGCCCTGCTTGCCCAGCGGGTCCTGGTCGACGGCGATGACTTCCTTGTTGCCGAGGATGTCGAACGTCTGGGGGCTGACCTTGCGCAGGTCGGAGCCGATGAGCAGCGGCGCGGCCATGATCGACCACATGGAGAAGTGCGTGCGGTACTCGGTGTCGGTCATGCCGCCGTTGCCGACCTCCAGCATGTCCGGGTCGTTCCAGCGCCCCGGACCGGCGTGCTGGGCGAGCGGCAGGTTCTTCTTCATGATCGACAACATGGAGCCCCAGTTGTCGCTGATGTCGCCGGTGGTGCGCCACAGGTGGCCGACGTCGGCGGCCCACTCCCAGGGCTTGTTCTCGCCCCACTCGCAGATGCTGTAGACGATCGGTCGGCCCGTCGTCTGTGACGCCGCCTTCAACGCGTCGCGCATGGCGATGTAGCGCTTCTTCGCGTCCACGCCCTGGTTATTGCAGTTGTCGTACTTGAGGTAGTCGACGCCCCAGTCGGCGAACTGCTGGGCGTCGCTGCGCTCGTGGCCGAGCGCGCCCGGGAAGCCCGCCGTGTTGCAGGTCTTCGTCCCGGCGCTGGTGTAGATGCCGAGCTTGAGCCCCTTGGAGTGGACGTAGTCGGCGACCGCCTTGATGCCGCCCGGGAACCGCTTGGGGTCGGGCACCAGCTTGCCGTTCGCGTCGCGCTGCGGCAGGGCCCAGCAGTCGTCGAGGTTGACGTACTCGTACCCCGCGCCCTTGAGGCCCTTCGCGACGAAGATGTCGGCGATGCCCTTGACCATGGACTCGTCGAAGTCGGCGCGGCAGTGCGTGGCGTTCCAGTTGTTGAAGCCCATCGGCGGGGTGAGCGCGAGACCGTCGGGCAGCCGGGGGCCGTCGACTGCCGTGGTCCGGGCGGTGTCCGGGTCCTGGGTGTCGCGGGCGACGGCGGGGGCCGCGAGACCGGCCGCGCAGAGCAGCACCGCGGCGAGTGACCCGACCACTCTACGGCGAGTTGGCGGGGTGGGAAGGTGACGCATCGTTACGTTCCTCCGTACTCACAGAAGATGGGATGTCTTCATGTACGTGTCACGCGTGCGCGCTTACGGTAGGCCGTGTTGAAGTCTGTTGGAAGAGGAGCGGTAACGGTTCGGGCACCTGGCGTCAGAACCCTTGACGGGGTGGGCTCGTGGGAGTGAGATCCAATCCTCGCGTTCGGTTGTGTTCGGTTGCACCCCGAGGAGGGGGACATGGCACAGTCATCGTTCAATGGACCGGAAGCCCCGCGCGGCGGCTCCGGACATCCGATGTCCCGGCGCAGCCTCCTGCGCGGTACGGCCGTCGGTGCCGGGGCGGTGACCCTCCCGGCGCTGCTCACGGCCTGCGGTGACGGGCCCGGCGGCAACAAGAACGAAGTGACGGTGGGCTCCAACGCGTCGGACGCCGTGCCCAAGAAGGCGTTCGCGGCGGCCTTCGACGCGTACGAGAAGGAGAGCGACAAGACCGTCGAGGTCAACACCACAGAGCACAACGAATTCCAGCAGAACATCACGCGCTATCTCCAGGGTTCACCGGACAACGCGTTCATGTGGTTCGCCGGTTACCGCATGCAGTATTTCGCCGAGAAGGGCCTGCTGGTCGAGATCAGTGACGTCTGGAAGGACTTCAAGGGCTTCTCGGGGGCGCTGAAGGACCAGTCGACGCACGACGGCAAGCAGTACTTCGTGCCGTACTACTACTATCCGTGGGCCGTCTTCCACCGGAAGAGCCTCTTCCGGAAGCGGGGCTATGAACAGGCCAAGAACTGGGACCAGTTCATCGCGCTGGCCAAGAGGATGCGCAAGGACGGCACCCCGGTCGCCTTCTGCGACAAGGACGGCTGGCCGGCCATGGGCACCTTCGACTACATCAATCTGCGGCTCAACGGATACGACTTCCACAAGAGCCTGATGGCGGGCGAGGAGGCGTGGACCGACCAGAAGGTCAAAAAGGTCTTCGACCTGTGGCGCGAACTCATGCCGTACTACCAGAAGGGCGCGCTCGGCCGGACCTGGGAGGAGGCCGGGCAGGGACTGCAGCAGCGCAAGACCGGCATGGCCGTCTTCGGGATGCCGCACCCCGGCCAGCAGTTTCCGGCGGACGAGCGCGACGACATCGACTTCTTCGCGTTCCCGGAGATCGATCCGCAGTTCGGCCAGGACGCCGTGGAGGCCCCCATCGACGGATTCCTCATCGCCAAGAAGTCCCGCAACGTCGAAGGCGCCAAGGATCTGCTCGCCTGGCTCGGCACCGCGAAGGCCGAGGACGTCTACCTCAAGGGCGACCCCAACAATGTCGCGGTCAACGACGGCGCCGACACCAGCAAGTACAGCCCGCTGCAGAAGAAGTCCGCCGAACTGGTCTCCAAGGCCAAGCAGATCTCGCAGTTCCTCGACCGCGACACGCGCCCCGACTTCGCGCAGACCGTGATGATCAAGGCGCTGCAGGACTTCATCGACAACCCGAAGGACGTCGACGGGCTCGTCAACAGGATCGAACGGCAGAAGAAGGACATCTTCTCCGCGTGAGCCGAGAGTTCTCCGCGTCCGAGAACCGAGTCGGGAGGAACGCACTCCGTGCCGCAGAAAACCGCGCGGCGCGCCGGAAGACGGGCGACGCGGCGCTTCACACGCCGCGACACCGCCGTGCTCGGCGTGCTTCTTGGCATCCCCATTCTGCTGGACATCGTCATCGTCTGGGGCCCGGCCCTGGCCTCCGTCGGACTGTCCTTCACGTCCTGGGACGGCATCGGCGACATCAAGTGGGTGGGCGGCGACAACTACGAGAACCTCGTCCAGGACTACCCCGCGTTCTGGCCGGCCGTCCGCCACAATCTGCTCTGGATCGCCTTCCTCGGCCTGGTCGCGACGCCTTTCGGGCTCTTCCTCGCCGTCCTCGTCGACCGCGGCATCCGGTTCAGCAGGTTCTACCAGTCCGTGCTGTACATGCCGGTCGTGCTGTCCCTCGCCGTCGTCGGCTTCATGGCGCAGCTCCTGCTCGGCACCGACCAGGGCGTCGTCAACACGATCCTCGACGACCGCAACGATCCCGTGGACTGGCTCGGCGACTCCGACATCAACCTGTGGATGATGATGCTGGCCGCGAGCTGGCGGCACACCGGCTACGTCATGATCCTCTATCTGGCCGGACTGAAATCCGTCGATCCCGCCCTGAAGGAGGCTGCGGCCATCGACGGCGCCAACGAACGCCAGACGTTCTTCCGCGTCACCCTGCCGACGCTGCGCCCGGTGAACGTCATCGTCGGCGTCATCACCGTGATCGAGGCACTGCGCGCCTTCGACATCGTGTACGCGGTGAACAAGGGCCGCAACGGCCTCGAACTGCTCTCCGTGCTCATCACCGACAACATCATCGGCGAGGCGAGCCGCATCGGATTCGGCTCGGCCATCGCCGTGGTCCTGCTGGGTGTCTCGCTGGGATTCATCGTGACGTTCCTGGTCCAGGAGCTGAGAGGAGCGCGCGAGAAATGACCGCCGACATCCGGGTCACGGCCCCCGCCGGTGAATCCGCGCGGCCCGCACGGCAATCCGGCCCGCCCCGGCGTCCGCGCCGGGGCCGCTACGGCGCCCACATCTTCCTGTCCGCGGTGTCCCTGGCCTTCCTCGCGCCGCTGCTGCTCGCCGTCTACGCCAGCCTGCGGCCGTACGAGGAGACGGCGCAGCACGGCTACTTCTCCTTCCCGAAGAAGCTGTCCTTCGACTATTACCGCGCGGCCTACACCGAATCCGGTATGGGCAAGTACTTCATGAATACGCTGATCATCGCCGTCCCCGCGGTGATCGTCACGCTGTTCCTGGCCGCCTTCGTCGCGTTCGCCGTCGCCCGCGTCAACATCCGCGGCAGCCTGGCCCTGCTGATGTTCTTCACCGCGGGCAATCTGCTCCCGCCGCAGGTTCTCGTCACACCCCTCTACGTCCTCTTCCTGAACATCGACCTGCCCTGGTGGATGTCCGACTCGATGACCCTCTACGACTCGTACTGGGCCGTGATCATCGTCAACGTCGGCTTCCAAGTCGGTTTCTGCGTCTTCGTCCTGGCCAATTTCATGCGCACCCTGCCGAAGGAGATCCTGGAGGCCGCGATCGTCGACGGCGCCGGCGTCTGGACGCAGTTCTGGCGCATCACGCTGCCGCTGTGCCGCCCTGCCGTCGCGGCGCTCGCCACGCTCGAATTCACCTGGATCTACAACGACTTCCTCTGGGCCCTGATCTTCATCTCCAACCCCGACAAGCTCCCCATCACCTCGTCGCTCAACAACCTGCGCGGTCAGTTCTTCACGGACTACAACTTGCTGGCCGCGGGTTCGGTCCTGGTGGCCCTGCCGACGATCCTCGTCTTCCTGCTGCTGCAACGGCACTTCATCGCGGGACTGACCTTGGGGTCGAGCAAGGGCTGAGCGATATCGCCTGGTCGCGCGCGTGCGCGGGCTGCGAGGCTGTGCGCATGCACGATCAGCGACATCAGTACGGGGGCGTGGCCGCTCCGCGCATACCGGACGTCCACGGCGAGCTGGAGACCCACATCACCGTGGACTGCCCGAGGGAGACCGACCGGCTCGCGCGGTGGGCGGCCGCGCGGGGGATCGGCTTCGCGCACATCGTCCTCGCCCGCGGTGCGACGCCTTCGCAGCCGATGCTCGGCCTGCGCGGCAAGGGGAGTGCCGCGGGGCAACTGGCCGCCGCCGACGGTGTCGTGGCCGAGCTCGCCCGGGACGGCTTCCGGGCGGTGCGGGTCAAGACGGAGGCCGCGCCCTGGGCCGACGGCGTGCCGCAGGACGACCGGGCGGCGGTGGGCCTCGGGCCCGCGCAGCACTTCGAGCACCATGTGAAGCTGCTGCTCGCGGCCGGCCACGACCGGGGCGGCCTCGAGGCGCTGGGCGCCCCGCACGCGGCGCACGTCTCCTGGAACGCGCGGCGCACCCGCGCGGACGGGCGCGAGGAACGGTTCGTCACCCAGCGCTGCCGCGGCGTGGGCCGCGCCACCGCCGAAGCCCGCCTGTCCGCCCTCCTCGCCGACCTGCGTGCGGCGTCGCTCCCCGTCCTGGAGGTGGAGCGGGAGTTCGTGCTGTACGACACCAACCTCGGCCTGGACGACGGCTGGATGGACCCGGAGCCCGCACAGTGACCCAGACACCCCCGACACCACCCTCGTCCCCGACACCCCCCGTACCCCCGACACCTCCCACGCCTCCAACACCCCCCGCACCCCCGACTTCCTCGCCCCCGGGGCCCCCGCAGCCGGACCACGACACCGCGTGGGCCGGGATGTGGGTCCGCGGCACCCTCGTCCCCCACGCCGAGCCCGGCCCGGAGACGCGGCGGCGCAGAAGCCTGCCGAGCACCCTGCTGCCCGCCCCCGCGGGCATCGAGCACCCCGCCGTGTTCGACCCCGCCCTCAAGCAGTTCGCGAACGCCTACCGCGCGGGCGAGCCCCGCTTCCACCACCCGGATGCGGCACGGGCCTGGCACCGCGCCCGGCGCACGGCGCTCGACACCGTGCTCGCCGCGATCGCCGGCGGGCCCTGGGCCGGTCATCTGGTGCTGCGCGGCAGCGTGTTGATGGCCACGTGGTGCGGGGACGCGGCGCGCGACCCGGGCGACCTGGACTTCGTCGTCGTACCGCGGGACCTGTCCCTGGACGATCCCCGCGTGGCCACGCTGTTCGGGGACGTCGCACGGGACGCGGCGGCGGCGAGCGCCGGAGGCCCGGTCCGGATCCACGCGGCGGGGACGGTCGTGGAGGACATCTGGACGTACGACCGCGTGCCCGGCCGGCGCATGCTGCTGCCCTGGACGGCGGCGGGCACGGCGGGCGGCACGGTCCAGCTCGACCTGGTCTTCAACGAGACGATGCCGGTACCGGCCGAACACACCCGGCTGCGCCCGCTCGGCGACGGCCCCGGCAGCACCGTGCTCGCCGCCTCGCCGGGCCTGTCCCTGGCCTGGAAGCTGCTGTGGCTGACCAACGACACGCATCCGCAGGGCAAGGACCTCTACGACGCGGTGCTGCTGGCCGAGCACACCCCGCTGGACTACGAGACGGTCCGCGCTGCCTTCGTGCACGCGGGCGAGGACGGGCTGCGGCCACCTGGCCCGGGCTGGGCGGGGGAACTGTGCCAGTACGTGGAGTGGGAGCACTTCGCGGCGGAGTACGCATGGGTGGAGCCGCGTTCCCAGCCGTACGAGGCGCGGCTGGAGCGGGCCTTGGAACCACTCGTCGCCGAGGCCGTACGCCCCGGGGAGACGTCCTACGAGCGGTGGGCCCGGTGGCTGGAGCCGTTGGTCGAGTCGGCCGGGGCGCGGGCCGAGGCGGATCCGGAACGTGCTCTCACGTACCTGTCGGACAGCGGCCGGGAGGGCTTCGTGGCCGCGGTGGTGGTGCTGCGGGAGACGGTGGGGCGTGCGTCGCTGAGTGTGGACGACGCGATGACGCGGGTCCTCGCCGTGACGGACGCGTGGCGGCTGTGGCGCGAGAACCCCGAGTCGGCCAGGGCGGTGCTCGAGCAGTCGTTGGGCTGAGAGCCTGTCTTTGAAACCCTGTCTTTGAACCCCCGGCTGCGCCCGCAGTCCGGCACGCCGTGCCCGGCGCGGCGGGAGGGAGTCCCGTCGCGCCGGGCCCGACTCAGGACTGCGGACGCTTGCCGTGGTTGGCCGCGTGCTTGCGGCGGGCCTTCTTCTTGCGGCGTCGCTTCGAGGACATGGCCGCGCTCCTCTCACCGGTCGGGTCACGGGCGGAACAGCGCCGGAACACCGGTAAACACCGGGTTTCGGCGCGTTTCCACCCTTTCATACAGCCGAGGGGCTCGCGATTCGCCCCGGCCGGTCGGCCGACCGGCTCCCGGGGGCCGCCGACCCTGCGGGCCGGCGGTTCGCGGTAGCGACGCGGCCGGACCGGGCGCCGGTCCCGTCAGGACTGCGGCTCGGGCCGCGCCAGCGCCTCCCGTACGGACGCCACCGGCGAGAGCGTCGTCTTGAGACCGGTGATGCCCATGACGCGCAGCGACATCGGGTCCGTGCACACCACCCGCAGCCGGGCGCCCCTGGCGCTGACGCGGCGCTGGGCCCGCATCAGGAGGGACAGGCCCGAGCAGTCGAGGAACGTCGCACGGGTCAGGTCGACCACGACGGTGCGGGCGGTGCCCGCCGCCACCGGGTCGAGGACGGGGATCGCACGCTGGAACGCCACGAGGTCCACATCGCCGTGCAGTTCCACGACGGTGTTGTCCCCGATCTCGTACACCCGGGGTGGTAATTCCGGGATCTCACAAGCGAATTCGCTCAGTTCGTCCTGATGCACTAATCCCCCCAGAGCGGGCCCCGGCCGGTGCGCGAGGCCGGGGGCGGCTGCCGTGAAGCAACCGGAACGAGGAGGTCACCAGGGGCCGGGGTGCCTGGCGGATCACCGTATCGGGCAAGGCTCCGCCCCGCAGTGCGGGAACGATTCGCAAGGGACCCCTGCCACTCGATGGAGGGAAGTTACCGCAAGGCTCTTGACATAATGGGGCACCTTCCGGCGTGAGGGCGGCAGCCCTCATCAGCGGCTGGTTTCCGTGGCACCGTGTTGCGGGCAAGCCACTGGGGGCCAACAGAAGAGGGGGAACCGTGATCGTCTGGATCAACGGCACGTTCGGTGCGGGCAAGACCAGCACCGCACAAGAACTGATCGAGCTGATCCCGAACAGCACGCTCTTCGACCCTGAGGTCATCGGCGGCGCGCTGCCGCACCTGCTGCCGGCCAAGCACCTCGCCGAGGTGAGCGACTTCCAGGACCTGCCGATCTGGCGGCGCCTGGTGGTCGACACGGCGGCCGGGCTGCTCGCCGAGGTCGGCGGCGTGCTGGTGGTGCCGATGACGCTGCTGCGCCAGGAGTACCGCGACGAGATATTCGGCGGCCTCGCCGCTCGCCGCATACCCGTGCGGCACGTTCTGCTCGCTCCGGACGAAACGATCCTGCGTGCGCGCATCGCGGGCCGCGAGGTCCCCCCGGACGTCCCCGACGGCGAACTGCGCGTCCGCCAGTGGTCGTTCGACCACATCGAGCCGTACTACGCCGCGCTCGCCGCCTGGCTCGGCGCGGACGCCCACCGCGTGGACAACAGCCACCTGAGCCCGTCCGAGACGGCCGAGCACATCGCAGAGGCCGTACGCACCGGGGCCGCCGCCGTCTGCGACATCGTGCAGACCCCCGAGCCCACCGCCGAGACGCTCGCCGCCGGGGTGCTGCTCTTCGACGAACAGGACCGTGTGCTGCTCGTCGACCCGACGTACAAGGCGGGCTGGGAGTTCCCCGGCGGCGTGGTGGAGCCGGGCGAGTCCCCCGCGAGCGCGGGCGTCCCCCGAGCGCGGGCGTCCGCGAGGTCGCCGAGGAGACCGGCATCCGGCTCACCACGACGCCCCGCCTCCTTGTCGCCGACTGGGAGCCGCCCGTTCCGCCCGGGTACGGCGGCATGCGCCTGCTCTTCGACGGCGGCCGCCTCGACAGCTCCGTCGCGCAGCGGCTGCTGCTGCCCGGACCCGAACTGCGCGGCTGGCGCTTCGTCACCGAGGAGGAGGCCGCCCGCCTGCTGCCGCCCGTGCGCTACGAGCGCCTGCGCTGGGCGCTGCGCGCGCGGGAGCGGGGCGCGGCGCTGTACCTGGAGGCCGGGGAGCCGGTCGGCGGCTGAGTCAGGCGGGCAGCAGCGGCTGCCGCCCGTTCAGGAGCGAGGTGCCGAGCGCGGTGACCGCGTGCAGCGTGGTGTTGCGGTGGCGGCGGCTGGAGACGAGCGCGGCCTGGCGCAGCGCGGTGAGGTGACGGCTGGCGTTGGACGGGGTCGGGCCGGTGTGCCGGGCCGGCTCGGTGGTGGTGAACGTGCCGTCCGCCGCGGCCTCCAGGAGCAGGGCGCGGGCGCGGCCGAGCAGGGCGACCAGGTCCGGGCGCTGGCCCGCGGTCCAGCAGACCTTGGACACGGCCCTGAACGAGCTGACGCATCGGTGCATGCGGCGGGCCGGCTTCGTGTACCCGGCGCGGAAGGCGCCGCTGCCGACCGCGCTCGACGACGCGGAGGCGCTGGTCGACCTGCCCGGCCGACGCCGGCACGGCTACGGCATCGGGTCTCGGCCACCGTCGTCCGGGCAGCCGCCCGCGCCGTACTACACCGAACTCGACGCGGACCGGCGCCGCCGCTTCGACCTGGCCTTCTCCGGCCCGCCCGAGGCGCGGACGGAGGTCGCGACGGGCTCCGGAACGGTGCGGGCGGGACAGCGGGGCTGCGACGCGCAGGCGCGGGGGAAGCTCGCCGGTGACGTCGTCGCCTGGGCGCGCATGTACTAAACGCCGCAGGCGGTCAACGGCCGCCTGGACGCGGCCGTTCCCCGGCAGTCCGGATACGTCGCCGCGCTGGGCCGCTGGCGCTCCTGTATGAGGGAACTCGGGCACCCCTATTCGTCGCCCGAAGTGGCCCGTAAGGAGCTGAGTGAGGAGTATGAGAAAGCTGAACCAAAGAAGCGCGCGCAGAATTTGGAATTCCGCGCACTTGAACGTGACGTCGCCGCAGATGACGGCGAATGCGCGCTGAAAAGCCGACTTCCGTCGTCCGCCATTGCGGCGCGGCGCGACCTCGTGCGGTCGCTCTCGGAGAAGGACCGCGCCGTGCTCGCCGAACTGACGTGCATTCAGGCGGCCGCGCTGAAACGGGCCGAGGCGGTCATCGCCGACAAGCCGCGGCGGGCGGGCCGTTGGCGCCCGCCCGCCGTGCGCAGAGGCGCGGCCCGGGGCCGCCCGACCGGGTCAGCTCGTCGCGTACCGCTGCAGGAACAGCGCCTCCGCCACCGAAAGGCGTTCCAGCTCCTCGGGGGACACGCTCTCGTTGACCGCGTGGATCTGCGCCTCGGGCTCGCTCAGGCCGATCAGCAGGATCTCCGCGTCCGGGTAGAGGGCGGCCAGCGTGTTGCACAGGGGGATCGAGCCGCCCATGCCGGCGGCCTGCATCCGCTCGCCGTCGTAGGCGTCGCTGAGCGCCGCGGCCATCGCCTCGTAGGCGGGGCTCGTGGTGTCCGCGCGGAACGCCTGGCCCTGGCCGATCTGCTCCGTGGTGACGCGCGCGCCCCACGGCGTGTGCGCCTCCAGGTGGGCCCGGAGCAGCTTGGTCGCGTCGGCCGCGTCCACGCCCGGCGGCACCCGCAGGCTGATCAGCGCCCGCGCGGCCGCCTGCACGGACGGCGTCGCGCCGATCACCGGCGGGCAGTCGATGCCGAGCACCGTGACGGCCGGGCGGGCCCAGATGCGGTCGGAGACCGTGCCCTCGCCGATGAGCCCCACGCCGTCGAGGACCTTGGCGTCCCTGCGGAAGTCGGCCTCCGTGTACTGCAGGCCCTCCCAGGTGCCGTCGGCGTCCAGGCCGTCGATCGTCGTCGAGCCGTCCTCGGCGCGCAGCGAGTCCAGGACCCGCACCAGCGCCGCCAGCGCGTCGGGCGCGGCGCCGCCGAACTGCCCGGAGTGCAGGTTGCCTTCGAGGGTGTCGATCCGGACGCGTACGAGGGTCATGCCGCGCAGCGTCGCGGTCACCGTCGGCAGGCCGACGCGGAAGTTGCCCGCGTCACCGACGACGATCGTGTCGGCGCGCAGCAGCTCGGGGTGCTCCTCCGCGTACCGCTCAAGGCCGCCCGTGCCCTGCTCCTCCGAGCCCTCCGCGATCACCTTGACGTGCACCGGGACGCCGCCGTTCGCCTTGAGGGCGCGCAGCGCGAGCAGGTGCATGACGATGCCGCCCTTGCAGTCGGCGCTGCCGCGCCCGTACCAGCGGCCGTCGCGCTCCGTCAGCTCGAAGGGAGGTGTGGCCCAGCCGGCCTCGTCGAGCGGCGGCTGCACGTCGTAGTGCGCGTACAGGAGCACCGTCGGGGCGCCCTCGGGGCCGGGCAGGTAGCCGTACACCGACTGGGTGCCGTCCGGGGTGTCGAGCAGCGCGACGTCCTGGAAGCCCTCCGCGCGCAGGGCGTCGGCGACCCAGTTCGCGGCGGCCTCGCTCTCGCTCTTCGGATACTGCTCGAAGTCCGCCACCGACTTGAACGCCACCAGTTCGGTGAGTTCCGCCTTCGCCCTCGGCATGAGAGAGGCGACGGTTTCGGCGATCGGATGCGGGGACATGGGCACGCTCCTCGTGGGTGCGACGTTGTACGGGGTGCAGGTGATCCTCCCACGCCGCCGTGATCCTCCCGCAGGAGGTGCGCGGCAGCGTGCGCCGTAGGATGCCTGGAGAGAGCGCGGCGAGCGCGGCCACAGAGCGGGAGCGGGAGCGGAAGACCAACGTGAGCAGCGAGAACTCAGCGGACGACGCGCGCCAGGTGTGGGACGTCGTCGTGGCCGGCGCGGGCCCCGCGGGCGCTTCGGCCGCCTATGCGGCAGCCGTGGCCGGGCGCAGCGTACTGATCCTGGAGAAAGCCGAACTGCCGCGGTACAAGACGTGCGGCGGCGGCATCATCGGCCCCTCGCGCGACGCGCTGCCGCCGGGCTTCGAGCTGCCCTTCCAGGACCGGGTGCACGCCGTCACGTTCTCCCTCGACGGCAAGTTCGCCCGCACCCGCCGCTCACGAAGCATGCTGTTCGGGCTCATCAACCGCCCCGAGTTCGACCAGCAGCTCGTCGAGCACGCGCAGAAGGCGGGCGCCGAGCTGCGCACCGGCGCCACGGTCACGCGCGTCGAGCAGCACGGCCCCGCGGTGCCCGACCGGCGCACGGTCGCCGTCGTCCTCCAGGGCGGCGAGACCGTCCTGGCCCGAGCCGTCATCGGCGCCGACGGCAGCGCGAGCCGCATAGGGGCGCACGTCGGCGTGAAGCTCGACCAGGTGGACCTCGGCCTGGAGGCGGAGATCCCGGTGCCCGAGACCGTCGCCGAGGACTGGGCGGGCCGCGTCCTCATCGACTGGGGGCCGATGCCGGGCAGTTACGGCTGGGTGTTCCCCAAGGGCGACACCCTCACCGTCGGCGTGATCTCCGCGCGCGGTGAAGGCGCCGCCACCAAGCGGTATTTGGAGGACTTCATCGCCCGCCTCGGCCTCGCGGGCTTCGAGCCGAGCATCTCCTCCGGCCACCTCACGCGCTGCCGCAGCGACGACTCGCCGCTGTCGCGCGGGCGCGTCCTGGTGTGCGGTGACGCGGCGGGGCTGCTCGAGCCGTGGACTCGTGAGGGCATCTCGTTCGCGCTGCGTTCCGGGCGGCTCGCGGGGGAGTGGGCGGTGCGGATCGCCGAGGCGCACGATGCGGTGGACGCGCGCCGCCAGGCCCTGAACTACGCGTTCGCCATCAAGGCGGGCCTGGGCGTCGAGATGAGCGTCGGCCGCCGCATGCTCGGCGTCTTCGAGCGCCGCCCCGGCCTGCTGCACACGGCGATCACGAGCTTCCGCCCCGCGTGGAACGCGTTCGCGAAGATCACCCGCGGTTCGACGACGCTGGCCGAGCTGGTGCGGACGCATCCGCTGGCGGGCCGGGCACTGAGCCGCCTCGACCGCTAGCCGAACCGGCTCGCGCGGCGCCGGGGTTGGCCCGCCCGCCACCTGACCCGGGTCGACCGGAAGCTGAACCGGCCGGGCCGGTGGCCGGAGCGGTTGGCTCCGGCCACCGCCGCCCGCTGCCGAGGGGGCACTGGCTTTCAGCTGTGGGCGGGAGGTCCGGTGCTGCCGCTCTCCGAGCCGCCGAACCCTGCCGCCCTCGCGGCGGTCCGGCTCCGTCCGTGGGCGCCGACTCCGTCCCGGGGGGTGGTCCGGTCCGTCCCGGGGGCCCGGCCCTTGCCGTCCGTCGGGTCACCCGGTGTCGCCGCCCTCCGGGCTGCCCGGCCCTGCCGTCCGCGCGGCGATTCGGCTCCGTCCGGGGGGTGGTCCGGCCCTTGCCGTTCCTCGGGGCACCCGGTGTCGCCGCCCCTAGAGCCGCCCGGCTCTGCCGTCCGCGCGGCGGTCCGGATCCGTCCGTCCGTGGGACGGTCCGGCCCTTGCCGTCCCTCGGGGCACCCGGTGCTGCCGCCCCCCCCGGGCCGCCCGGCCCTGCCGTCTGCGGGGTGATCGGGTCCTGCCGCCCTCGGGACTGCCCCGGTCCTGCCGCCTGCCCGCCGGGACACCCCGCCCCTGGGGGGAGGGCCCCGTACTCCACCGGGAGTACGCCTGATCGCCACGCCTGGCGGACGCCCGTCACCGGGGCCGCGGTCTAGCGTGACGGGCATGGAACAGCAGCGTGGACGCAAGTGCGGCGGTCCGCCCCGAGCCGGGAGCGGGCCGTCGGCGTCGCGCCCGGGACCGCCGTCCTGGCGGGGAGGCCCGCCGTCCGGGCAGGAGGGGCCGGAGCAGGAGGGCCCGCCGTCCTGGCGCGGCGGTCCGCCGTGGTGGCGTCAAGGCCCGCCGTGGTGGCGTCAGAGCCCGCCGTGGTGGCGCCTCGGGGACGCGGCCGCGCGCCGTCTGCCCTGGCTCACCACCGCGCTGCTCACCCTCTTCGTCCAGGTCGGCACGACGTTCGCCGGGCGCGGCCAGTCCGACCGCGAGCCGGTCGACGGCTTCGCGCGGGCGCTGCTGTTCGCGGGCACGGCGTCGCTCCTCCTCCGGCACCGGCACCCGGTCCCCGTGGCGTACTTCGCCGCCGGGTCCGCGTTGGTCTACCTCGGCGCCGGCTATCCGTACGGCCCGGTCCTCATCACCGTCGCCGTCGGCTGCTTCGCGGCGATCGTCGCCGGGCACCGGTACGCGGCGTGGGGCGCCGTCGCCATGCTGTGGACCGGGCACCTGCTGGTCGCGCACTGGCTGTACCGGTATCTGCCCCCCAGCGGCGACGGGGCCCGCTCCTGGGGCGGGGAAGTGGTTGTCGCCGTCTGGGTGGTGGCGATCGCGGCCGTCTCCGAACTGGCCCGCACCCGCCGCGAACAGTGGGCCAAGGAACGTGCCGAGCGGGAGCTTGCGGCCAAGCGGCGTGCCGACGAGGAGCGGCTGCGCATGGCCCGGGAACTGCACGACGTACTCGCCCACAGCATCTCCGTGATCAACGTCCAGGCGGGCGTCGGCCTGGCCCTGCTCGACTCCGACCCCGAACAGGCCCGCACCGCCCTGACCACCATCAAGTCCGCGAGCAAGGAGGCGCTCGGCGAGGTCCGCCAGGTCCTGGACACCCTGCGCGCCCCCGGCGCCGCCCCACGCGCCCCCGCCCCCGGCCTCGGCCGCCTGCCCGAGCTCGTCGAGCAGGCCAGGAGCACCGGCCTGACCGTCACGGTCGCCACCGAAGGCCGCCGCGCAGACCTGCCGCCCGGCGCCGATCTGGCCGCGTTCCGCATCGTCCAGGAGGCCCTGACGAACGTCGTACGCCACTCCGGCTCCCGGAACGCCCGCGTCCTGGTGCACCACGCACCCGACGCCGTGACCCTGCGCGTCGACGACGACGGGCCCGCCACCGGCGCCGACGCGGGCGGCAGCGGCAACGGTCTGGCCGGAATGCGGGAGCGGGCCGCGGCCCTGGGTGGCACGATCGAGGCGGGCCCGCGCCCCGACGGCGGCTTCCGCGTCACGGCGGTCCTGCCCACCCGCACGGTGGCCACGCAGTCCGCAGAGAACACCGCACCTCAGGAGGACCAGTGATCCGCGTACTGCTCGCCGACGACCAGTCGTTGGTCCGTGCAGGGTTCAAGGCGCTGCTCGACGCCCAGGCGGACATCGAGGTCGCGGGCGAGGCGGCGGACGGGGACGAGGCGGTGCGCCTGGTGCGCCAACTGCGGCCCGACGTGGTCCTGATGGACATCCGCATGCCGCTGCTCGACGGCCTGGAGGCCACCCGTCGCATCACCGGCGACGCGGGCCTGGACGGCGTGAAGGTGGTCATGCTCACCACCTTCGAACTCGACGAGTACGTCTTCGAGGCCATCCGCTCCGGCGCCTCGGGGTTCCTGGTGAAGGACACCGAGCCCGAGGAACTGCTGCGCGCGGTAAGGGCGGTGGTCGACGGGGACGCGCTGCTGTCGCCCGGGGTGACGCGCCGTCTCATCGCGGAGTTCGCCGCGCGATCCAAGGAGCCCGCGGCCGCCGGGACGCTCGGCGAGCTCACCGAGCGGGAACGGGAGGTGATGGCCCTCGTCGGCATCGGCCTGTCCAACGAGGAGATCGCCCGCCGTCTCGTCGTCAGCCCGCTCAC
>NZ_AOPZ01000070.1 GCF_000414115.1 Streptomyces aurantiacus JA 4570
CCACCCCCACCCCCCTCCCCCTGACCCTCGGCCGCACCCTCACCGCCCCCCTCACCGCCCTCACCGACCTTCCCTCCTTCGACACCTCCGCGATGGACGGGTGGGCCGTGGCCGGCCCCGGGCCCTGGGTGTTGCTGCCCGGCGGGATCCTCGCGGGCCAGGACAGCCCCCGGCCGCTGGGCGACGGCGAGGCGGCGCGGATCGCGACCGGCGCCCGGATCCCGCAGGACACCACCGCGGTGATCCGCAGCGAGCACGGTCACGTCGACGACAAGGGGCAGCTGCACCCCCGGCGCGAGGTCGTACCCGGTCAGGACATCCGGCCGCGTGGCCAGGAGTGCCGGGCGGGCGACCAGTTGCTGCCGCCCGGCGCGCTGGTGACCCCGGCGGTCCTCGGCCTGGCCGCGGCCGCCGGGTACGACGCGCTGTACGTCGCCGCCCGCCCCCGCGCCGAAGTCCTCGTCCTGGGCGACGAGTTGCTCACCGAGGGGCTCCCCCAGGAGGGCCGCATCCGGGACGCGCTCGGTCCGATGCTGCCGCCGTGGCTGCGGGCGCTCGGCGCGGAGGTGACCGCGGTCCGGCGGCTCGGGGACGACGCGGAGGCCCTGTACGAAGCCCTCGCCACGTCCACGGCCGACCTCCTCGTGACGACCGGAGGCACCGCGTCCGGGCCCGTCGACCACGTCCATCCCACGCTGCGCCGCATCGGCGCCGAACTGCTCGTCGACGGCGTCGCGGTGCGCCCCGGGCACCCCATGCTGCTCGCCCGTCTCCCCCGGACGGCGCCGGGGCCCGAAACGGCCGAGACGGCAGGCCGGGGCGAGCGTCACCTCGTCGGCCTCCCCGGCAACCCCCTCGCCGCCGTCTCCGGGCTGCTGACCCTGGCCGAGCCCCTGCTGCGCGGGCTCGCGGGCCGCCCGGCCCCGGAGTCGTACGTCGCGCCGCTGCGCGCTGACGTACACGGTCATCCGCATGACACCCGGCTCGTCCCGGTCACGCTGCGCGGGGAGTACGCGGTGCCGCTGCACTACAACGGCCCCGCGATGCTGCGCGGCATCGCGGCTGCCGATGGGCTCGCGGTGGTTCCGGCCGGTGGTGCGCGCAAGGGGCAGGAGCTGGAGATCCTGGATCTGCCCTGGGCCGAACCGGGCGGACAGTACGGGGAGTTGGGCGGTTCCGGGCCCGACGGCGGGGTGTGTTTCACGTGAAACTTCCCGGCCATGACGCGATCGCGCGCCAAGCCGACGAACACTTGGTGACACACCGGGTCAAATTGCCCCGCCGTGTCGTCGAGCGACCGCTGCGCCAGGTCGGCAAGCGGCTGCTGATGGCGCTGTTCGTGCTCTTCTTGACGATCCTCATCGTGTGGGTCGACCGCGAGGGCTACCACGACAACGCCAACGAGACGATCGACTTCCTCGACGCCTCGTACTACGCCACCGTGACGCTCTCCACCACCGGCTACGGCGACATCGTGCCGCACAGCGACAGCGCCCGGCTCACCAATATCCTGCTGATCACGCCGCTGCGCGTGATCTTCCTGATCATCCTGGTCGGCACCACCCTCGAAGTGCTGACCGAACGCACCCGCGAGGAATGGCGGCTGTCCCGCTGGAGGTCCAACTTGCGTGACCACACCGTCGTCATCGGCTTCGGCACCAAGGGCCGGTCCGCGGTGCAGACCGTGCAGGCGACCGGTCTGAAGCCCGAGCAGATCGTGGTCGTCGACCCGAGCTCGAAGGTCGTCGACGCGGCCACGGCGGAGGGCTTCGCCGGAGTCATCGGGGACGCGACCCGCAGCGATGTGCTGTTGCGGGCCGAGTTGCAGCGGGCGCGCCAGATCATCATCGCGACGCAGCGCGACGACACGGCGGTGCTCGTCGCGCTGACCGCGCGGCAGCTCAACCGTCAGGCGAAGATCGTGGCGGCGGTGCGCGAGGAGGAGAACGCGCCGCTGCTGCGGCAGTCCGGCGCCGACGCCGTCATCACCAGCGCCAGCGCCGCGGGGCGGTTGCTCGGTCTGTCGGTGCTCAGCCCGAGCGCGGGCCTGGTCATGGAGGACCTGATCCAGCAGGGCAGCGGGCTCGACCTCGTCGAACGGCCGGTGATAAAGGCCGAGGTGGGGCGGGGTGTGCGGGAGACGGACGACCTCGTCGTCAGTGTCGTACGCGGCCACCGCGTCCTCGGATACGACGATCCGGCGATCGGCAAGCTGCAGTTGACGGACCGTCTGATCACGATCATCCGGGCGTCCCCGCAGCCGGCTCCGCCGCAGGGTCGGTGAGCGCGCCGGTGAGCGTGACCGGTCTGCGTCGCCGGGGGACCCGGTGAGCGCGGTGGGGCGGGAGTAGCCTCGCCCGCATGTATGCGATCACGATCCCCGAACCCGGCGGCCCCGAGGCGCTTCAGTGGGCCGAGGTCCCCGATCCCGTACCCGGTGACGGCGAGGTCCTCATCGATGTGGCCGCCAGCGCCGTGAACCGCGCCGACCTGCTGCAACGGCAGGGGTTCTACGACCCGCCGCCCGGCACCTCCCCCTACCCGGGCCTGGAGTGCTCGGGCCGCGTCGCCGCGGTCGGCGCCGGGGTCGCGGGCTGGTCGGTCGGCGACGAGGTGTGCGCGCTGCTCGCGGGCGGCGGGTACGCGGAGCGGGTCGCCGTGCCCGCCGGTCAGGTCCTGCCCGTGCCGGACGGCGTCGACCTCGTCACGGCGGCGGCGTTGCCCGAGGTCACGTGCACGGTGTGGTCCAACGTGTTCATGGTCGCCCATCTGCGCCCCGGCGAGACCCTGCTGGCGCACGGCGGTGCGAGCGGCATCGGCACCATGGCGATCCAGCTCGCCAAGGCCGTCGGCGCCAAGGTGGCGGTGACCGCGGGCGGCAAGGAGAAGCTGGCGTTCTGCGGCGATCTTGGCGCCGACGTGCTCATCGACTACCGCGAGCAGGACTTCGTCGAGGAGATCCGCCAGGCCACGGACGGCGCGGGCGCGGACGTGATCCTGGACATCATGGGCGCCAAGTACCTGGACCGGAACGTGCGCGCCCTCGCCGTCAACGGCCGCCTCGCCATCATCGGCATGCAGGGCGGGGTGAAGGGCGAGCTGAACATCGCCGCGCTCCTGGGCAAGCGCGGCGCCATCACGGCGACCTCGCTGCGCGGCCGCCCGGTGAGCGAGAAGTCCGCGATCGTCGCGGCCGTACGGGAACACGTGTGGCCGCTGATCGGCGCGGGCCAGGTCCGGCCGGTCGTGGACCGGGCCTTCCCGATGCGGGAGGCGGCGGCCGCGCACCAGGTGCTCGAGGAGAGCGGCCACATCGGGAAGGTCCTCCTCACCCGGGAGCCGGACGGAGCCTGACCGGCCCCGACCCGGACAGCCACACGCGGACCGGCGCCCGCTGCCGTGACCTGGCACCCCCTGCCGCGGACCGGCCCCCCTTACCGCGGACCGGCCCGCCCCCCCCCTGCCCGTCGGCGGCGTGGCCCCTTCCCCGAGCCGGGCGTCACCCGTGGCCTCTGTCCCCGGCCCGGGCGTCGCCGAGATGCCGGATGCGGCGCGTCATGTGACGCTGGCCGTACGCCCCTTGGGCCTCGCGTGCGGCGCGGGTCCGGGCGTTCCGCCATCTCGGCGACTACCTCGGCGACGACCCGGCACCGGGAGGGGGCCAGCGCGGTGACATCACGGCTGCGGGGCGCGCTCCGCGCGGCGGTAGCACCGGTCCTCGTGGCGGCGCTGCTCCCCGTCGGATTCGGTACGCCGACGGCGTACGCGGCCCCTGCTCCGGCCCCCGACGCCTCCGCCCCGGCCCCCTACTACGGCACCGGCTCGCTGGCGGGAAACCGTGCGGGTGAGGGGCGGCAGCGGCCCGGACGCGTGCACCAGGGAGCCGTGCGCGACCCGGCCGTCTGGCGGCAGCTGCCGCCCCCGCCCCGCGAGGTACGCCGCCCGGAGCAGTCCCGGCCGACCCCGGTACTGCCACCGCCGCCCCCCACCGCGGCCGACGCGCCCCGGGAGCGGGCGGCCGAGGGGCCCGCGTTCCCCGGCCTGCGGGTACTGCCGCTCGGCGCGGGCATGGTCCTGATCGGCCTTGGCCTCGGCTTCCTCGGCCTGCGCCTGCGCCGGGGCTGACCGGGCCCCGGCGGCCCCGGTCGACACGGCGTACGCCCTCGTACACGGTGGATCACCGGCCTGTGGGGGCACCACGGAGGTGTGAGCGACAGGTACGAGAGAATGGCGGCATGGAGATGCCGAGGAACGAACGGTCGCCGGAGAATCCGCAGGTCCTGGTCGTGGGCCAGGACGGAATGGCTCTCGGTGGCGGAGACGACGAGTCCCGCGAGGTCCCGGTGACAGACATGGTCGAGCAGCCCGCGAAGGTCATGCGCATCGGCAGCATGATCAAGCAGCTTCTGGAGGAGGTGCGGGCGGCACCTCTGGACGAGGCGAGCCGGGTGCGCCTCAAGGAGATCCACTCCAGCTCCGTGAAGGAGCTGGAGGACGGCCTGGCCCCCGAGCTGGTCGAGGAGCTGGAGCGGCTCTCGCTCCCCTTCACCGAGGAGGGGACGCCGAGCGACGCGGAACTGCGCATCGCGCAGGCCCAGTTGGTGGGCTGGCTCGAAGGGCTCTTCCACGGGATCCAGACGACCCTGTTCGCCCAGCAGATGGCCGCGCGGGCCCAGCTAGAGCAGATGCGCCGCGCACTGCCGCCGGGCGTGGGCGGACACGAGGGCGGCGAGGAGGGCGGCGGCATCGCGGGCCGCAGCGGCGGCCCCTACCTCTAGCCGTCAGGCACGTCCCGTACGACGGACAGAAACGAACGACGGACACCTACGACCGACACGTACGACACGAACGACGGCGGGGCCCGGCACACACCGTGTGCCGGGCCCCTCGTCCTGTCGGCTAGCCCCACTTCGTACCGGCGGGCTCCTGAATCGTCGCGTTGATCCGGTTGAACATGTTCGTCACGCCGATGACCAGGATCAGGGCGGACAGCTCCCGCTCGTCGAAGTGGTCGGCGACCTCGTCCCACAGGGCGTCCGGAACCGCGTGGCCGGAACGGTCGGCGACGCGGGTGACGGCCTCCGTCAGGGCGAGGGCGGCGCGCTCGGCGTCCGTGAAGAACGGAGCCTCGCGCCAGGCGGCCACGCCGCCGATCCGCTCCGTGCTCGTGCCGGCCTTGACGAGGTTGTCCACGTGCGCGTGCACGCAGGCGCTGCACCCGTTGATCTGGCTGGCCCGCAGGCCGACGAGCTCCTGGAGTTCGTGCGAGATGCCGCCCTCGTTGATGGCCTTGAAGATGCTGCCGATCCCCTTGATGCCATCGGGGAGGACGAATGCCGGATTCTTCATACGTGCTTGCATGACTGTTCCTCTGTGTACGGTCCGCGCGTGCCGCGGACGTTCGTGGTGGTGCTGTGGGGGTCGGTGGGGCGGAGCGGGGTGGGTCGGCTCGCGTCAGGTGTGCCGGAACGCGATCGCGGGGTGAGGACCGGGAGCCCGGGCGGCCGGGAACTCGCACTAAGTTCAGGTCGAGTACGTAGAACATAGGGCAGCTCTTGAACTAAGTGCAAGGAATACCTGCACTTAGTTCAAGCAGGGATTCGCCCTCGGCCGGGCGACGGTTATCGTCAGGTCATGCCGCGCGACACGCTGACCAAGGAACAGATCATCAGGACGGCCATCGAGCTGCTCGACGAGGAGGGCCTGGAGGGCCTGAACATGCGCAGCCTCGGCAAGCGTCTCGACTCGGCCGCGACGGCGGTCTACTGGCATGTGAAGAACAAGGACGACCTGGTCCAGCTCGTCGGCGACGAGGTGTGGAACGAGATCGAGCTGCCCGACCCGGACGCCGTCGGCTGGCGCGCGGCGGCCGCGTCCCTGGCGACCGGACTGCGCGCGATGCTCACGCGGCACCCGTGGCTGGTGCAGGCATTCGGCTCGCACCTGTTCTACGGCCCCGCCAAGGCCCGGTACGACGACCACTGCCTCGCCGTGTACGAGGGGGCGGGCTTCACGGGTCCTGCGGCGGACCAGGCCGCGGCCAGCGTGTTCACCTTCGTCCTCGGCAACGTCCTCGGTGCCTCCGCCACCGCTTCGGTCACCCGGCGCCTGGGCCGCGACGGCGGCGACGCGCAGGAGCGGCTCGCGGAGTTCATGGCGGAGGCGAGCGAGGTGGCCGGGCGGTTCCCGCGGCTGCGCAGCCGCCTGGAGACGCCCGCCGCCGAGTTCGGCGCGGCGCCGGAGGACACGTTCGACTACGGCCTGCGGACCCTGCTCGACGGCTTCGAGAACCAGCTCATCGCGGCGCGGTCCGCCTGAGAGACAGGCTCTGCCCGCCTGAGAGACGGGCCCTGACGGCCGGGAAGCACCCGGACGAACGCGCGGGGCCCGGTACGCGTGCTGCGTACCGGGCCCCGCGCCGTCGGGCAGTCGGGCCTCAGGCCGGGTTGCCCGTCGAGATGTCGAACTGGATGTCCACGTTCTTCGGGTCGAGGTCCTCGCCGGCCTTGGGCACGGTCCGCATGATCGTGTCCTCGCCGTACGTGTTCTCGTCGACCATGTTCTTGTCGTAGTGCCATCCGGCCGCCTGCAGGCAGGACAGCACCGAGCGCCAGTCCTTGAAGGCGAACTCCGGCATCTTGATCTTCTTCGGGTCGTTGTACGCGGTCTCCGGCTCGGTGCAGAGCGTCTTCTCGACGGTCTTCGTCCGGTCCGGGCCCCGGTGCCCCGCCACCGGCTTCTTCGACTCCTTGCCGCCGCCACCGTCGTCGCCGCCCCCGCCGTTCAGCGCGACCGCGGCGATGAGGCCGCCGATCGCGAGGAGCGCGACGACGATCGAGCCGATGATCACCGGCATGTTCCGCTTGCCGCCGCCCGACCGGCCCGGTCCTCCGGCCGGCGTGGCCGTCGCGGGCTGCGGGGAGATGGTGTACGGAGGGGGCGTCTGGGACGCCTGGGGGGCGTACGCGTTCGTGGGCGCCGGGGTCTGGTAGCCCGGCTGGGGGTAGCCGTACCCCGGTGTGGGGGTGGGCGCGGGGGCCGGGGTCGCGGGGCCGTAGGGGCCCGGCTGGTACGGCGTCTGGACGCCGCCCGCGGCCGGCGCCGCGGTGTCGACCGGCGGGAACACCGCGGAACCCACGCCCGCGCCGCTCGCGGTCTGGGCGCCGGGAACGATGCTGGGGGCCGCCGTCTGGAAGGACTGGGCGATCCGCAGGCACTCGTCGCGCATCGCCTCCGCGGTCGGGAAACGCTCGTTCGGGTTCTTCTTCAGCGCGCGGGCGACGAGCGCGTCGATCGCGGGCGGAAGGGAACGGTTGATCGAGGAGGGAGCGACCGGCTCCTCCTGGACGTGCGCGTACGCGATGGCGAGCGGCGAGTCCGCGTCGAACGGGATGCGCCCCGTCACCAGTTGGAAGAGCATGATGCCGACCGAGTACAGGTCGGAGCGGGCGTCCACGCCGCGGCCGAGGGCCTGCTCGGGCGAGAGGTACTGGGGGGTGCCGACGACCATGCCGGTCTGCGTCATCGACGTGACGCCGGACTGCATGGCGCGGGCGATGCCGAAGTCCATGACCTTGACGACGTTGCGCTTGGTCATCATCACGTTGCCGGGCTTGATGTCGCGGTGGACCAGGCCCATCTCGTGGCTGATCTCCAGGGCCGCGAGCACATCGGCGGTGATCTTCAGGGCCTGGTCGGTGGGCATCGCGCCGTGCTGGCGGATGGCGGCGTCCAGGACCGAGCCGAGCGGCTTGCCCTCGACGTACTCCATGACGATGTACGGCATCGTCGCGCCACCGAGGTCGTCCTCGCCGGTGTCGAAGACCGACACGATGTTCGTGTGCGTGAGCTTGGCCACGGCCTGGGCCTCGCGGCGGAAGCGCTCGCGGAAGGACTGTTCGCGGCCGAGCTCCGTGTGGAGTGTCTTGATCGCGACCTGGCGGTCGAGCACGGTGTCGTACGCGAGATGCACCGAGGCCATGCCGCCCTCGCCGAGCAGATCGCGCAGCTGATAGCGGCCGCCGGCCAGTGAACTGCCCGCGTACCGGCCCTGAGCGCCGTCCTGGCTCATGTCGTGCGTCCCCCATCGGCGCGGGCACGAGACGGCGCCGCGGCTGTGACTGTGGCTTGGGCGCGACCGAAGACGTCTTGACGACGGTGATCGATCCGCTATTCCAGGCCAAGTCTGCCCGAGGGCAGTGACACGTCAAGCTCGGTGCCCGTTCCGTGACCGTACGCGCAAGAAGAGTCTCGGAAGCGTTACAAGTTTGCCCCGTGGGGCCCTCGGCGGGTTTGATGGCCGGTCCACGTCGGACCGACGGCCCCCGAGAAGGCTGTAGCGTGGCACGGCGGAGTACCCCGTACCGCTCTATCACGTATCCGGTACACGCTCCTCACACGACGGACCACGATCAGAAACGACGGCGAGGACTGATGGCACAGACGCAGCGCGCTCAGGGCCCGTCCGACCCCGAGGCGACTGGCGGCGGTATGTCGGACTCACCTGAGATGTGGGGCAATGGCGGACTTGTCGGAGACGGCCGGTACCGGCTGACCCGCAGGCTCGGCCGCGGTGGCATGGCCGAGGTGTTCGCCGCCGAGGATGTACGTCTGGGCCGCACCGTCGCGGTCAAGTTGCTGCGCTCCGACCTCGCCGAGGACCCGGTGTCCAAGGCGCGCTTCACGCGCGAGGCGCAGTCGGTGGCCGGCCTGAACCACCACGCGGTCGTCGGGGTCTACGACTCCGGCGAGGACGTCATCAACGGCAACTCCGTGCCGTACATCGTGATGGAGCTCGTCGAGGGCCGCACGATCCGGGATCTGCTGATCAACGCGGAGGCCCCGGGTCCGGAGCAGGCCCTGATCATCGTGTCCGGAGTGCTCGAGGCGCTCGCGTACTCCCACCAGCACGGCATCGTGCACCGCGACATCAAGCCCGCGAACGTCAGCATCACCCATGCCGGTGCCGTGAAGGTGATGGACTTCGGCATCGCGCGCGCCCTGCACGGGGCGCAGTCGACGATGACGCAGACCGGCATGGTCATGGGCACGCCGCAGTACCTCTCGCCCGAGCAGGCGCTCGGCAAGGCCGTCGACCACCGCAGCGACCTGTACGCGACCGGGTGTCTGCTGTACGAACTGCTCGCGCTGCGGCCGCCGTTCACCGGCGAGACGCCGCTGTCCGTGGTCTACCAGCACGTGCAGGACACTCCGGTGCCGCCCTCGGAGGTCTCCGACGCGGCGCCGCCGGAGCTCGACGGGCTCGTCATGCGCTCGCTCGCCAAGGACCCGGACGACCGCTTCCAGACCGCCGAGGAGATGCGCGGCCTGGTCCAGTACGGCCTGCAGATGCTGGCCGAGCAGGGCAGCCACACCGGGACCTGGAACACCGGACCCGTCGAGATGGCGGGCATGCACGAGGGCGGGCACACGCCCGCGATGGGGGTCGCCGGTACGGCCGCCATGCCGCATCCCGGTGATTCCGGTACGCAGCAGATCCCCGGCACGATGCTGCGGCCGCCGGGCGGCGACGACGGCGGCTTCGACGGCGGGCACCGGGACGGCGGCCGCGGGCGCGGTCGCGGCAAGATGTGGATCCTCGCCGTGCTCGCGGTGATCGCGATCGCGGCGGGTGTCGCCTACGCGCTGTCCGCGGGCGACGGCAACGGCGGCAAGAAGGACAAGACGCCCACGACGCCGTCGACCAAGCAGTCGCAGGAGAAGTCGCCCAGCAAGAGCAAGGAAGAAGAGACTCCCGACGGCACCACGCAGCCCGGTGGTGACGGGAGCGGGGGACAGACCGGGGACTGGACTCAGCCGCCCACGCAGAACACGCAGCAGCCCACGCAGCCGACGAACCCGCCGACGGACCCGACGGACCCGACGACAGGCCCGACCGATCCGCCCACGGACCCGACGGACCCGCCGACCGATCCGACCGATCCGCCGACCGATCCGACGGACCCGCCGACCGATCCGACGGACGACGGGGGCAACAGCGAGGGTGCCGTCCAGGGCGGCGAGGGCGACACGGAGTGACCTCCCGCGGGCGGCCGGTCAGCCGCCCGCGCGGGACGCGGAACAGCTCCTCGCGGGGGCGGCGGCGGGGCGGCCCGTGAGCGTGTGGACCGTGGACATCTGGGGGTCTATGCCCAGGTACACGGGGTCGAAGAGGTCGCCGTCCACGTAGTGGGGGGCCGGGCCGAAGAGGTGGAGTTCCGCCGTCGTCGGGGTGATCGTTTCGCACTGGCCGACGAACTGGACGGTCCACTGGCCGTCGCGCTCCGTCTCGGTGCTGAGGTTGTCCGCCCCGTACGCCACGACGCTGCCCGCGCACGCCTGGTGATAGTCGAAGCCCCGGTGCATGCGCAGCAGGATGCGGCCGTCGACGACGACATGCCGCGCCACCGCGAGGAAGGGCAGCGCCCGCATGCTGGTCGCCACCCGGCCGTAGTCCGTGCGCCGCAGCAGTTCGTAGGCGAGCTGTTGATCGGTCGGCATGCCCCCACCCTGCGTCAGTGGCCGGCGCGGGAAGAAGAGCCGCCCGCCCCGGAAGAGGGGGCCATAAGTCCCGTGTAAGACGGTGGGCGGCCGGGTCGACGGCGCGGCCGCGTGGGCGCGCCCCGTCAGCGCCGCTCGGCCTGCATCCGCGCCACGTACGCCGCCGCCTGCGACCGGCGCTCCATGCCCAGCTTGGACAGCAGGCTGGAGACGTAATTCTTGATCGTCTTCTCGGCGAGGTGCAGCCGCTCGCCGATGGCGCGGTTGGTCAGGCCCTCGCCGATCAGGTCCAGAATCTTGCGTTCCTGTTCGGTGAGATTGGCCAGCCGGTCGTCGCCCTTGGCGTTGTTGCCGTCGCGCAGGCGCTCCAGGACGCGGGCCGTGGCGACCGGGTCGAGCAGGGACTTTCCGGCGGCGACATCGCGCACCGCGGTGAGCAGTTCATTGCCGCGAATGGCTTTGAGGACGTAGCCGGAAGCGCCGGCCATGATCGCGTCGAAGAGGGCCTCGTCGTCGGCGAACGACGTCAGCATCAGGCATTTGATGGAGTCGTCCTGGGAACGGATCTCGCGGCACACCTCGACGCCGCTGCCGTCCGGAAGGCGCACGTCGAGCACCGCCACATCCGGCCGGGTGGCCGGAATGCGCACCAGCGCGTCCGCCGCGGTGCCGGCCTCGCCGACCACCTCGATGTCGGACTCCACGGAGAGCAGCTCATGGACTCCGCGCCGGACGACTTCGTGATCGTCGAGCAGGAATACGGTGATTTTTCCTTCTTCGCGCACGCTGTCAGTCTCACACATCAACTCTTCCCGTGCCCTAGGTGGGCGGGATAACGTGCCGGTGTTCCGGCCCCCTGCCAGGCTGTGATCAGTGCTGTGACCAGGCTGTGTTTCCACGCTTCTCGATTTACTTGGATTTCCTAGCGGTATTTACTTGGAAATCCAAGCAAAATTGCAGGTCAGACGAGGTTTCACAGTTTTGGGACACACTGGGTAACGTGCTTGGAGAAGGGTGCTCGCCGGAGCAACTGTCACGCCTTGTCCCGGCTGAGCGCACCCACCCCGTGCGACGGGCTGGAATCGGGCGAGCCGTACTGGTCTCCCGGTGGACCCCGGGGACCGGACCGACGGAGGAGCACACGTGACCGTGGAAAGCACCGCCGCGCGCACACCGCGCCGCGCAGGCAGCGGCGGCAAGCGCGCGAGCGCCGGCGCCGGCGCCAAGAAGAGTGTGAGCGCCAAGAAAGACGTCGCTCGGGGCAAAGGGGCCGAGGCCGCTCAGGGCGGCGAGCCCGAGCTCGTACAGCTGCTGACCCCCGAGGGCGAGCGGGTCGAGAACGCCACGTACGACAAGTACGTCGCGGACATCACCCCCGACGACCTCCGCTCCCTGTACCGGGACATGGTTCTCACCCGCCGTTTCGACGCGGAGGCCGTCACCCTGCAGCGGCAGGGCGAGCTGGGCCTGTGGCCGTCGCTGCTCGGGCAGGAGGCCGCACAGGTCGGTTCGGGCCGCGCGACCCGCGCGGACGACTATGTCTTCCCCACCTACCGCGAGCACGGCGTCGCCTGGTGCAAGGGCGTCGACCCGACGCTGCTGCTCGGCATGTTCCGCGGCGTGAACCACGGCGGCTGGGACCCCAACACCAACGGCTTCCAGCTCTACACGATCGTCATCGGCTCGCAGACGCTGCACGCCACCGGCTACGCGATGGGCGTGGCCAAGGATGGCGCCGACAGCGCGGTGATCGCCTACTTCGGTGACGGCGCCACCAGCCAGGGCGACGTGGCCGAGTCGTTCACGTTCTCCGCCGTCTACAACGCCCCCGTGGTGTTCTTCTGCCAGAACAACCAGTGGGCGATCTCCGAGCCGACGGAGAAGCAGAGCCGGGTGCCGCTCTACCAGCGCGCGCAGGGCTACGGCTTCCCCGGCGTCCGCGTTGACGGCAACGACGTGCTGGCCTGTCTCGCGGTCACCAAGTGGGCCCTGGAGCGGGCGCGGGCCGGCGAGGGACCCTCGCTGGTCGAGGCGTTCACGTACCGCATGGGCGCGCACACCACCTCCGACGACCCGACGCGCTACCGCCGCGACGAGGAGCGGGAGGCATGGGAGGCCAAGGACCCGATCCTGCGGCTGCGGGCCCACCTGGAGGCCGAAGGTCACGCGGATGAGGGATTCTTCGCGGAACTCGAGGCCGAGAGCGAGACGTTGGGCAAACGAGTGCGGGAGGCGGTGCGGTCGATGCCGGACCCGGAGCCGATGTCGATCTTCGAGAACATCTACGCCGACGGACACGCGCTCGTGGACGAGGAGCGCGCCCAGTTCGCCGCCTACCAGGCGTCGTTCGCGGACGCTCCGGTGGACGCCGCCACGGGCGGGGAGGTCAAGTAGTCATGGCCGTACAGAAGTTGCCGATCGCCAAGGCGATCAACGAATCTCTGCGGGCGGCGCTCGACGCCGACCCGAAGGTCCTCGTCATGGGCGAGGACGTCGGCAAGCTCGGCGGCGTCTTCCGGGTCACCGACGGGCTGCAGAAGGACTTCGGCGAGGACCGCGTCATCGACACCCCGCTCGCCGAGTCGGGCATCGTCGGCACGGCCATCGGCCTGGCCCTGCGCGGGTATCGCCCGGTCGTGGAGATCCAGTTCGACGGCTTCGTCTTCCCGGCGTACGACCAGATCGTCACGCAGCTCGCCAAGATGCACGCGCGGGCGCTCGGCAAGATCAAGGTGCCGGTCGTCATCCGCATTCCGTACGGCGGCGGCATCGGCGCCGTCGAGCACCACAGCGAGTCCCCGGAGTCGCTGTTCGCGCACGTCGCCGGCCTGAAGGTGGTCACGCCGTCCAACTCCTCGGACGCGTACTGGATGCTTCAGCAGGCCATCCAGAGCGACGACCCGGTGATCTACTTCGAGCCCAAGCGGCGCTATTGGGACAAGGGCGAGGTCAACACCGACGCCATTCCGGACCCGCTGCACAAGGCCCGGGCGGTCCGCGAGGGCACCGACGCGACGCTGGTGGCGTACGGCCCGATGGTGAAGACCTGCCTGGAGGCCGCCGCGGCCGCCGAGGAGGAGGGCAAGTCCCTGGAGGTCGTCGACCTGCGCTCCATCTCGCCGCTCGACTTCGACACGGTGCAGGCGTCGGTGGAGAAGACCGGCCGCCTGATCGTGGTGCACGAGGCGCCGACGTTCTTCGGCTCGGGCGCCGAGATCGCCGCGCGCGTCACCGAGCGGTGCTTCTACCACCTGGAGGCGCCGGTGCTGCGCGTCGGCGGCTTCCACGCCCCGTATCCGCCCGCGCGGGTGGAAGAGGACTATCTGCCGGGCCTCGACCGGGTGCTCGACGCCGTCGACCGCTCGCTGGCGTACTGAGGAAGGGGTCATGACGACTATGACTGAGACCGCTTCGGCCGTCCGCGAGTTCAAGATGCCCGACGTGGGCGAGGGCCTCACCGAGGCCGAGATCCTCAAGTGGTATGTCGCGCCGGGGGACACCGTCACCGACGGACAGGTCGTCTGCGAGGTGGAGACGGCCAAGGCCGCCGTCGAGCTGCCCATCCCGTTCGACGGGACGGTGCGGGAGCTCCGGTTCCCGGAGGGGTCCACGGTCGATGTGGGCCAGGTGATCATTACCGTCGGGGGGGCCGGGGACGTTGCTCCCGCCCCCGAGGCGGCAGCGCCCGCGGCCGAGGCTGCGCCCGCCGAGCCCGAGGCAGAGGCCCCCAAGGGGCGCCAGCCGGTTCTTGTCGGGTACGGGGTTTCCGAGTCCTCCACCAAGCGGCGGCCCCGCAAGGGGGAGTCGGGTGACGTTGGTTCATCGGCACCGGAACCCGAGGCACAACGGGAAGCGCCCCCCGAAGGGCGACCCGGCCTCAACGGGCACGGTGGTCGCCCCCTCGCCAAGCCCCCCGTCCGCAAGCTCGCCAAGGACCTCGGCGTCGACCTCGCCACCGTTACGCCGAGCGGGCCCGACGGGATCATCACCCGGGAGGACGTGCACGCGGCGGTGGCCCCGGCTCCCGCCCAGGCGGCCCCGGCTGCCGCGCCCGCGGCGGCCCAGGAGCCCGAGAGGGCGGCGCCCGGCGACGGGCGCGAGACCCGTATCCCCGTCAAGGGCGTCCGCAAGGCCACCGCGCAGGCGATGGTCGGCTCGGCCTTCACGGCCCCGCACGTCACCGTGTTCGTGACGGTGGACGTGACGCGCACGATGAAGCTGGTCGAGGAGCTCAAGCAGGATCGTGCCTTCGAGGGCCTGCGGGTGAACCCGCTGCTGCTCATCTCCAAGGCGCTGCTTGTCGCGATCCGCCGCAACCCGGACGTGAACGCCGCCTGGGACGAGGCGAACCAGGAGATCGTCCAGAAGCACTATGTGAACCTGGGCATCGCCGCGGCCACCCCGCGCGGTCTGATCGTGCCGAACATCAAGGACGCGCACGCCAAGACCCTGCCCGAACTGGCCGCCGCGCTCGGCGACCTGGTGTCCACCGCCCGCGACGGCAAAACGACGCCCGGCGCCATGCAGGGCGGCACGGTGACGATCTCGAACATCGGCGTCTTCGGGGTCGACACGGGCACGCCGATCCTGAACCCCGGTGAGTCCGCGATCCTCGCGGTCGGCGCGATCAAGCTCCAGCCGTGGGTCCACAAGGGCAAGGTGAAGCCGCGTCAGGTGACCACCCTCGGCCTCTCCTTCGACCACCGCCTGGTGGACGGGGAGCTGGGCTCGAAGGTGCTCGGCGACGTGGCGGCGCTCCTGGAGCAGCCGAAGCGGCTGATGACCTGGGCGTAGCGCCCGCGCAGGTGCCGTTGAGCGAAGGAGGGCCCGCCGCGATGAGCGGCGGGCCCTCCTTGGCGTCAGGGGGTTACGCGACCTTGAAGCCGTAGTCCAGCATCTTCTTGGCGTCCTTCACGCGCTGCGCCGACGACGTGGAGGTGAGCACCGTGCCGACGACCGTCTTGCCGTTCCGCGTCGCCGCGAAGACCAGGCAGTACTTCGCCTGCGGGCCGGAGCCCGTCTTCACGCCGATGGCGCCGCGGTAGGAGCCGAGCAGCGCGTTGGTGTTCTTCCACGGCGCCATGGTGCGGGTGCCGCCGGTCTTCGTGATGGTCTTCGCCGTGTACTTCTGCGTTCCCACGACCTTGCGGAACGTCGAGAGCTTCAGCGAGTTGCTCGCCAGCTTCGACAGGTCGCGCGGCGTCGAGTAGTTGGCGCCGTTGCTGATGCCGTCGAACGAGTCGAAGTGCGTGTTCTTCAGCTTGAGGTCCTTGGCCGTCGTGTTCATCTGGCCGATGAAGGACTTCACGCGCGCGGCACGGGACGAGCCCTTGCCGAACTTGTCCGCGAGGGCGTACGCGGCGTCGCAGCCGGACGGCAGCATCAGCCCGTACAGGAGCTGGCGGACCGTCACCTTGTCGCCCACGATGAGGCGGGCGTGCGAGGCGCTGTGCTTGACGATGTAGTCGCTGTACGCCTTCTGGATCGTGACCTTCGAGTCCAGGTTGAGGTTCCGCTGGCCGAGGACCACCCGGGCGGTCATTATCTTCGTCGTGGAGCCGGTGGCGCGGCGGGTGTCCGCGGCCTTGTTGAACAGCTCCTTGCCCGTGCCGTTGTTCATGAGGAAGCCGCCCTTGGCGGCGATCGACGGCTTGGGCGTCGCGGCGGCCTGCGCGGGAGCCACGGCGATGCCCGTGGTCAGTACGGCTCCGGCGGTGACGGCAGCGGCTGCGCTTATACGGCGCACGCGCACGCCCGGGGTGCGGATTCTCAAGGTGAACGCTCCGTTGGTCCCTGCTGATGAGGTAGTTGGCGGCTTTTGCCCCAAATCCCCTGAAAATACAGCCGACATGGGGAGCCGCCACAGTGATGACTCGCGAGAGGGCGGAACGGATGCGTGCCAAACAGGTAAAGATGCGGCCAAGTATGTGATCTTGCCGGCGGCGCGGTGTCATGTCCGGATCGTGGACCGTCCTGTCCGCGTATACGTGTTGTATCTATGCTGTGCGCATGCCAGCCGCCCCGCCCGCCCCGCCTGCCCCTCCACACCCCTCCCTCAAGTCCCCCAAGTCCCTCAAGCAGCCCCCCGCCGCCGAGCGCGTCTACGCGCACGTCAAGCAGGCCGTCCTGGAGCGCCGCTACGAAGGCGGCACGCTCCTCACCGAGGGCGAGCTCGCCGAGGCCGTGGGCGTCTCCCGCACGCCGGTGCGCGAGGCACTGCTCAAGCTGGAGGTCGAGGGGCTGCTGCGGCTCTACCCGAAGAAGGGCGCCCTGGTCCTGCCGGTCTCCGCGCAGGAGATCGCCGACGTCGTCGAGACCCGGCTGCTCGTCGAGACGCACTCGGTCCGCAAGGCCGTGCCCGCCCCGCCCGGGCTGCTCGACCGGCTGACGGAACTCCTGGAGAAGCAGCGGGAGCAGGCCGAGTCCGGCGACCTCGCCGCGGCGGCCGTCACCGACCGCTGCTTCCACGCCGAGATCGTCCGCAGCGGCGGCAACGACATCCTCTCCCGCCTCTACGACCAGCTCCGGGACCGCCAGTTGAGGATGGGCGTCGCCGTGATGCACTCCCACCCGGACCGCATCGCCAAGACCCTCGCCGAGCACGAGGAGATCCTCGCGGCGCTCACCGCCGAGGACGCCGAGGCCGCGGTCGACGTGGTCACGCGGCACGTCGGCTGGTTCCAGCACCTCGCCCGCGGAGCCGCACGATGACCACCGACGCGGCGGCGCCCGGCGCGGCCCGGCTGCCCGGGGACCCGCCGGGCGGCCGGCGCGCCGTCCTCGTCTGGTCGGTCGGCGTCGCCGTCTACTTCGTCGCCGTCATCTTCCGCACCTCGCTGGGCGTCGCGGGCCTGGACGCCGCCGACCGCTTCCACGTCAACGCGTCCGCCCTGTCGACGTTCTCGATACTCCAGCTCCTCGTGTACGCGGGCATGCAGATACCCGTCGGCCTGATGGTCGACCGGCTCGGCACCAAGAAGGTCCTCACCCTCGGCGCGATCCTGTTCACCCTGGGCCAGCTCGGCTTCGCGCTCTCGCCCTCGTACGGCACGGCCCTCGCCTCGCGCGCGCTGCTCGGCTGCGGTGACGCGATGACGTTCATCAGCGTGCTGCGGCTCGGCACCCGCTGGTTCCCGGCCCGGCGCGGCCCGCTGGTCGCCCAGCTCGCCGGGCTCGTCGGCATGGCGGGCAACCTGATCTCCACCCTCGTCCTGGCCCGCCTCCTGCACGACGTCGGCTGGACCACCGCGTTCGCGGGCAGCTCGCTCGCCGGTGTCGTCGTCCTCGTACTGATGACGCTGTTCCTGAAGGACCACCCGGAGGGCCACGGTCCGGAGCCGGTCGCGGCTCGCCCGGCCGGTGAGACGGGATCGGCGCGCGACGCGCGGCCCGGCTACGTACGCGAACAGATCGCGCTGTCCTGGCGCGAGCCCGGTACCCGGCTCGGCCTGTGGGTGCACTTCACGACGCAGTTCCCCGCGATGGTGTTCCTGCTCCTGTGGGGCCTGCCGTTCCTCGTCGAGGCGCAGGGGCTCTCGCGGGGCGCGGCGGGGGACCTGCTCACGCTGGTCGTCCTCGCCAACATGGCGATCGGGCTCGTGTACGGGCAGGTCGTCGCCCGGCACCACACGGCGCGGCTGCCGCTGGCGCTCGGCACGGTGGCGGCGACGGCAACGCTCTGGGCGGCCACGCTGGCCTACCCGGGGGAGCACGCGCCGCTGTGGCTGCTCGTGGTGCTGTGCGTGGTGCTCGGCGCCTGCGGCCCCGCCTCGATGATCGGCTTCGACTTCGCGCGGCCCGCGAATCCGCCGGAGCGCCAGGGGACGGCCTCGGGCATCACCAACATGGGTGGTTTCATCGCCTCGATGGTGACGCTGTTCGCCATCGGTGTGCTGCTCGACGCGACCGGCGACAACTACCGGATCGCCTTCTCGGCGGTCTTCGTCCTGGAGGCGCTGGGCGTCAGCCAGATCCTGCGGCTGCGGACGCGGGCGGCACGGCGGGAGCGGGAGCGGCTCGTGGCCAGCCGGGTGGAGACGGTGCACGTACCGGCGTGAGCCGTGGGGGGGGGCGGGCGTTCGTGACGGCCCTGGCCGGGTCCCGGGCGGGCCCCGGAACCCCCGGCCGGCGGGCTACGGCGTGACCGCGAAGTCCCCGAGGATCGCGTCGCCCAGCTCCAGATCGCCCTCGACCTTCACCCGGTCCTTGACCGACGCGTACGTCACGCGCCCGCAGGCGAGCCGGAAGTACGTGTCCCAGTCCATGCCGATGGTGACGAGCGGCCCGAGCGAGGGGGCGCTGTCCACCGTGGCCCTGCCTTCGGCGTCGACGCGCACCGTGCGCAGGAACTCGACCGGGCCGCTGACGTCGAAGACGACCGCCGAGTTCGCGGGGGCGCCCGCCTTCTTCGCGACGACCTTCGGCAGCCCCTGCAGGAGCAGGTCACGGGCGACGTACGCACCCGGGGAGTCCAGGTTCCCGGGCTTCTGCAGGGCCGTGCGCAGGTCCTGTTCGTGCACCCACACGTCGAACGCCCGCGTCCGCGAGGCGAGTTCCAGGGTCAGCTCGGTGCCGAGCGGGCCGCGCACCTTCGTCGACGGGTCGCGGGACTCGTTCCTCAGCTGCCGCGAGCGACGGATGATCGTGTACTCCAGCTCGGAGGTCATCTCCGGCGCCGTGTGGTGGCGGCGCACGTCGACCTGCATCTCCATGTACCGCTGGCCCTCGTTCTGTACGTGGTACAGGTCGCGCGGCAGGGTGTGGATCGGGCGCGGGTCGCCGAGCATCTCGCAGTCGAGGCCGATGACATGGGACACGATGTCCCGGACCGACCAGCCCGGGCACGGGGTCGCCAGGTTCCACTGCCCCTCGGGGAGCGGGGTGACCAGCTCGGATATCGCTTCCACTGCGTGGGTCCAGGCATCGGCGTAGGTTTGAAGGCTGGGATGGAGACTCACGGGACCCCTCGGCGGTCGTACGCGGGCGGTGGGTGTCTGAGACGTTAAGTTACGCTGCCCGCAGGCACCCCGGCAGTGCTTTCGTGTGACGATCGTAGGCCCAGTTGACGGCTCGAATGCCAGGACGGTGGTAGTGTGCGCGCCTCTCTCCTCCAGATCGCCGTAGACGATGACGAATCGGTCAATTCCCGTAGGCAGCGCGTCTCTTCGCTGGTGCGCGAGGTCGCCGAGCGCGAGGGTTCCGGTCTGATCGTGCTGCCCGAGCTGTGGCCGACGGGGGCGTTCGCGTACGAGTCCTTCGAGGCGGAGGCGGAGCCGCTCCAGGGGCCCACGTACGAGGCGATGGCCAAGGCCGCGCGGGCGGCCGGGGTCTGGCTGCACGCCGGCTCGATCCCCGAGCGCGCCCCCGACGGGGCCCTCTACAACACCTCCCTCGTCTTCTCGCCCGAGGGCGAACTCGCCGCCGCGTACCGGAAGATCCACCGTTTCGGCTTCGACAAGGGCGAGGCCGTGATGATGGGCGCGGGCACGGAACTGGTCACCGTCCGCACTCCCGAGACCGTCCTCGGCCTCGCCACCTGCTACGACCTTCGCTTCCCCGAGCTCTTCCGGGGCCTTGTCGACGCGGGCGCCGAGGTGTTCGTGGTGCCGGCGGGGTGGCCCGCGCGGCGCCGGTCGCACTGGTCGCTGTTCGCGCGGGCGCGGGCCGTCGAGGACCAGGTCTTCGTGCTGGCCTGCGGGACCGCGGGGACACACGCGGGGGTGCCGCAGGCGGGGGCCAGTGTGGTGGTCGACCCGTGGGGGGATGTTCTCGGCGAGGCCGGGGGCGAGGATGAGGAGGTCCTCACCGTTGACCTGGACCTCGGGAAGGTCGCGGAGACGCGGGAGCAGTTTCCGGCCCTGAAGGACCGGCGGTTGCAGTAACAGTTGCCGTCGGCCTGGGCTGTGCCCACCCGTTCCGCCGTGCGGAACGCCTGCCCACAGCGGGAAACAGGCCAGTGAGCTAGTCCGCGCCGCCGCGTTCCTTCTCCGCCAGGCGGATCACGCAGATCGTGACGGCCAGGAGCAGGGCGGGGTCGACGTCCTCGCGGACGATCTGGAGGCCGTACGTGTCGCGGACACGGAACCAGCGCCGCGAGATGTCCGCGAGCAGCTCACCCTCGTACTCGATGGCGAACTCGCGATCCAGGATCTTGCCGCTGACGTCCAGCTCGGTCGAGCCGTCCGCGAGCGCCACGCGATAGTGATTGCGCAGCAGCGACAACCGCTTGCGCTTCACCGTGGCGAGCGGCTCGCCCTCGCGCTCGATCAGCATCGTGTCGCGCAGGGCGAGCATCTTCGCCCGGATGTCGATCAGCACCCGCCCCTGCATGTCCTTCAGTTCGAAGGTCTCACGCAGGCGCATCGCCTTGCCGTCGACGAAGAAGACCTTGCGGCCCTGGTCGTCCTCGATCCAGTAGTCGTCACCGATGCCGAACAGCCGGTCGCGTACGAGAAGTCTCATACGGCATGAGTACCCCGAAACGGATGATTCGCCCGCCCCGGTCGGCCGGTTCAGCCTTCGAGGAAGGCGAGCAGCGCGTCCGCCAGCATGTGCGGGTCGTCCGCGCCGCACAGCTCGCGCGCGCTGTGCATCGACAGGATCGCCACGCCCACGTCGACCGTCTGGATGCCGTGCCGCGCCGCCGTGATCGGGCCGATGGTGGTGCCGCAGGGCATCGCGTTGTTGGAGACGAAGGACTGGAACGGCACGCCCGCCTTCTCGCAGGCGGCGGCGAAGACGGCACGGCCGCCGCCGTCCGTGGCGTAGCGGTTGTTGACGTTGACCTTCAGGATCGGGCCCCGGTTGGCGCGCGGGTGGTGCGTCGGGTCGTGCCGCTCGGCGTAGTTGGGGTGGATGGCGTGGCCGGTGTCGGACGACAGACAGACGGTGCCGGCGAAGGCCCGCGCCTTGTCCTCGTACGTCCCGCCGCGCGCGAACACCGAACGCTCCAGGACCGTGCCGAGCAGCGGGCCGTCGGCGCCCGTGTCGGACTGCGAGCCGTTCTCCTCGTGGTCGAAGGCGGCGAGGACGGGGATGTACGGCAGCGCGTCGGCGTCCGGAGCGGTGGCGGCGGTGGCGAGGGCCGCCGTGCAGGCGTGCACGGACAGGAGGTTGTCCATGCGGGGGCCCGCGAGCAGTTCGCGGTCGCGGCCCAGGTAGGCGGGCGGCTCGATGGGGTGCGTCATCAGGTCCCAGCCGGTGATGTCGGCCGCGTCCAGGCCGCACTCCTCGGCGACGAAGCGGATCAGGTCGCCCTCGCGGACGTCGTCGCCGAGCCCCCAGATGGGCTGCATGTGCTTCTGCTTGTCGAGCTTCAGGCCGTCGCTGACGACGCCTCGGTCCATGTGGATGGCCAGTTGGGGTACGCGGAGCAGGGCGCGGTCGATGTTGACCAGGCGTGACGTTCCGTCCCGCAGGGACAGTCGGCCGGCCAGGCCCAGGTCGCGGTCCAGCCAGGAGTTGAGCAGCGGGCCGCCGTAGATCTCGACGGCGACCTGGCGCCAGCCGTGCCCGCCGCTGTCCGGCAGGGGCTTCACGCGCAGGTTCGGGGAGTCGGTGTGGGCGCCGATGACGCGGTACGGGGTGTGCGGGGTGGCGCTCTCCGGCACGAACCACGCGATGATCGCGCCGCCGCGCAGCACGTACTTGCCGCCCGTGCTGGCGTCCCAGGCGTCGGTCTCGCCGACCTGGCGGAAGCCGGCCTTCTCCAGGCGTTCGGCGGCGCTTGCCACTGCGTGGTACGGGGAGGGGCTTGCCGCCAGGAACGAGATCAGGTCGTCTGTGTGGCCGCGGTCGAAGCGGGCGCGTGTGCTCATGGCGTCACCTTAGCCAGGGCTCTGGGCGCCCTGCGGGCCACCTGCGTGGGGCTGGGCGGGCCACTGCGTGGGGCTGGGCGGGGTCGTCCTGTGCCGCGCCGCGGGGGTTGCTCCTGTCCCGCCGCTTCGCGGCGGATGTTTCCCACCCGCCCGGCCCGTTTCCAGTTGCCCGCGGGGTGGGCGTCTCCCGCGGGGGTTGCCCGCCGTCGGCGGCTGCGGGCCGCGGGCTGCGGGAGTTGCGCCGCCCCCCTGCTGTGGGCAGGCGTTTCGCACGGCGGAACGGGTGGGCGCAGCCCCAGGGCGACGGTGCGTTTGTGACGGCGGGGACTTGTGCGCCCCGGCGGGGGGAACGGCGGTGGCCCGGTCCCCGGGGCGGGGGAGCGGGCCACCTGGGTGGAGGGGGCGGGGGTTAGAACGCCGCCTCGTCCAGCTCCATGAGGTCGAGGGCCACGCCCTCGGAGAGGGCGCGCTCCGTGGCGACGCCCGGTAGCACGTTCGCCGCGAAGAACTTCGCCGCGGCGATCTTGCCCTGGTAGAAGGGCACATCCTTCGCGGAGGCGGTCTCCAGCTTCTCGGCGGCCACGGCGGCACCCCGAAGCAGCAGATAGCCGACGACGACATCGCCGGAGGCGAGGAGGAGGCGGGTGGTGTTGAGGCCCACCTTGTAGATCGACTTGACGTCCTGCTCCGTGGCCGCGAGGTCCGTCAGCATGACGCCGACCATGGCCTCCAGCTCGACGGCCGCCTTGGCCAGCTCCTCCCGCGCCCCGGCGAGCTGCTCGCCCCCGGTGCCGACGGCGAGGAACTTCTTGATCTCCTCGGCGAGGCCGTTCAGCGCGGCACCCTGGTTGCGGACGATCTTCCGGAAGAAGAAGTCCTGGCCCTGGATGGCGGTCGTGCCCTCGTAGAGCGTGTCGATCTTGGCGTCGCGGATGTACTGCTCGATCGGGTACTCCTGGAGGTAGCCCGAGCCGCCGAACGTCTGCAGCGACTGCGCGAGCTGCTCGTACGCCTTCTCCGAGCCGTAGCCCTTGACGATGGGCAGGAGCAGGTCGTTGAGGGCGTGCAGCTGCGCGGCGTCCTCGCCCGCCGCCTCCTTGACCGCGATCTCGTCCTGGACGGCCGCGGTGTGCAGCACGAGCGCGCGCATGCCCTCCGCGTACGCCTTCTGCGTCATCAGGGAGCGGCGCACGTCCGGGTGGTGGGTGATCGTCACCTTCGGCGCGGCCTTGTCCATGAACTGGGCGAGGTCGGGGCCCTGGACGCGCTCCTTGGCGTACTCGAGGGCGTTGAGGTAGCCCGTCGACAGCGTCGAGATCGCCTTCGTGCCGACCATCATGCGAGCGAACTCGATGATGCGGAACATCTGGCGGATGCCCTCGTGCTTGTCGCCGATCAGCCAGCCCTTGGCGGGGTGCTTGTCGCCGAACGTCATCTCGCAGGTGTTGGACGCCTTGAGGCCCATCTTGTGCTCGACGTTCGTCGCGTACACGCCGTTGCGGGCGCCCAGCTCGCCGGTCTCCCAGTCGAACTCGTACTTCGGCACGAGGAAGAGGGACAGGCCCTTGGTGCCGGGGCCGTGGCCCTCGGGGCGGGCGAGGACGTAGTGGAGGATGTTCTCCGACATGTCGTGCTCACCCGAGGTGATGAAGCGCTTCACGCCCTCGATGTGCCAGGAGCCGTCCGCCTGCTGCACGGCCTTGGTGCGGCCCGCGCCCACGTCCGAGCCGGCGTCCGGCTCGGTGAGGACCATCGTCGAGCCCCACTGCTTCTCGACGGCTATCTCGGCGATCTTCTTCTGCGCGTCGTTGCCCTCGTCGAAGAGGATGCCGGCGAAGGCCGGGCCGGAGGAGTACATCCAGACCGCCGGGTTGGCGCCGAGCAGCAGCTCCGCATACGCCCAGATGAGGGAGCGGGGGGAGGTGGTGCCGCCGATCTCCTCGGGGAGGCCGAGGCGCCAGTACTCGGAGTCCATGAACGCCTGGTAGCTCTTCTTGAAGGAGTCCGGGATCGGCGCGGTGTTGGTCTCCGGGTCGAAGACCGGCGGGTTGCGGTCCGCGTCCTCGTACGACTCGGCCAGCTCGTTCTCCGCGAGGCGGCACAGCTCGCTGAGGATGCTCTTGGCGGTCTCGACGTCCATCTCCGCGAACGGGCCGCTGCCGTACAGCTTGTCGCGTCCGAGCACCTCGAAGAGGTTGAACTCGATGTCGCGGAGATTCGACTTGTAGTGCCCCATGGCGACGGCTCCGTAAGTGGCTTGGGAGGCTGGAATCCTCGTGGGCGTACCAGTAAGTAGCTAGTCGTTGTCAATGATGCTACCCGTCGGTAATAAGAGGCAACCCCTGATGGCCCAAGTGTGAGCTGGGTCTATTCGGCGGCCCCGGTCGTGAGGCGCTGCTCGGTCAGGAAGTCGGTGATCAGGCGCTGCCACTCCGTGGGCCGCTCGGCGAACGGGAGGTGGCCGGTTTCTATCGCGGCCAGGCGGGCGCCCCTGATGCCGGCGGCGACCTCGCGCTGGAGGGCGGGCGGGACGAGCTGGTCCTCGGTGGTGGTGATGACCAGGGTGGGGGCGGTGATGGCGGCCAGGTCGGCGCGGACGTCCGTGCGGATGACCAGGTCCACGTGGTCCGCGGTGCCCTCCGGGGCCGACTCCGCCGTGCCCCGGAGGGCGTCCGCGAGCGCTTGCGGGGACAGGGCGTCCAGGGCGCCCGGGCTCAGGGCGAGCGGGAGCAGGAAGCGGGCCTGCTTGTCCCGGTCACGGGACGCGGTGCCGGCCGCGGCCAGGTGGTGCCAGGTCTGGGCGTTCAGGGTCATGCGGGTGTCGGGGCGGGCGAAGGGGGCCGTCAGGATCAGGGCTTTCACCCGGGACGGGTGGCGGGCCGCCGTGCGGATGGCCACCGCCGTGCCCAGGGAGTAGCCCGCCAGGGCGAAGGTGTCGGCGCCCTCCGCGTCGGCCGCCGCGATCAGCTCGTCCGCGAGGGTGTCCAGGGTGAGGGGCTCTTCGGCTCGGGGGGTCTTCCCCGTGCCCGGGTAGTCGACGGCTATGGCTCTGTGGGTTTCCGTCAGGGCCGGGAGGATCGGGCCGTAGTTCGCGGCCACGGAGCCGCCCGCTCCGTGGGCCAGGAGCAGGGCTGGGCCCTTGCCGGTGATGGTGCGGGCGTACGGCGCCGCGGTCGTGTCCGTGCTTGTGCGTGTGTCTGTGCTCGTGGACATGGGTGGTCCCCCCTCGGTCTCGGTTCGGGTATCTGTAGCCCCCGCTACAAAAACGGTAACCCCACCCTGAGCCCTTTGTCTAGCGCCCGCTACATAAACTTCCGGCCCATGGCCGGGCGTACCGCCCGCGGGAGCGGCACCGTCGACGCGCGTGATGCCCCTCCCCCCACATATCGGCCCCGTCGGCCTGGGCTGTGCCCACCCGCCGCCGTGCGGACCGCCTGCCCACAGCGGGGAGGGCGGCGCGACTTCCGCAGCCCGCGGCCCGCAGCCGCCGACGGCGGGGTGCCCCGCGGGAGACGCCCACCCCGCGGGCGACTGGAAACGGGCCGGGCGGGTGGGAGACATCCGCCGCGGAGCGGCGGGCCTGAGAACACCGGCCCGCAGACCGGTACGAGACCGTCAGGACGACCCGCCGGCCGCGGGGCCGGGTACGGTGCCGGGCCCCTCCCCCTCAGGCCCCCGGCCAGTGAGCGCAGCGAGACTGCTCCGCACATGATCCATGTGCGCCCGCACCTCGTCCCACCGCTCCCCGTGCTCACGGAGAATCCGCTCGGTCTCGCGCCCGATGCGCTCCTCCCGCATCCGCGCCCGCGCGAGAATGTCCGCGGCGCGCGCCGACGCGTCCTCCTGCCCGTGCCGCGCGGCCTCCTGGGCCTGGGCGTGGGCACGCTCGGCCTCGGCAAGCCGGGCCTGGGCGGCCTCGACGAGGGACGTCTCGTGCGCCTCGGCCGCGGCCTCGCGCTCGGCGATCTCCCGTTCGGCGGCCTCCCAGCGCTCGGTGTGGTCCTTCTCCAGCTCGGCGAGGAGCCCACTGGTCCGCTGCCGCATCTCCCGCAGCGCGGCCAGCGCCTCGCCGCGCCACTCCTTCACGTCGTTCCGGGCGGCGACCCGCGTCTCGTCGGCGGTGGCGCGGTCCGCGAGCAGCCGCTGCGAGCAGCCGCTGCCGCGCCCGCTCCTCCGCCTCGCCGCACACCGTCTCGGCGTACGCGCGCGCGGACTCGCGCACCGCCGCGGCCTCGGCCTCGGCGCTCTCCTCGGCCCGGCGCGCGGCGGCCGCGGCCTCCTCCCGCACCGCCGCGGCCTCCTCCTCGGTCAACGCCAGCAGATACTGCGCGCGTTGCCCCAGCTCCTCGTACGTCTGCGGAGCGAGCTGCGCGACGACTTCGCGCATCCGCTCGGCCTCGGCGCCCATGTCCTTCGCGAGGACGGTGAGGCGGGCGGCCCGTTCCCACGCCGCGTCGCGGTCTCTGGAGAGCGCGTCGGCGTACGCGTCCACCTGCCCGGGACGGTAACCGCGCCCGCGCACGGCGACGAAGCCATGAGGTGACACCGACACACCGCTGCCGCTCATACTTGATCCCCTCTTTCGCCCACACAGACTCTCGCCGTCGCGCCGACCGCGTACAACGCGATTGGCGCACATCTTGATGGATCAAGCGGAAGTGGTCATAACGCGACACTCCGCCCACTCCATCCGGTCAAGGATGCGTCAATTGACGGCGGAAGTCGGAATCGGGTTGTCGTTCCGGCGTACGTCGAAGGGCTGATCGGGCCCCGCGGGGCCGACCGCGCACGCGGCGGACCGGCCGCGTACGCGAGCGCGCACGAAGGAGGCGCCCGACCCGTCAGCCCAGGTCGGGCGCCTCGTCCGTACGTTCCGCGCTACAGCAGTCCGTCCCACATCTGCTCGAGCAGCACCGACCACCAGCTCTCCGGCGACGCGAGCGCGGCCGGGTCGAGCGCGGCGAGCTGCGTCTGGAAGTCGACGGTCCAGCGGCCCGCCTGCTCCTGGTTGAGCCCGTAGCGCAGCCGCCACATGCGGCCGAGCAGGCCGAGGCAGCGGGCGAACTCCGGCAGGCCCGTGTTCACGAACTGCGGCGGCACGGGGGCGCCGCCGGGTCCGGCCTCGACGGGGACGGCGACGATGTTCGCCGTCCCGTACTGGACGCAGATCGCCCGCCCGAAGTCACTGCCCATGACCAGGTACGAACCGGCGTCGGACGCGGGCTGCACACCCCGCTCCTGGGCCATCTCGGCGAGCGTCGGCACCGGCCGTCCCGGCTGGGCCTGCGCCCAGAAGAACGGGCCGAAGTCGGCGGGCAGACCCGCGACGACGAGCGTGTGCGCCACCACGTCCGGCACGCCCTGGCGGGACACCGCCCGCTGGTCGAACCGGAAGACGCCGGGGCCGAACGCCCCCGCGAGCTCCTGCGCCACGCCCTCCGGCGGCAGCGGGGGCGCGGGCGGCACCTGCGGGAGCGGCGCGCGCACCGGCGCGAGGCGCGCGGGGCCGTCCGCGACCTGGTGCAGCTCGCCCTGGTGCGCGAGCAGTTGCTGCATGCCCTGCTGGCGGGACGCGTGGTCCTTGCCGTACGGCGCGATCGAGGTGATGCGCGCCTGCGGCCAGGTCTCCCGGATCATGCGCGCGCAGTACGCGCCGGGCAGGTCGCAGGACTCCAGCTCGGTGTGCAGCTCCAGGACCTGGTCCGGCGGGATGTTCATGCCGCGCAGCTCGTGGAAGATCTGCCACTCCGGGTGCGGCGTACCGGGCGCCGAGCGCCGGATGACCTGCTGCTCGGAGCCGTCGGGCGCGCGGTAGCGCAGCACGGCCTGGTAGCCGGGGCCGACGGTGGGCTGACCGGTCGGCGGGTGCGGGTAGCCGTACGGCTGGCCGGGGCCGGGCGCCATGCCCGGGCCGGGGGCCATGCCGGGGACCACGCCCTGGGCGAGCGGGGGCATGCCGGGGGCGCCCGGGGTTCCGGGGGCGCCGGGGGGCATGGGGGCACCCGGAGCACCGGGTGCGCCGGGCGCGCCGGGAGGCTGGGGTGCGCCG
>NZ_AOPZ01000071.1 GCF_000414115.1 Streptomyces aurantiacus JA 4570
GGGTGCCGGGCCCCCCGGTGTCGTACAGCCGGGGCGGGTGGGTGGGAGACCACCCGAGGGGCGAGGCCCGCGGCCACAGACCTACCGTCCACGCGCCCCGCGGGCCCCCGCCAGGATGAACGGCTCCACCGCCTCGTACCGGGCCCGCTGCTCCCGCTGCACCACCCGGCGCGAGCCGACCGTGCCGAGCCAGCCCAGGAGGAAGCCCAGGGGAATGGAGGCGAGCCCGGTCGTGGTGAACGGGAACCAGTTGAAGTCGTGGTCGGGGAACGCGGCGTCGGGCGAACCGGAGACCAGGTTCGTCCCCGTCATGAGCACGGCGCAGCCGACCGTGCCGCCGATGAGCGTCCACAGCAGCCCCGCCCGGGTGAACCGGCGCCAGAACAACGTATAGATGAGCGCGGGCGCGAGCACGGACGCGCCGAGGCAGAACGACAGGGTCACCAGCGGCTGCAGGTTGCGGTCCTGGACGAGCACGGCGAGGGTGATCGCGAGGGCGCCCACGGCCAGCGCCGAGCCGCGCGCGAGCGTCATCTCCCTGCGCGGCGCGAGATCGCGGCGGCAGGCCGCGAACACGTCGTGGGCCAGGGAGTTGGCGCAGGCGAGGATCATCCCGGCCACCGACGCGAGCAGCGTCAGGAAGATCGCGGTGGTGACGGTCGTGAACAGCAGGGTCTCGGCCGTGGACGCGTCGGCCCCGAACACCGCCCGGGAGCCGAGGAGATAGGCCGTATTGCCCTGCGGATCGTGCCCGGCGACCGCCGCCCGCCCGAGCATCGCCGTCGTACCGAACCCGATGACGGTGATGATGACGACGAAGAGCGCGACCGAGGACACCGCCCAGGACAGGGAGCGCCTTATCTCCGGCGCGCTGCGCGCGGTGTACATGCGCATCGTGATGTGCGGCAGACACGCCCCGCCGAGCACGACGGTGAGTTCGGAGCTGATCATGTCGAGGCGAGGGGCCGCGCCCCCGTCGAACTGGAGGCCCGACTGGAGGTAGGCGGGCCCGAGTTCGCTGCCGCGCCGCGCGGCGAGCAGCAGCGCGCCCGGGTCCCAGTCGAAGCGGCTGAGGACGAGCGCGGCGACGACCGTCCCGGAGCCGAGCAGGATCACCATCTTGAGGATCTGGATCAGGGCGGTGCCCTTCATCCCGCCGATCGCCGCGTAGCTGATCATCAGCGCGCCGAGCGCGATCACACAGCCGGTCTTCAGGCCAGGGCTGGAGAAGCCCAGGATGAAGGCGAGCAGATCGCCCGCGCCCGCCAGCTGGACGAGCATGAGCGGCAGGAGCGCGGCGAGCGTGGCCGCGCACGCGGTGATACGGACCGCGCGCCCCGGCATCCGGCGGGCCAGCACGTCGCCCATCGTGAACCGCCCCGCGTTGCGCAGCGGTTCGGCCAGCAGGAACATCAGGAGCATCAGCGACAGCGACGTACTCAGGGCCAGGACCACGCCGTCGTACCCGAGCAGCGCGATGACGCCCGTGGTGCCGAGGACGGTCGCGGCGGAGATGTAGTCGCCCGCGATGGCCAGGCCGTTGCGCATCGGCGTGAGCCCGCCGTAGCCGGTGTAGAACTCGCCGAGCCCGTCGCGGTCCGGTCCTGTCATCACGCACAGCAGCAGCGTCAGCGTGACGACGGCCGTGAAGGCGACCAGGGACATGCTCTGCGCCGCGTCAGCGGCGTCAGCGGCGTTGTTCACGATTCGCCTCCAGTTCCGCCAACTTGCGCAGCCGTGCGGCCAGTTGGTCCAGGCGGCGGCGCGCCGTGAACTCGTACAGCGCTATGGCGACGCACATCACCGGCAGTTGTACGAGGCCGAGCAGCAGCCCCGTCGACAGGCCGCCGGAGACCGTGCCGTTCATGAACGACGGCGCGCAGGCGGACAGGAGCAGGAAGAGCGTGAAGTAGCCGAGCGCGGTGAGCGTGGCCACGCGGCGCTGCCGGCGGTAGGCGGTGCGCAGGACGCGGAGGTCGCGATGGTGGCCGAGGGCGGGGTGGCGGGGCGCGGGGCGGTGCGGGGGAGCGGGGGGTGGTGGGGGTGGCGCGACGGGCTGCCAGGGGTAGGTGGCGTACGAAGGGGACGAGTCGTGCGGAGGGTGGGTCATCCCGGTTCTCCTCTCCAAGCGCGGCTTCGGTCCGGTGCGGACCGCGAGGGAGCGAGGGTCGAGAACGCTACTGGCAGGGAGAGGGGGCGCGCGGGGTTTTCGGCATACTGGTCAGTCGGTATGGGGTCCCGGCGGCGGGATGGGTCAACTGTGGCTTTTGGGGCTGCTGTTGCTGACGCTGTTGTTACCGCTGTTGTTACTGCTGACGTTGCTGTTACTGCTGTTGCTCTTGGGGCTCCTCGTCCTTCTTCTCCTGCTGCTGAGGCGGCCCTTCGTCCTCCTGGATCACGGGGAAGCGCCGCGGCGCCATGAACAGCAGCACCAGCAGGCACACCACGGCCGCGCAGGCGGCACCCACGTACACGGCGTCGACGGCCGCGTCCACGGCGCGCCGCAGCCGGTCCGCGTCCGCCACCGAGCCCGGGTCGTCCAGGGCCTTCGCCACCGAGTCCAGCGAGCCCGCCCCGCCCAGCTTCGCGCTCAGCACCCCGTTGGCCACCGCCCCGAACAGCGCGGCGCCGACGGTCTGCCCGATCTGGCGGCAGAACAGGACGGACGCGGTCGTCGTGCCGCGCTCCGACCAGCCCACGGTCGACTGGACGCCGACGATGAGGGGGAGTTGGAAGAGCCCGAGGGCCGCGCCCAGCAGCAGCATGAGCAGGGCGGGCTGCCAGGCCGAGCCCGGGTAGGGCAGCACCGGGAAGGCGAACAGGACGCAGGCCGCGGCGCCGATGCCGAGCATCGCCGTGTTGCGGAAGCCGATGCGCCGATAGACGTGCTGGCTGAGCGCGGCCGACACCGGCCAGCTCAGGGTCATCGCGGAGAGCACGAAACCGGCTGCCATGGGCGCGAGTTGGAGCACCGACTGGGCGTACGTCGGCAGGAAGACCGTGGGCGCCACCATCACCAGGCCGAGCGAGCCGAGCGCCAGGTTCACGGCGGCGATCGGGCGCCGCCGCCACACCCAGCCGGGGATGATCGGGTCGGCCGCGCGCCGCTCGATGACCACGACCGCCGCGACGCACAGCAGCCCGCCCGCGAACAGCGCGAGCGAAGGCGCGGACAGCCAGGCCCAGGCGACGCCGCCCTGCACGAGCGCGGTGAGCAGCACGCCCCCGGCGGCGAAGACGGCGAGCGCGCCCGGCCAGTCGACCCGCCGAGCGGGAGCACGGCCGCCGGGCCCTCCTCGCGTCGCCGCGCGGCCGGGCTCGTGCAGGTGGCGCACGATCAGCCACAGGGCGAGCGCGCCGATCGGCAGGTTGATCAGGAAGATCCAGCGCCAGTCCGTGTACGCGGTGATGAGGCCGCCGACCGCGGGGCCCGCGACCGCCGAAGTGGCCCACACCGTGGACAGCTTGGCCTGTATCTTCGGGCGCTCCTTGAGCGGGTACAGGTCGGCGGCGAGGGTCTGGACGGTGCCCTGCAGCGCGCCGCCGCCCAGGCCCTGGACGACGCGGAAGGCGATCAGCGCGCCCATGTTCCAGGCGAGCGCGCACAGCGCCGAGCCGAGCAGGAACAGGACGCTGCCGGCGATCAGGACGGGCTTGCGGCCGAAGGTGTCGGAGAGCTTGCCGTACACCGGCAGCGTGACCGTCGCGGCGAGCAGATAGCCGGAGAACAGCCAGGAGAAGACGGAGAAGCCGCCGAGCGCGCCGACGATCTGCGGCACGGCCGTGGAGACGATGGTGGCGTCCAGGGCGGCCAGCGCCATGACGAGCATGAGCGCGGCGACGACGGCACCGCGCCTGTCCGTACGCGGCCCTTGGTCCGGCCCTGAACCCGGCCCGTGGTCCGGCCCTGAACCCAGCCCGCTGTCCGGCGCCGTACTCGGCATCCCGAAGATCCCTTCCCCCTGCACCTGTTGCCTCGGGTCACCTTCTCACCAGGCAGGCTCTTGGGGGAGGGCGGAGCGACCCTGAGAGATGCTCCACCGCCGGGTGGAGAACCCCTAGGGGGCCCTCCGTACTACGGACAGGGTGGCGTTGGTACCGACGGAGGACGAGAGCGCCTGACCTGGTCCTTAGATTGGCTTTACGCCGCAGGGGGCGGAGGCGCTGAGCGGAGGCGCTGAGAGGAGGCGCTGAGAGGAACCTCAGCTTGGGGGGTGGGGTTTTCCCCAGCAAAAGACTGCGCTCTGCACCAGGGCGTCGAGGCACCCCGACGGACCAGACTGATCAGCGTGAGCGAGCGGCATGTGACCCGGCTCATCTCATCACCCACATAGGAGACTTACCGTGACAACGGCTGTGACCACTCCCAGGCACGGGGGTACTGGAGGGCGTACGGCCGTGGCGGCGCGGGCACGCCAGGTCGTCAAGGCGTACGGCACCGGCGAAACCCGCGTCGTCGCCCTCGACCACATCGACGTGGACATAGCCCGCGGGCAGTTCACGGCGATCATGGGCCCGTCCGGGTCCGGCAAGTCCACGCTGATGCACTGTCTCGCGGGCCTCGACACGGTCTCCTCGGGCCAGATCTATCTGGACGAGACCGAGATCACCGGCCTGAAGGACAAGAAGCTCACCCAGCTCCGCCGGGACCGGATCGGCTTCATCTTCCAGGCGTTCAACCTGCTGCCGACGCTGAACGCCATCGAGAACATCACGCTCCCGATGGACATCGCGGGCCGCAAGCCCGACCGCGCCTGGCTGGACCAGGTCGTGCAGACCGTCGGCCTCGCGGGCCGCCTCAAGCACCGCCCCACCGAGCTGTCCGGCGGCCAGCAGCAGCGCGTCGCCGTGGCCCGCGCCCTGGCGTCCCGCCCCGAGATCATCTTCGGTGACGAGCCGACCGGAAACCTGGACTCCCGCGCCGGCGCCGAGGTCCTCGGCTTCCTGCGCAGGTCGGTGACCGAGCTGGGCCAGACCATCGTGATGGTCACGCACGACCCGGTCGCCGCGTCGTATGCCGACCGGGTGCTGTATCTGGCGGACGGCCGCATCGTCGACGAGATGTACAACCCCACCGCGGACCAGGTCCTGGACCGCATGAAGCACTTCGACGCCCGGGGGCGCACGTCATGACCGTCCTCAAGACATCGATGCGCAACTTCCTCGCGCACAAGGGACGCATGGCGCTCTCCGCGGTCGCCGTCGTCCTGTCGGTGGCCTTCGTGTGCGGCACGCTCGTCTTCTCGGACACGATGACCACCACCTTCGACAAGCTCTTCGCGGCCACGGCCTCCGACGTCACGGTCAAGCCGAAGGACGCCGCCGAGGCCGGTGACGAGGGGCCGAAGACGGGCAAGCCCGAGTCGCTGCCCGCCTCCGCGGTCGCCCAGGTCGAGAAGGCCGACGGCGTGAAGTCCGTCGAGGGCGGCGTCACCAGCGACAGCGTCACCGTCGCCGACTCGAAGAACAAGAACATGGGCCCGTCCAGCGGCGCCCCCACCCTCGCGGGCAACTGGACGAAGAACGACCTGCGTGCCATGGAGATCACCTCCGGGCACGCCCCGCGCGGCCCCACCGAGGTGATGGTCGACGCGGACACCGCCGACAAGCACGACCTCAAGCTCGGCGAGGAGCTGCGCACCATCACGGCCGCCGGCGACTTCAAGGCGAAGATCTCCGGCATCGCCACCTTCAAGGTGACCAACCCCGGCGCGGCCGTCTTCTACTTCGACACCCCCACCGCCCAGCGCGAACTGCTCGGCGCCACCGGCCGGTTCACCCACCTCAGCGTCACCGCCGCGAGCGGCGTGAGCGACACCCAGCTCAAGAAGAACGTCACCGAGACGCTGGCCGCCGACGCCTCCGCGTACAAGATCAAGACGCAGAAGGAGACCGCGGACGACGACGCCAAGTCCGTCGGCGGCTTCCTGGACGTGATGAAGTACGCGATGCTCGGCTTCGCCGGAATCGCCTTCCTCGTCGGCATCTTCCTGATCATCAACACCTTCTCGATGCTGGTCGCCCAGCGCACCCGCGAGATCGGCCTGATGCGGGCCATCGGCTCCAGTCGCAAGCAGGTCAACCGCTCGGTCCTGGTCGAGGCGCTGCTCCTGGGCGTCGTCGGCTCGGTCCTCGGCGTCGGCGCGGGCATCGGCCTCGCCGTCGGCCTGATGAAGCTGATGTCCGGCATGGGCATGGAGCTGTCCACGAAGGACCTCACCATCGCCTGGACGACCCCGGTGGTGGGCCTCGCCCTCGGCATCATCGTCACCGTCCTCGCGGCGTACCTCCCGGCACGGCGCGCAGGCAAGGTCTCCCCGATGGCCGCCCTGCGCGACGCCGGTACGCCGGCGGACGGCAAGGCGGGCGCGGTGCGCGCCGCGATCGGCCTGCTCCTCACCGGCGCCGGAGTCTTCGCGCTCTACACCGCCGGGCAGGCGGACAAGGCGAAGGACGGCTCCCTCTTCCTCGGCCTCGGCGTCGTCGCGACCCTCATCGGCTTCGTGGTCATCGGCCCGGTCCTGGCGTCCTTCGTGGTCCGCGTGATCAGCGCGGTGCTGCTGCGGTGGTTCGGCCCCGTCGGCCGCATGGCCGAGCGCAACGCGCTGCGCAACCCGCGCCGCACCGGTGCCACGGGCGCCGCCCTGATGATCGGCCTCGCCCTGGTCGCCTGTCTCTCCGTCGTCGGCTCCTCCATGGTCGCCTCGGCGACGGACGAGCTCGACAAGTCGGTGGGCGCGGACTTCATCATCCAGGGCGACCAGCAGGGCCTCACGACCAAGGCCGAGAAGAAGCTGGAGAAGACTCCGTACATCTCGCACTTCACGCGCAACAAGGAGGTCGACGCCGACATCACCCTGCCGGACGGCAGGACCAGCAAGGACACGAGCCTCAGCGCCGCCGACCCGTCGTACGCCAAGGACCTGCGCCGCGACACCGTCTCCGGTGAACTGTCCGCCGCCTACGGCAAGGACGCGATGTCGGTGGGCGAGGAGTTCGCGAAGAAGCACCGCCTGAAGGTCGGCGACAAGCTGAAGGTCGCTTTCGACAAGGGCCGCACCGCCGAGCTGAAGCTCGCCGCGATCACCGGGGATGACGGGTCGTTCGACAAGGGCGCGATGTACGTGAACATCACCACGGTCGAGCGCTATGTGCCCGCGCACCGCATGCCGCAGACCCGGATCGCCTTCGCCCAGGCGGTCGACGGCAAGCAGGACGAGGCGTACAAGGCGCTCAAGGACACCCTGAATGCCTACCCGCAGTACAAGGTGCAGGACCAGACCGACTTCAAGCAGGACCTGAAGGACCAGGTCGGCCAGATGCTGAACATGGTCTACGGCCTGCTGGGCCTCGCGATCATCGTCGCGATCCTGGGCGTCGTGAACACCCTGGCCCTCTCGGTGATCGAGCGCACCCGCGAGATCGGCCTGATGCGGGCGATCGGCCTCTCCCGCCGCCAGCTGCGCCGCATGATCCGCATGGAGTCGGTCGTCATCGCCCTCTTCGGCGCACTCCTCGGCCTCGGCCTGGGCATGGGCTGGGGCGCCACCGCCCAGAAGCTCCTGGCCCTGGAGGGCCTGATGGTCCTGGAGATCCCCTGGCCGACGATCATCACGGTCTTCTTCGGCTCGGCGTTCGTGGGCCTGTTCGCGGCGCTGGTGCCCGCGTTCCGGGCGGGCCGGATGAACGTCCTGAACGCGATCGCTACCGAGTAGCCACTGCGGACGGGGGGAACGGGGGAGGGCCGGGCCCGGTGGGATTCCACCGGGCCCGGCCCTTTGGGCGTGGGCACATTGCGGATCAGGCGAGACGACCGATGTGCATGACGACGATGGTGATGGTGCCCTCGTCGATCTCGTACATCAAGCGGTATAAGCCGACGTGAAGGCGGCGGACTTCAGGCGAGCCGTAGGCGACGGTCCCTGAAGGGCGAGGGTTGTCCGCCAGCAGGTCGACTGCGGCATAGACCTGCCGCAGCCCGTCCGGGTCGTCCTTGAGGAAACGGACGGCGGCGTTGGTCGCCTGCTCGCGCCAGAAGATCTGAAAGCTCACTCACGCTCCAGACCGAGCAGCTGACGAACCTCTTCGTGAGGGATGCCGACGAACGTTCCATCGGCCTTCTCGGCTCGGTAACGGGCCACTGCGAGCTGCTCTTCGAGCTCCAGCACCCGTTCCTCCAGCTCGTACAGCTCGTTCGGGTTTATGAACACGGCCGCGGGCTGGCCGTGATCCGTGATCGTGATGCGCTCGCGGGCATGCGCGGTCCGGCGCACCAGGGTGCCGAATCGGGCCCGTGCCTCGGTGATGGGCAGCGTCTCGCTCATGTAAGGAAGTGTACGCTTCCCGCATCTTCTGTGCAGTCCCTCGATCGGGCGACTGTCACTGCGGCGACGTACTCTGGACAACCCCGGCCCGTAGCACGTGCCGGGCTGTTCGCGTTGTCCGCATCGTTCTATCGCCCCGGACTGGATGCCCCTTCATGAGCCTGCACGGACTGCTGGACGCCGTCGTCAAGGACGCGGCCCTCACCGAAGCGGTGAAGGCCGCGGCCGACGGCAACCGGCATCACATCGACCTCGTCGGCCCCCCGGCCGCCCGCCCCTTCGCCGTGGCGGCCCTCGCCCGCGAGGCGCGGCGCACCGTCCTCGCGGTGACGGCCACCGGCCGTGAGGCCGAGGACCTGGCCGCCGCGCTGCGGACGGTCCTTCCGCCCGAGGGAGTCGTGGAGTACCCGTCGTGGGAGACGCTGCCGCACGAGCGGCTCTCCCCGCGCTCCGACACCGTCGGCCGCCGCCTCGCCGTGCTGCGCCGCCTCGCGCACCCGCGCGCCGACGACCCCGAGACGGGCCCGGTCTCCGTGGTCGTGGCCCCGGTGCGCTCCGTGCTTCAGCCGCAGGTCAAGGGGCTCGGCGACCTGGAGCCCGTGGCCCTGCGCACGGGCGAGTCGGCCGACCTGAACGAGACCGTCGCGGCCCTGGCCGCGGCGGCGTACGCACGCGTGGAGCTGGTGGAGAAGCGCGGCGAGTTCGCCGTGCGCGGCGGCATCCTGGACGTCTTCCCGCCCACCGAGGAGCACCCCCTGCGGGTGGAGTTCTGGGGCGACGACGTCGAGGAGATCCGGTACTTCAAGGTCGCCGACCAGCGGTCCCTCGAAATCGCCGAGCACGGCCTGTGGGCGCCGCCGTGCCGGGAGCTGCTGCTCACCGAGGAGGTGCGGGGCCGGGCCGCGGCGCTCGCCGAGCTCCACCCGGAGCTGGGCGAGCTGCTCGGGAAGATCGCCGAGGGCATCGCGGTCGAGGGCATGGAGTCCCTGGCCCCGGTCCTGGTGGACGACATGGAGCTGCTGCTCGACGTGCTCCCGGCGGGGTCCATGGCGCTGGTCTGCGACCCGGAGCGGGTGCGTACGCGCGCCGCGGACCTGGTGGCCACGAGCCAGGAGTTCCTCCAGGCCAGCTGGGCCGCCACGGCCGGCGGCGGGGAGGCCCCGATCGACGTGGGCGCGGCCTCGCTGTGGGGCATCGCGGACGTCCGCGACCGCGCCCGCGAGATCGGCATGATGTGGTGGTCGGTGAGCCCGTTCGCCGCGGACGAGACCGTCGACGACGGCGACACCGACACCCTCAAGCTGGGCATGCACGCCCCGGAGACGTATCGGGGAGACACCGCGAAGGCCCTCGCCGACACCAAGGGCTGGCTCGCCGACGGCTGGCGCACGGTGTACGTGACGGAGGGCCACGGCCCGGCAGCCCGCACCGCCGAGGTGCTCGGCGGCGAGGGCATCGCGGCCCGCCTCGACGCCGACCTCACCGCCCTCACCCCGTCCGTCGTGCACGTGGCCTGCGGCTCGATCGACTACGGCTTCGTCGACCCGGCCCTGAAGCTCGCCGTCCTCACGGAGACCGACCTCACCGGCCAGAAGGCGGCCGGCAAGGACGGGCAGCGCATGCCCGCCCGGCGCCGCAAGACCATCGACCCGCTCACCCTCGAAGCCGGCGACTACATCGTGCACGAGCAGCACGGCGTCGGCCGCTACATCGAGATGGTGCAGCGCACGGTCCAGGGCGCCACCCGCGAGTATCTGGTCGTGGAGTACGCCCCCGCCAAGCGCGGCCAGCCCGGCGACCGCCTCTACATCCCCACCGACCAGCTGGAGCAGATCACCAAGTACGTGGGCGGCGAGGCCCCCACGCTGCACCGCCTCGGCGGCGCCGACTGGACGAAGACCAAGGCGCGGGCGAAGAAGGCGGTCAAGGAGATCGCCGCGGACCTGATCAAGCTGTACAGCGCGCGGATGGCGGCCCCCGGCCACACCTTCGGCCCCGACACGCCCTGGCAGCGCGAGCTGGAGGACGCCTTCCCCTACGTGGAGACGCCCGACCAGCTCACCACCATCGCCGAGGTCAAGGAGGACATGGAGAAGTCGGTCCCGATGGACCGCCTGATCTGCGGCGACGTGGGCTACGGCAAGACGGAGATCGCGGTCCGCGCGGCCTTCAAGGCGGTCCAGGACGGCAAGCAGGTCGCCGTGCTCGTCCCGACGACGCTCCTCGTCCAGCAGCACTTCGGCACGTTCTCCGAGCGCTACTCGCAATTCCCGGTGAACGTAAGGGCGTTGAGCCGCTTCCAGACCGACACGGAGGCGAAGGCGACCCTGGAGGGCCTCAAGGACGGCGCCGTCGACATCGTCATCGGCACCCACCGCCTGTTCTCCTCCGAGACCAAGTTCAAGGACCTGGGCCTGGTCATCGTCGACGAGGAGCAGCGCTTCGGCGTCGAGCACAAGGAGCAGCTCAAGAAGCTGCGCGCGAACGTCGACGTGCTGACGATGTCGGCGACGCCCATCCCCCGTACGCTCGAAATGGCCGTGACGGGCATCCGCGAGATGTCCACGATCACCACGCCCCCCGAGGAGCGGCACCCGGTCCTGACCTTCGTCGGGCCGTACGAGGAGCGGCAGATCGGCGCGGCCATCCGGCGTGAACTGCTGCGCGAGGGCCAGGTCTTCTACATCCACAACCGTGTGGAGTCCATCGACCGGGCGGCGGCCCGGCTGCGCGACATCGTGCCGGAGGCGCGCATCGCGACGGCCCACGGCCAGATGTCCGAACAGGCCCTGGAGCAGGTGGTCGTGGACTTCTGGGAGAAGAAGTTCGACGTCCTGGTGTCGACGACGATCGTCGAGTCCGGCATCGACATCTCCAACGCCAACACCCTCATCGTGGAGCGCGGCGACAACTTCGGCCTGTCGCAGCTCCACCAGCTGCGCGGCCGCGTCGGCCGGGGCCGCGAGCGCGGTTACGCGTACTTCCTGTACCCGCCGGAGAAGCCGCTGACCGAGACCGCCCACGAGCGCCTCGCCACCATCGCCCAGCACACGGAGATGGGCGCGGGCATGTACGTGGCGATGAAGGACCTGGAGATCCGTGGCGCCGGAAACCTGCTCGGCGGCGAGCAGTCCGGCCACATCGCGGGCGTCGGCTTCGACCTCTACGTACGCATGGTGGGCGAGGCCGTCGCCGACTACCGCGCGTCCCTGGAAGGCGGAGTGGAGGAGGAGCCGCCACTGGAGGTCAAGATCGAACTCCCGGTGGACGCGCACGTCCCGCACGACTACGCCCCCGGCGAGCGCCTGCGCCTGCAGGCGTACCGCTCGATCGCCTCCGCCACCACGGAGGGCGACATCAAGGCGGTGCGCGAGGAACTCACCGACCGCTACGGCAAGTTGCCCGAGCCGGTCGAGAACCTCCTGCTCGTCGCGGGCCTGCGGATGCTGTCGCGCGCGTGCGGCGTCGGCGAGATCGTGCTCCAGGGCAACAACATCCGCTTCGCGCCGGTGGACTTGAGGGAGTCCCAGGAGCTGCGCCTGAAGCGGCTCTACCCCGGCACGGTCATCAAGGCCGCCGCGCACCAGGTCCTCGTGCCGCGCCCGAAGACGGCGAAGGTCGGCGGGAAGCCGCTGGTCGGGCGGGAACTGCTGGGCTGGGTGGGGGAGTTCCTGACGTCGATCCTGGGTTCGTGACCCGCCGGGCCCGGGGCGCTCCTCGCACCCCGGGCCCGGCGGACACGCCCTAGAGCTGGTCGAGGTCCACGGCCTCGGCCATCGCGCGGTATCCGGCGTCGTTGGGGTGCAGCCCGTCGCCGGAGTCGTAGGCGGGGGCGATGCGGTCCCGGTCGGCGGGGTCGGCGACGGCGCGCTCCAGGTCGACGACGGCGTCGTACGCACCCGACGTACGGATCCAGTGGTTGACTGCCTCGCGCTTGGCCTCGTTGGCCGGGCTGTAGTAGAAGGAGCCCTTGATGGGCGTCAGGGTCGCGCCCACCACCTTGATGCCCCGGGCGTGGGCCTGGCGGATCAACGAGCGGTGGCCGTCGATGAGTTGGCGGGCCGACACGTCAGGGGTCGGTCCGCCGGGTGAGCCCTCCGCGCTGGCCCCGATGTCGTTGATGCCCTCCAACACGATGACCGTGCCGACGTTCGGCTCGCTCAGTACGTCCTTCCTGAAGCGGACGACGCCCTTCTCGCCCGCCCAGTTGGAGTCGTTGGTGACCTGGTTGCCGGCGATCCCGTGGTTGAGCACGCCGCGCGGCCGGTCGGTGGCGGCGAGGCGCTCCGCGAGCTTGTCGGGGTAGCGGCCGTTCGTGTCGAGGCCGGAGCCCGTGCCGTCGGTGATGGAGTCGCCGAAGGTGACGACGGACCCGCGGCGCGCGGGCTCGGCCCCGGTGACCTCGACGCCGGTGAGGTAATACCAGGAGTCGCTGGTCTCCGTGAACGCGCTGCCGTCGCGGTCGCGGACGTGGTCGCCCTGGGCGCGGTAGCTGGTGGCGGAGGAGATCATGTGGAAGGTGGTGGGCCCGGTCGGGGCCTCCAGGTACAGCGTGACGGTGAGCGACTCGAACGCCTTGACCTTGAAGGGCATGGCGTCGCTGTACGTCTTGCCGCCCGCCGGGATCGTCACGGCCCCCGCGCCGCCGAAGCCCAGCTTCCGCACGGAACCGGCCCTGACCTCCGGGCCCTTGCCCGTGCGGGCGATGGCCGCTCCGGTGATCCGCAGCGGCCCCTTGCCGTACCGGTTGGACAGCTCGATGCGGGCCTTCGTGCCCCCGGCGCCGACCCGGACGACCTGACGGAGCGTGTGCCGCTCGAAGCCCTGCTGGGACCAGTTCGGCGTGAAGACCTCGGTCGGCGCTTGGGGGGAGGCGGCCCAGGCGCCTTGCCAGGGGGTGGTGTTGTGCGCGGTGCGGGTGTGCCCGGCCGCCACGGCGCCCGAGGGGCCGCCCAGCCCCGCCGTGCCGGCGACCGGCAGCGCGGCCAGCGCGGCTGTGGCCAGCACCATCGCACCCGTACGTCGTGTCGAACCCTTGAATCTCATGTGTCCCGCCCCTTGTCCGCTGTGTTCTGGCACGGTCAAGCGGAGCGTGGCTCCGGATATTCCCCCGGGGGAGGGGAGAAGCCGGGGCGGCGGCTACCGTGGGGCCGGTCCAGGGGAGGGAATGGCTGTGAGGGTCGAGAGCGCCGTGACGTGCGGTGGGGCGAGGCGACGGCGGGCGGGGGCGGGTGCCGTGGTGGCGTTGCTCGTGCTCGGGGGCGGGCTCTCCGCCTGCGAGGGGGGCGGCGGGGACGGCAAGGACGGGGCCGCGGGGTCCGGGGCGCGCGGCGGGCCCGCGCTCGCCGCCGTGGACTCGCTCACCGTCAAGGGGCGTGCGCCCAGGACCGGTTACGAGCGGGCGCGGTTCGGCAGCCCCTGGGCCGACACCGACTCGAACGGGTGCGGGACCCGCGACGACATACTCAAGCGGGACCTGGACGGGGTGAAGTTCCGGGACGGCGACTGCACGGTGGTGTCGGGCACCCTCGCCCCCGATCCGTACACCGGCAAGGAAGTGACGTTCACGCGCGGGCGCAGCCGCGTCGACATCGACCACGTCGTCGCGCTCTCCGACGCCTGGCAGAAGGGCGCCGGGAAGTGGCGCCCGAGCAAGCGCATCGCCCTGGCCAACGACCCGTTGAACCTCCTCGCCGTCGACGCGGGCCCCAACCGCGGCAAGGGCGACGGCGATACGGCGACGTGGCTGCCCGCGAACAAGTCCTATCGGTGCGCGTATGTGGCACGGCAGGTCGCCGTGAAGAAGAAGTACGGGCTGTGGGTGACCGGCGCCGAGCGGGACGCCATGCGGCGGGTGCTGTCGCGCTGCCCGCAGGAGAAGCTGCCTGCGGGCGGCGGTCCGACCGAGGCGCCGGGGCGGTTCCGGGCGCGGTGAGGCCGCGGGCCCGGGGCCCGAGGGTGTGCGGAGGTGCCGGGTGGGCGGTGACGCGGAGGTGCCCGGGTGGGCGGTGACGCGGCGGTGCCCGGGTGGGTGGTGACGCGTAAATCAGTTCCCGTGCGGCGCACCGGCCGTTAGCGTGCGGGGCGTGGACCTGAAGATCACCACCCTCGCCGAACGGCCCGAACTCGCCGACCCCATGTGGGCCATGGCGGACACCTGGGCCGAGTTCGTGCAGTACGACCCCATCGCCTGGTCGATGATGGGCCGGATCCCCGTGGAGTGGCCGGAGTACGTGCTGATCGCCACGGACGCCCGGGAGCGGGTGGTGGCGCGGGCGTTCAGCGTGCCGTTCGCGCTGCGGGCCGAGGGGCGCGGGGAACTGCCCGACGGCGGCTGGGACCAGGTCATGCTGTGGGCGTTCTCGGACCGCAAGCGGGGCCGGGAGCCGGACACCGTCAGCGCCATCGAGATCACGGTCGCCCCGGACGCGCAGGGGCACGGCGTGTCCGGCCAGGTGCTCGCCGCCCTGCGGGAGAACGCGCGCGGACGCGGCTTCGGCGAGGTCGTCGCCCCGGTGCGGCCGAACGCCAAGCACCTGGAGCCGGCCACGCCCATCGAGGAGTACGCGCGGCGCACCCGGGAGGACGGGCTGCCGCACGACCCGTGGCTGCGGGTGCATGTCCGCGCGGGCGGTGTCATCGAGAAGGTGGCCCCGGTGTCGATGACGGTGTCGGGGTCGACGGCCCGGTGGCGGGAGTGGACCGGGCTGCCGTTCGACGAGGAGGGGCTCGTCGAGGTGCCCGGGGCGCTGGTGCCGGTGCACAGCGAGCCCGGGCGCGGCTACGCGGTGTACGTGGAGCCGAACGTGTGGGTGCGGCACGCGCTGTGACGCGCGCCGGCCACCCGCCCGCGCCGGCGGGTCAGCCCTCCAGCGTGTCTGCGTCCTCCAGCTCGTCGAGGTCCAGCACGTCGCCCGTGGGCGGAGTCGTCTTCACCGGCTTGTCGTAGTCGGTGAAGGTCATCTCCTCCGGCTCGTCCGGCTTCTTCGTGGACTTGTTCACGGCCTTCAGCAGGTACGGCTTGCCCTCGGCCGCCACGTAGAGGGTGGCGCGGTCCTTGCCGTCGCTCTCGTGCAGCGTGATGGCCCGCTTGCCGTCGACGGTGGTCAACTTGCCCTTGCGGGCGGCCGAGTCGGTGCCCTTGAACTCTTCGAGGAGCGAGTTGAGGTCGCAGAATCCGGCGAGGTCCTTCCACTCGGAGTCCGTCGCCTTGGCCTTCGTCCAGCGGTTCGCCATCATGTCCACCGCGGCGTCGATGTCGGCCTTCGGCTCGCCCTTGAGCTGGCTGCGCAGCGCCGCCGCGTCGAACCGCGTGTAGACCGTGGTGCGGGTGGCGATCAGGTCGGCCGTGCCCCCGCCCACCCCGATCGTGCCCGCGCACTCGCCCTTGGTGTTGAGGGCGACGTCCATGGTCCCGCTGCCGCCCTCGTCGTCGGGGCCGATGCCCTTGAGCCGGAGGGAACGGGCGCCCCTGGTCGCCTCCATGGCCTTGTCGACGATCTGCGGCCCGGACAGGTCGGCGAAGGGCTCCTTCTCCTTGCGCTCGGGCGAGCTCTTCCTGTCCTTCGAGGGCGTCGAACCGGCGGACTTGTCGCCGCCGCAGGCCGTCAGGGCGACGGCCGCCGCAGCGGTGAGACAGAGCGCGGCCAGAGTGCCGCGACGCGGGCGCGGGCGTAGGCGCGAAGGCTGGTGCTGCATGAGAGATCCCCCCAAGGACTCGTGCGGTGTACCCATGAGAGCAGGCAACTGTGAACCGAGTCAACACGGTTCACGGTGACGGAATGGTTAACGGGTGTGAAGGGGCTCGTTCCGTACGTCTGGGTAAGCTCGGTGTCGGGCGCCGCCAGGGGAAGACGGCGCCCTGCGAGCGAGCGACACCGGACGACGAGGGGCGGGCCAGTGACGACCAGCGGGCCGACGCGACAGGGGAACCAGGGGCAAGAGGGGAACGGGACGCCGCGGGCGCGGCGCGCGACGGAGGGAAGGCGGGAGAGGCCGGACGCCACCGAGGTCACCGCCGCCGGCATCGCCCGCCTCGCCGGTGTCGGCCGCGCCGCCGTCAGCAACTGGCGCCGCCGCCACGCCGACTTCCCCCGCCCCGTGGGCGGCACCGACACCAGCCCCTCCTTCGCGCTCGCCGAGGTCGAACAGTGGCTGCGCGGCCAGGGCAAGCTCTCCGAAGTGCCGCTGCGCGAACGCGTCTGGCAGCAGCTCGCCGGACACCCGGCGGGCCCGGCCACCGCCCTGCTGCACGCCGGCTGCGCCCTGCTCCTCGTACACGACCGGCACCCCGACTGGCTGCGGGTCAGCGCCGTGTCGGACGAGCGGATGGCGCGCCTTCTCCCGGGCGTGCTGGAGGACGTGCTGACCCCGCGCTTCGGCCCGCCCTCCCGCACCCGCGCCGTCCGGACCCCCGCGACCCCCGAACTCCTCCCGTCCGCCCCCCTGTTGCGATCCGCCGCCGAACTCGCCGCCGAGCTGGGCGCGCACACCGCGTACGAGTTCCTGCTCGGCCGGCACCTCGACGCCAACCCGCGCCAGTACACCCTCACCCCGCAGGGCCCCGCCGACCTGATGGCCGCCCTCGCGGGCCCCGCGCGCACCGGCCGCGTCGTCCTCGACCCGGCCTGCGGCACCGGCGCCCTGCTCCGCGCCGCCGCCCCCCGCCCCGGCCGGGACTGCGCCGACCACCGGCTGTACGGCCAGGACAGCGCCCCCGACCTCGCCGCCCTCACCGCCCTGCGCCTCGCCCTCGGCTCCGACGCGACCGTGCGCACCGCCGCCGCCGACACCCTGCGCGCCGACGCGCACGCGGACCTCGCCGCCGACGCCGTGCTGTGCCACCGCCGTTCCCGTGCTGTGCCACCCGCCGTTCAACGACCGCAACTGGGGCCACGACGAACTGGCCTACGACCCGCGCTGGGAGTACGGCTTCCCGGCCCGCACGGAGTCCGAACTCGCCTGGGCGCAGCACGCGTTGGCGCGGCTGCGGGACGGCGGCACCGCCGTGCTGCTGATGCCGCCCGCCGCCGCGTCCCGCCG
>NZ_AOPZ01000072.1 GCF_000414115.1 Streptomyces aurantiacus JA 4570
GACACGCGCCCGACCTCGCGCCAGGTCACGTCGCCGGCGTACGCGATGGTGCGGGCCGCCTCGTACACCTGCCGCAGCAGGGTGTCGGCGTCGAGCAGGCCGAGTTCGGCGGCGACCTGGTCCTGTTCCTGGAGGGTGAGCCGGTCGGTGGCGCGGCCGGTGGCCAGGTGCAGCGCGTCGCGTACGTCGAGCAGGGCGCGGCGGGCCTCGGCCAGGCCCTCGCGGGGCGCGTCCGCGAGCCAGGAGGCGGCGACGGCCCGCAGCGCGGTGGCGTCCCGCAGCCCGCCCCGCGCCTCCTTCAGGTCGGGTTCGAGGAGGTGGCTCAACTCGCCCTGGCGCGCGGCCCGTTCCTCGCACAGCTCGCGCAGCTCGGGCAGCCGCTTGGGCGCCTGGTTGCGCCAGTCGGCGAGGACGGAGGTGCGCATCGCGGCGGTGAGCCCCAGATCACCGGCGATGTGCCGCGCGTCGAGCAGGCCGAGCTGCACCTTCAGGTCGTCGGCCGCCGTCTTGCGGGCCTCGCCGGGGGTGCGTACGGAGTGGTCGAGTGCGAGGCCGAGGTCCCAGACGGGGTACCAGATGCGGTCCGCGAGGGAGGCGATCGCGGCGGCGTCCGCGCCGCCGTCGTGGAGCAGCAGCAGGTCGAGGTCGCTGCGCGGCGAGAGTTCGCCGCGGCCGTAGCCGCCGACGGCGATCAGTGAGACGCCGCGCAGTTCGCCGGGTCCCGCGCCCACGTCGGTGACGCCGGCGCCGAAGAGGCCGGTCAGCCATCCGTCCGTGAGCTCGGCGAGGGCCGAACGCCGCGGCGGCCCGGACCGCGCCTCCTCCTGCAGGAGGCGCAGCCGGGCCGCCGCGTAGCCGCTGGGTCCGGAGTCTTCCGTTTCGTTCCGTACTTCGACGCTCGTCACCCAGTGGCTCCTTTTTCTGTGGGACACGTCCTACAGGGCGTCGGGCCCGCGCTCGCCGGTCCGCACCCGGACCGCCGTGTCGACGGGGACGCTCCACACCTTGCCGTCACCGATCTTGCCGGTGCGGGCCGCCTTGACCACGACTTCGACGAGTTGTTCGGCGTCCTCGTCCTCGACGAGCACCTCGATGCGGATCTTCGGTACGAGATCGACGGTGTACTCGGCGCCGCGGTAGACCTCGGTGTGGCCGCGCTGCCGGCCGTAGCCGCTGGCCTCGGTGACGGTCAGCCCCTGGACCCCGAATGCCTGGAGGGCGTCCTTGATCTCGTCGAGCCGGTGCGGCTTGACGACCGCGGTGATGAGCTTCATGCGTCCACCTTCTTGTTCTTCTGCGCCGACTGGGCAGTCTCCTGGAGCGGGCCCGGCGCCGCGGTCGCGGTGCGCGGTGCAGAGCCGCCGCCCGCGCCGCTGAAGTCGTACGCGGTCTCGGCGTGCTGGACCTGGTCGATGCCGCCGACCTCCTCGTCCTCGTCGACCCGCATCCCGATCGTCTTGTCGATCAGGAAGGCGAGCACGGCGGAGGCGACGAGCGAGTACCCGAAGACGGCGCCGACACCGGCGGCCTGCTTGCCCAGTTGCTCGAGGCCACCACCGTAGAAGAGGCCCTCGGCCTTCGACTGTCCGCCGCCGGTGGCGAAGAGGCCGACAAGGAGGGAGCCGACGACGCCGCCGACCAGGTGGACGCCGACCACGTCGAGGGAGTCGTCGTAGCCGAACTTGAACTTCAGGCCGACGGCCAGGGCGCACAGCAGGCCGGCGACGGCGCCGATGGCGATCGCGCCGAGCGGGGAGCAGGAGCCGCCGGACGGGGTGATGGCGACGAGGCCCGCGACCGCGCCGGAGGCGGCGCCGAGCGTGGTGAACGCGCCGTGCCGGATCTTCTCGTACGTGAGCCAGGCGAGCATCGCGGCGGCGGTGGCGATCTGTGTGTTGAGGAACATCAGCGCGCCGACGCCGTCGTCGTTGCCGAGCCAGGAGCCGGCGTTGAACCCGAACCAGCCGAACCACAGCAGGCCGGCGCCGAGCATCACCAGGGGCAGGCTGTGCGGGCGCATCGGGTCCTTCTTGAAGCCGACGCGCTTGCCGATGACCAGGATCACGCCGAGGGCGGCGGCACCGGCGTTGATGTGCACGGCCGTACCGCCGGCGAAGTCGATCACGCCGAGCTCGAAGGCCCAGCCGCCGGTCCCCCACACCCAGTGCGCGACCGGGAAGTACACAATCGTCGCCCAGAGCGCGACGAACAGGGCCCACGCGGTGAACTTCACGCGGTCCGCGAGCGCGCCGCTGATCAGGGCGGGCGTGATGATCGCGAACATCAGCTGGAACACGGCGAAGACGTAGACCGGGATGGTGTACCCGTCCCACAGCTGGTTGAGGCCGATTCCGCCGAGGCCGACGTAGTCGCTCTCCCAGCCGAAGAGGCTGCCGTGGTCGGTGCCGAAGGCGACGGAGAAGCCGTAGAGCACCCACAGGATGGTGACGATGCCCAGGCTGATGAAGCTCATCATCAGCATGTTCAGGGTGCTCTTGACGCGGACCATGCCTCCGTAGAAGAAGGCGAGGCCGGGCGTCATGAGCATCACCAGGGCGGAACAGATCAGCATGAACCCGGTGTTCGCGGCAGACATCTGCGGGGTGTCTGCGGCAAGCGTGATGCCTGGGGGCATCGGCGTCTCCTCGTCGTCGGATACGGCCCGTGCGGGCTTCAGCCTCTGCGGTGCGAGGACGGTGGGCCGGTTATGCGGCACGAGGTTGGCGCAGCGCGGTTTCGGTCAGTGCTGCTCGATGTTTCGCGGCAGTGACGAAGGGGGCGCGCGTGTTACGCGTGGATGAACCGCGCGTCACCGGGGGCTGAGGGAACATACCCTCGCGAACCGGCCGCGGCGGCCATCCGATGACCTGGCATGGGGGGAGCCGAGTCGGGCTGTCGGGATGGGCCGGCCGCGGCCGGAGTGTGTGCGCGGTCCCCCGCTCTCGGGCACCGCGCGGCGTGCGGGGAACCTCAGACGGCCTCCGCGGTTTCCGGCATGTCGACGGCGAGCTGGTCGGTGAGCCGGACCACTTCCGCCACGTCTCCGAAGTCCCGCAGGGCGTTGTCGACGGTCTTGCGCAGCCGGGTGTTGACCCGCTCGGAGCGCACCTTCTTGGCGATGTCCAGGGCTTCGCCCGCGAGCACCGTGCTCTGCTCGGGCTCGTTCTGGAGCAGGTGCACGGTGGCCATGCCGATCAGGTTCAGTGCGTACGAACGCTGGTGCTCGGGGTCTTTGCCGAAGAGCTCGACGGCGCGGCCCATGACGGGCTCGGCCAGCGAGGCGTACGTGGGGCTGCGGCCGGCCACGTACGCCAGGTCGCGGAAGGAGTGGGCGTTCTCGCCGTTCAGCTCGGCCTCGGAGAAGAAGCGGATCCAGTCGGGCTCGGGCTCGTCCCAGTCGTCGGCGTCGGCGAAGGTGTCCTCGGCCATGCGGACGGCCCGCTTGCAGCGGCCGGGCTGGCCCATGCCGGCGTACGCGCGGGCCTCCATCGCATACAGCATCGACTGGGTGCGGGGGCTGGCGCAGTCCCGGCTGCCGTACTGCGCGAGGTGGATCAGTTCGAGGGCGTCGTCGGGGCGGCCGAGGTGGATCATCTGGCGGCTCATGCTGGACAGCACGTACGAACCGAGGGGTTTCTCGCCGGCTTCTTTGGCGGCGTGCAGCGCGAGCACGAAGTACTTCTGGGCGGTGGGTTGGAGTCCTACGTCGTAGCTCATCCAGCCGGCCAGTTCGGCGAGTTCGCCGGCGACTTTGAACAGGCGCTTCGCGGTGGCTTCGGGCTGGGGTTCCTGGAGCAGGTCGGTCACTTCGTGCAGCTGGCCGACGACGGCCTTGCGGCGCAGTCCGCCACCGCACTGGGCGTCCCACTGGCGGAACATCACCGTCGTGGACTCCAGGAGGTCCAGCTCGGGTTTGGAGAGGCGGCCGGGGCGGCGCGGGGCGAGCTGCTGCGGCTCGGGCTCGCTCGCCGCCGGCGCGGAGGGGCCGGGCACGAGCCAGCGCTGCATGGGCTCGATGAGGGAGGGGCCCGCGGAGAGGGCGAGCGAGGTGCCGAGGAAGCCGCGCCGCGCGAGCATCAGGTCGCTGCGGTTGAACTCGCTGATGAGCGCGACCGTCTGGGGGCCCGTCCAGGGCAGGTCGACGCCGGAGACGGACGGGGACTGGTGGGCGGCGCGCAGGCCGAGGTCCTCGACGGCGACGACGCAGCCGAAGCGCTCGGAGAACAGCTCGGAGAGGATGCGCGGGATGGGCTCGCGCGGGTTCTCGCCGTCCAGCCAGCGGCGGACGCGCGAGGTGTCCGTGGAGATGTGGTGCGCGCCCAACTGGCGTGCCCTGCGGTTCACTTGGCGGGCCAGCTCGCCCTTCGACCAGCCGCTGCGCACGAACCAGGAACCGAGCATCTCATTGGGGCGCTTCTCAGCGTTCACACCGCTTCCGCTACTGCCGCCCACTGGAACGCCCCCATCCCTCAAGCCACTTGTTCGCGGTCCACGTCAAGCCCTAACAGAATGCCGCGTGTTGCGGCGCTCCGTCCGGAGAATGTCACCCTTCGAACGGGAAACCGACTTGCCTCCGGCATACCCGCGGGTGCGCGAGCCTCCGGGGCATGCACTGAACGTAATCCTACGATCACCGCTCCGGCGAGGGAGAACACAGAAACGCCACCATTCGCCACCCCTTCGAATGAACTCCCGGCCCGCAGCACGCGATTCACTTGACACACGACAACCGCGACCAACCGCGACCAACCAAAAGTGGGCGGAGCGAAGCACGCAGGGGCGCGGGCCACGGAGCGCGCCACCCGCAATGCCTCCGGGCGCCGGCATCACCTGACGGCGGAAGACGGCGAAAGTCGGCGAGAGTCGGCTTGAGACGTGCACAACGCACCTCGGGGCAGGGAGTCACGATCCGATTCCGTCACGTAACCACCGCACACGCGACCCGTTGGAGGGGGCATGGGCTTCACGATCGGCGGCATCCGGGGGACCAAAGAGCCCCGGGCCGGTGTCCGGGGAACGAAGGAAACTGACGGCGGGACGCACGGAACCAAAGAAGACGGAACCAAAGAGGGCAGGACCAAAGAGGGCAGCGCCAAAGTCGGCAGCTCCAAAGTCGGCAGCTCCAACGACGGCGTGACCGACAAGGACGGCGGGGCGAAAGCGACGCGCGCGGCCAAGGAGGCGAAGGAGCCGAGGGAGTCACGAGCCGCGTCCCGTCGGCGCTGCCGCGCCAACGCGTCGGAGTGCACGGCCGTCGCCGAGTACACGGGGCTGTGGGGCTGGGCCGCGGTGCCCGGCGCGCGCGCCCAGGACGGCCGCTGCTCCTGCGGCCGGGCCGACTGCCCGGCCCCCGGCGCCCACCCGCTGGACTTCGCCCCGGAGGTGCCCGCGGGTGCCACGCTCGACGAAGTGACCGACGCCTGGGCGCAGTTCCCCGGCGCGGCGGTGATGCTGCCCGTCGGCCGGGCCTTCGACGTCATCGAGGTGGCCGAGACCGCGGGACGCCACGCGCTGGTGCGGCTCGAACGGATGGGCCTGCCGCTCGGCCCGGTGGCGGCCACGCCGGACGGCCGCACGCACTTCTTCGTCGCCCCCGGGGCCGCCGCCGAACTCCCCCAGCTGCTCTACCGCATGGGCTGGGACGACGCCGCCCTCGACCTGGGCGCCCTCGGCCCCGGCACGCACATCACCGCGCCACCGTCCGACCGCGGCGGCCTAGGCCCGGTCCGCTGGCTGCGCTTCCCGGACCCGGACTCCGTGACGGGCCCGCCGCACGCCCGCCTCGTCCTCGGCACACTGGCTTACGTCGCCCATCGGTCACCTGCGTGACGCGCCCCCCGCGCGCGGGGACCGCCTGACAAGGCGCGGGACCACATGACGAAGTGCCCCGCTCCCGGCTGCACCCGGGAGCGGGGCACTTCTCTTGGGCGACCGCGCCGCGGCCGTCACGCGCGTCAGTCCCCGATCAGCGCGTCCACAAACGCTTCGGGCTCGAACGGCGCGAGGTCGTCCGCGCCCTCGCCGAGCCCGACGAGCTTGACCGGCACGCCCAGCTCGCGCTGGACGGCGACCACGATGCCGCCCTTGGCGGTGCCGTCGAGCTTGGTGAGGACGATGCCGGTGATGTCGACGACCTCGGCGAAGACGCGAGCCTGGACCAGGCCGTTCTGGCCGGTCGTGGCATCCAGGACGAGCAGCACCTCGTCCAGCGGGGCGTGCTTCTCGACGACGCGCTTGACCTTGCCGAGCTCGTCCATCAGGCCGGTCTTGGTGTGCAGCCGGCCGGCGGTGTCGATGAGGACGACGTCGGCGCCCTCGGCGATGCCTTCCTTGACGGCGTCGAAGGCGATCGACGCCGGGTCGCCGCCCTCGGGCCCGCGGACCGTGCGGGCGCCGACGCGCTCGCCCCAGGTCTGCAGCTGATCGGCGGCGGCGGCGCGGAAGGTGTCGGCGGCGCCGAGGACGACCGAGCGGCCGTCGGCCACCAGGACGCGGGCGAGCTTGCCGGTGGTGGTGGTCTTGCCGGTGCCGTTCACGCCGACGACCATCACGATGCCCGGGGTCTCCAGGCCGGACTCCGTCTTCACGACGCGGTCGAAGTCGGTGCCGACGAGGTGCAGGAGCTCCTCGCGCAGCAGGGCGCGCAGCTCGTCGGGCGTGCGCGTGCCGAGCACCCGGACGCGCTCGCGCAGCCGCTCGACCAGCTCCTGGGTGGGGGCGACGCCGACGTCGGCGGTCAGGAGCGTGTCCTCGATCTCCTCCCACGTGTCCTCGTCCAGGTGCTCGCGCGACAGGAGCGTGAGCAGGCCCTTGCCGAGGGCGTTCTGGGAGCGCGAGAGGCGGGCGCGCAGGCGCACCATGCGGCCCGCGGTGGGTTCGGGGGTCTCGATCTCGGGAGCCGGGGGCGCCGCGGGCGGCTCCTCCGTGACGACGGGGGCGGACGCCGAGGGCTCGGCGACCGGCAGATCGACTTCCTCGATCGTGCGGCGCGCCTCGTCGCGCGGCGTCTCGGCCTCGTCGCCGACGTGCGGCTCGGCGGGCGGGGCGGTGATGGTGGGGGCAGCGGAGGGGGCCTTCGCCTCGGGCAGCCGCTTCTTCTTGCGGCTGCCGACGACGAGCCCGCCGATCGCACCGACCACGACCACGGCGATGACTACAGCAAGGATGACGATTTCCATAACTCACCCAGTATCAGTCATGGGCCTCTCAGGCAGCGCTCTTGTGTTTTCCTCCAAAGGACATAGGCCACTAGCCGACATTACTCGGACTAAAGTACGATGGAAGAGGCTGCGTCAACGCGCGTAGAGTCCCCTCTGATTCATGAGCTGCTCCCCCAGCTCAACTCCCCCACCGGCCGGCGACGACGTCGACGCAAGCCGAGCGAGAGGCACGGAACCACCCCTCATGAGCACCACCGCCGAAACGGCCGAACACGAAGGCGCCCTGGAGACCCGCGGGTTGGAGCCCGTGCCCGACTCCGAGCGCCACGGCAGGACCCGTGAGCTGTTCCCCACGTGGGTGGCCGCCAACATCAGCGTCCTGCTCCTGACGATGGGCGCGGGCCTGATCGTCTCGAACGGGCTGAACTTCTGGCAGGTCCTGGTCGTCGCCCTCGTCTCCCCGGTGCTGAGCTACGGCCTCGTGGGCCTCGTCTCCATCGCGGGCAAGCGCGGCGGCTCGCCGGGCATGACGCTCTCGCGGGCGGTCTTCGGCCAGCGCGGCAACCTCTTCCCCGGCTCGCTGATCTGGGTCGCGCGCTGGGGCTGGGAGACGATCAACGCGGTCACGGGCGCGTACGCGATCCTCACCGTGCTCGACATCTGCTTCGGGGTGAAGGCGAACACCGCCCTGAAGGTCGTGACGCTGCTCCTCTTCGTCGCCGCCACCTTCCTGATCTCGGGCCTCGGCCGCAAGGTCCTGCACGTGTGCAGCCAGTGGTCGACGTATCTCTTCGGCGCGTTCAGCATCCTGGTCCTGGTCTATCTCCTGACGGACACCGACTGGTCCAAGGTCTTCGACCAGCCCGCGGGCTCCACCGCGATGATGATCGCGGGCATCGGCACCATCGCCGCGGGCGGCATCAGCTGGGTGCCCACGGGCCCGGACTTCACCCGCTATCTGCCGCGCACAGCCCCGAGCAAGCCGCTGGTCGGCCACGCCGTCGGCGGCGCCGCGATCGTCGTGGTCCCCATGGTCCTGATGGGCGCCGTCATGGCCGTCTCCACGCCGAGCCTGTCCTCGGCGCAGGACCCGGTCGCCTTCCTCGGCGACCTGCTGCCCAAGTGGATCGCCGTGCCGTATCTGATCATGGCCCTGATCGGCATGCTCCTGATCAACTCGATGTCGATGTACTCGGCGGGCTTCACCGCCATGACGCTCGGCATCAAGGTCCCGCGCGCGTGGGCGGTCAGCGTGAACGCGATCATCAGCCTGATCTTCGGCTATCTCCTGATGGTCGTGGCCACCAGCTTCATGGGCTCGTTCATCTCCTTCCTCACGCTGCTCGCGGTCGCCTTCTCCGCCTGGATCGGCGTCTTCGGCGTCGACATGTTCCGCAGGAAGACGTACGACGGCGAGGCACTGATGGACACCAAGCGCACCAGCGCGTACTGGTACCGGGCCGGCTTCGCCTGGCAGGCCATGACGGCCTGGGCGGTCGCGCTCGTCGTGGGCCTGCTCTTCACCAAGGTCGACTGGTTCAGCGGCCCGCTCGCCACCTCCTGGATCGGGCGCAACGGCCTCGGCTGGCTCGTCACGATCCTGGTCGCGGGCGTGCTGTACGCGCTCCTGCCGCGGCAGCCGCTCCCCGAGACGGCCACCACGGCCGAGGCGCCCGAGCCGGCCAAGGCCGCCGCCAGGGCGTAGGCGCCCCAACTCGCCACCCGCCCCTGGCCATCTGACGAAGCGTCAGCTAACGTCCCCCTTCGCCGCACCCGGTGAAGGGGGACGTCTCCATGCCCGTCACAGTCGTACGTTTCAACCTCGTCGATCCCGCGGCCACGCCCGACACGCTCAGCGCCCGCTACCGGGCCGCCCTGGAGATGGCCGCGTACGCCGACGACCGCGGCGTGTCCACGATCCAGACCGAGGAGCACCACGGCGCCGCCAACAACTGGCTGCCCTCGCCGCTCGCCTTCGCGGGAGCGGTGTTCGGGGCGACACGGAAGATCGCGGTGACCGTCTCGGCGGTCATCGGGCCGCTGCACGATCCGCTGCGTCTGGCCGAGGACGTCGCCGTACTGGACCTGCTGAGCGGCGGCCGGCTCGTCACGGTCGCCGGCATCGGCTACCGGCCCGAGGAGTACGCGGCCTTCGGCGTCGAGTGGACGCTGCGCGGGAGACTCCAGGACGAGCTCCTGGACACCCTCCTCAAGGCATGGACCGGCGAGGAGTTCACCCACCGCGGCCGCACCGTCCGCGTCACCCCGCGCCCGTACACCCGGCCGCACCCGCTGCTCCTGGTCGGCGGCTCCTCGAAGGCGGCGGCCCGCCGCGCGGCCCGGTTCGGCCTGCCGTTCTTCCCGAGCGCGCACCTGCCGGAGCTGGAGGCGTACTACGACGAGAAGCGCGCCGAGTACGGCACCGAGGGCTGGACGATGATGCCCGCCGCCGAGACCCCGCTGCTGCACCTCTCCGAAGACCCCGACCGCACCTGGGCCGAGCACGGCGAGCACTTCCTGCACGAGGCGCGCACCTATGCCTCCTGGCAGGACCCTCCAGGCAGGGGCATCCGCTCGGCGGTGCGCTCGGCCGCCACGACCGTCGAGGAACTGCGCGCCGAGGGCGTCTACCGCGTCCTGACGCCCGACGCGTGCGCGGCCCTCGCGGAGGGCGGCGCCCACCTCGTCCTGCATCCGCTCGTCGGCGGGATGCCGGTCGACGAGGGGTGGCGGAGCCTGCACCTGTTCGGCGAAAACGTACTGCCCCGGCTCAAGTGACCTCGCGGTCGTCGAGCCGGGGCAGCCTTCCTCAAGAGGAGAGGGGCAGCGGGGGGTTTAGCCCATCTCCTCCAGGGTCTTGCCCTTCGTCTCCTTGACGAACTTCATGACGAAGGGGATCGAGAGCGCCGCGAAGGCGCCGTAGATGATGTACGAGCCGGTCAGGCTCCACTCCGACATGCTCGGGAAGGTCTTGGTGATCGCGAAGTTGGCGAGCCACTGGGCGGAGGCCGCCACACCGAGCGCCGCCGCACGGATCTTGTTCGGGAAGATCTCGCCGAGCAGGACCCAGACCACCACGCCCCAGGAGAGCGCGAAGAAGAGCACGAAGGCGTTGGCGGCGACGATCGCGACCAGGCCCTGGCCGTGCGGCAGCGAGACGTCGTCACCGGATCCGGAGCGGTACGAGAACGCCCAGGCCATGGTGAACAGGGCGACGGCCATGCCGGCCGAGCCGACCAGGGCCAGCGGCTTGCGGCCGATCCGGTCGACGAAGATCATCGCGATGACCGTGCCGACGATGTTCACGATCGACGTCTCGAAGGAGTACAGGAACGAGCTGCTCGGGTCGTGGCCGATCGACTGCCAGAGCTGGTTCGAGTAGTAGAAGATCACGTTGATGCCGACGAGCTGCTGGAAGATCGACAGGAAGATGCCGATCCAGACGATCGGCAGGAAGCCGAACTTGCCGCCCAGCAGGTCCTTGAACGACGACTTGTGCTCGCGGCGCATGGCCAGCTCGATCTCGGCGGCGCGCGCGTCCACGTCCACGGCGCTGCCCTCGACGTCGGCGAGCACCTTCTTGGCCTCGGCCGCGCGGCCGACGGAGATGAGGAAGCGCGGGGACTCCGGGATCGCGAAGGACAGCAGGCCGTAGAGGATGGCCGGGACGACCATGACGCCGAGCATCCACTGCCAGGCTTCCAGGCCCCCCAGGTCGCCGCGCTGGTCGCCGTCCGCCATGTTCAGGATGCCCCAGTTGACGAGCTGGGAGACGGCGATGCCGACGACGATGGCGGCCTGCTGGAAGGAGGCGAGGCGGCCGCGGTAGGCGGGCGGCGCGACCTCGGCGATGTAGGCCGGGCCGATCACCGAGGCCATGCCGATGCCCAGGCCGCCGATGAAGCGCCACATCGTCAGGTCCCACGCGGCGAACGGCAGCGCGGAGCCGATGGCGCTGGCCGCGAAGAGGACCGAGGCGATCTGCATACAGCGGATGCGGCCGATGCGGTCGGCGATGCGCCCCGCGATGGCGGCGCCGACGGCGCAGCCGAGGAGGGCGGTCGCGATGATCCAGCCGAGGGTGTCGGCGTTGACGTCGAACCGGTCCTGGATGGCCACGGTCGCGCCGTTGATCACCGAACTGTCGTAGCCGAAGAGGAACCCGCCCATCGCGGCTGCCGCCGTGATGAAGATGACATGGCCGAGATGGTCCGGATGGGCCTCCCTGGCACCGGGCTGCGGCGGCTGCGCTGTGCTGGTCACGTGTTCTCCTCGGGCCACGGCTGCGTTGCCGGGGTGGGGGTGAGAGCTCTTCAAGTGGCGCACAACTTCACGCCGCCCACCACCTGAAGGTAAAAGCAACGTTGCAGAGACTATGCCTTCAAGTTGCGAAGTCAAGAGTTCGTTAACTGTGAATTTCGCGTGCACAAGACGTCACCCTGCGTTCAAGCCATGAACACAAGGTAGGCCGGATGAGTGAGCCGGGCGTAAGCCCTAGCGAAGCCGCTGGCTGATCACCTTGGAGACGCCGTCGCCCTGCATGGACACGCCGTACAGCGCGTCCGCGACCTCCATCGTCCGCTTCTGGTGCGTGATCACGATCAGCTGCGACGCCTCCTGCAGCTCCTGCATGATGCGGATGAGCCGCTGCAGGTTGGTGTCGTCGAGCGCCGCCTCGACCTCGTCCATCACATAGAACGGGCTGGGCCGCGCCTTGAAGATCGACACGAGCAGCGCCACGGCCGTCAGGGACCGCTCGCCGCCGGACAGCAGCGAGAGCCGCTTGACCTTCTTGCCGGGCGGCCGGGCCTCGACGTCGACGCCCGTGCTGAGCATGTTGTCGGGATCGGTCAGGATCAGCCGTCCCTCACCACCCGGGAAGAGCCTGCTGAAGACCCCTTCGAACTCCCGCGCCGTGTCCCGGTACGCCTCGGTGAAGACCTGCTCGACGCGCTCGTCGACCTCCTTCACCACCTGGAGGAGGTCCGCCCGCGTCTTCTTCAGGTCTTCCAGCTGCTCGCTGAGGAACTTGTGCCGTTCCTCCAGGGCGGCGAACTCCTCGAGCGCCAGCGGATTGACCTTTCCGAGCTGCTGGTACGCCCGTTCGGCTGACTTGAGGCGCTTCTCCTGCTCGCCGCGGACGTAGGGCACCGGCTTGTTGCGCGGATGTTCCGGGTCTTCGGGCAGTTCCTCGCCCTCGGCGGGGGGCGAGGGCGGCACGAGCTGGTCGGGCCCGTATTCGGAGACGAGCCCCGCGGGTTCCACACCGAGTTCCTCCAGCGCCTTGGTCTCCAGCTGCTCGATGCGCAGCCGCTTCTCCGCGCCGAGTACCTCGCCCCGGTGAACCGAATCCGTCAGCTTGTCCAGCTCCGCCTTGAGATCGCGCCCCTGGTTCCGCTCGGCGGCCAACTCCCGCTCCCGCACCTCCTTGGCGCGCTCGGCGGCCGTCCGCTCCTGGTCGGCGCGTACGAGGGAGACCTCGACGTGGGCGAGCAGCTGGCGCGCCCCGGAGGCGACCGCCTCGGCGACGGCCGCCTCGTGGCGCAGCCGGGCCCGGCGCTGTTCGGCACGCGCGCGTGCCTCGCGTTCGGCGCGGGCGGCCCGGTCGAGGGAGTCGGCGCGCCCGGCGAGCCCCTTCACCCGCTCCTCGTGCGTACGCACCTGGAGCCGGGCCTCCATCTCGGTCTGGCGGGCGTTGGCGCCGTCGGCGGCGAGCCGGTCGCGGGCGCCGGTGTCGGGCTCCTCCTCGACCGGCGCCTCCTCGGCGACGGCGAGCCGCTCGGCCAGCTCCTCGACCTCCAACCGGGCCTGCTCCAAGGCGTCCTGGGCCTTGGCGGCAGCAGCGGCGGACCGCTCGGCCTCACCGGCGGCGCCCCGGGCCTGCCCGGCGAGCGACCCGAGCCGCTGCGCCACGGACGACTTCTCCCGGTCGGCGGTGCGCCGCCGCTCCCCCAGCTCCTCGACCAGCGCGGCACACTCCTTGCGCCGCTCCCCGGCCCGCTCCTGAGCCTCCGCCAACTCCTCGCAGCGCACGCCTAGTTCGGTGAGCTCGGCCGCGGCCTCGTCGACGGATGCCTGCACTTCGAGGAGGCTGGGCGCCCCGGCGGACCCGCCCTGCGCGAAGTGCGCCCCGAGCAGGTCGCCCTCGGCGGTGACGGCGGTCAGCTCCGGGTGCGCGTACACCAGGTCCTCGGCGTCCTCCAGCGTCCCGACCACGACGACGCCCCGCAGCAGCCGCCGCACGGCGGGCATCAACTCGGCGGGCCCGCGCACGAGTTCGGCGGCACGGGGCGGCCCGGCCGCGGGCGATGGCGGGGGTACGTCACCGGAGGCATCGGAGGCGCTGGGAGCCCCCGAGGCACCGGCGTCACCGGAGGCCCCGTCCGCGGCGCCCCCGCCCCCGTCAGGCGCCCCCGCCAGCAGCAGCGCGGCCCGCCCCGCGTCCTGCTTGCGCAGCAGGCGGATCGCTTCTGCGGCCGAAGCGGGCGTCGTCACGGCGATGGCGTCCGCCGCCGCGCCGAACGCAGCCGCCACCGGCACCTCGAAGCCCGGTGCCACCGAGAGGAGTTCGGCGGCGGGGCCGAGCAGCCCGGCGAGCCGGTCCTTGGCGGCGAGCAGCGCGCCGGAGCCGTCCTTGCGGCGCAGACCGAGGGCGAGGGCGTCGTGCCGGGCGGCGAGGGCGGCCCGCTTCCGCTCGGCAGCGGTGGCCGCCTCGCGCGCGGCGGTCAGCTCGGCCTCGGCGTCCGCGAGGGCCCGGCGGGCCTCCTCGTGCCGTTCCCCGAGTTCCGCGTCACCCGCGTCGAGTCCGTCGACCTCGGCCTTGAGCTGTTCGTACTCCTCCCGCGCGGAGACCGCGCGCTCCTGCGCCTCGTCGCGGGCGACGGCGAGCCGGTCGATCTCGGCCTGCGCGGAGGCGGCCCGCGAGCGGGCCGCGTTGACCTGCCCGCCGAGCCGCGCGAGCCCTTCGCGCCGGTCGGCGATGGCCCGCGCCACGTCCTTCAGGCGCCGCTCCTCGGCGGCCAGTTCGCGCTCCAGGTCGGCGCGGTGCGCGACGGTGTCGTCGAGGGCGTGCTGCGCGGCTTCGAGGGCGGCTTCGAGCTCGGCCTCCTGCTCGCGGATGCGCGCGGCCTCGCGCTCCATGTCCTCGGGTTCGCGGCCGCGCCGCTCCTCGGCGGGCGCAGAGGACGCGCTCTTCACCCGGGCGTCGGCGAGCGAGATCGTGCCGCGCACGCGCTCGGCGAGCTGTGACAGCTCGTACCAGGTCTGCTGGGCCCGCTGCAGGCGCGGGCTGAGCCGCCGCACCTCGTCCTCCAGGGCCGCCTCGCGCTGGACGGCCGTCTTCAGCTCGGCCTCGGCGGCCTCCTTGCGCGCCTTGAGCGCGGCCTCGTCGGCGATCTCCGCGTTCAGGGCCTGACGCATCCGTACGAAGTCGTCGGCGAGCAGCCGCAGGCGGGCGTCGCGCAGGTCGGCCTGGATGACGGCGGCGCGTCGGGCGACGGCGGCCTGCCGGCCGAGGGGCTTGAGCTGGCGGCGCAGTTCGTCGGTGAGGTCCTGGACGCGCGCGAGGTTGGCCTGCATCGCGTCGAGCTTCCGCAGCGCCTTCTCCTTGCGCTTGCGGTGCTTGAGGACGCCCGCGGCCTCCTCGATGAAGGCGCGGCGGCCCATGGGGTCGGCGTGCAGCACGGAGTCGAGCTGGCCCTGGCCGACGATGACGTGCATCTCGCGGCCGATGCCGGAGTCGGAGAGCAGTTCCTGGATGTCGAGCAGGCGACACGTATCACCATTGATCTGGTACTCGCTGCCGCCGTTGCGGAACATGATCCGCGTGATGGTGACCTCGGCGTACTCGATCGGCAGGGCGCCGTCGGAATTGTCGATGGTGAGGGAGACCTCGGCGCGGCCGAGCGGGGGCCGGCCGGTCGTCCCGGCGAAGATGACGTCCTCCATCTTGCCGCCGCGCAACGACTTGGCGCCCTGTTCGCCCATGACCCAGCTCAGCGCGTCCACGACATTGGACTTGCCGGAGCCGTTCGGTCCGACGACGCAGGTGATGCCCGGTTCGAACTTCAGCGTCGTGGCCGACGCGAAGGATTTGAAACCACGCAGTGTCAGGGCCTTGAGGTGCACGCCGCGTGACTCTACCTTTCGCCGGGAGTTCACCGAGGAACGTGCGAGCAGTTTCACGGAGGAAGGTGCAGGGCACATCAGACGTAAGGCCCGCACGGGCACGGGGAGGACAAAGAAAGAAGGGACGCCGAAGCGTCCCTTGCGGATCTCTCGGATCTATTCGATCAAGCAGATCTCTCTGATCAGCGGCTTATCACGGGCAAGCCTGCCCACGCGTGGCAGGACGGTCCGTTGCCGGGCTCGGGGTGTGCGTGGGTCAGGTGAGCGCAGGCTCCGCCTGGGGTACGTCGATGCTCTCGAGGAGCGAGTCGTGAGAAGCGGCAGCCGCCAGCGCGTCGTTCTCGGCCTGGATCCTGACGAGCTCGGATTCCAGGTCCTGGACGCGCTGCTGGAGCCGTCGCATCTCGGCGAGGAGTCGCGGGTCGCTGCCGCCGACGTAACCGAGAAGCGCCTTTGCCATGATGGATGGTCCTCCACACTGAGTGACCGACCGAATCGGTGTGGGTCGTGAGGGAATCGCACCCGCGGTGCTTGGCACTCTTCTGTTTTCGCTGGGTGTTACTTGGCCGTTCTCACATGCCAAACAGCTAAGGTGCGCGGGGCTTCCAGAGTCTCACCAAAAAGTTTGACGGTCAACACGATCACGCCCCGTATTGACGGGCAACCCGGGGGCGCGCGGCGGTCGAACCTGCGGCGCTGCCTCGGCGGCGGGGCCCTGGGGGCGTCTAGATCATCCTTACTCGCGGAGCCTGCCACGGCAAGTGCTTCTTGGCAACCACCAGGTCTTTCCTGCCCCGGGCAGGTGCCGGAGCCACACGCGTCCGCACCCGGCGAGGGCCCCTGGAGCGGTGCCGGGTCAGCGAATCGCGAACGACTCGTAGCCGCCGCGGGGCGTGTCCCAGATCTCAGTCACACCGTCGACGCGGCCGGGTGTGTCGCCCTCGCGGAGCCACTCCAGGAGCTGCCCGCAGCTCGCGCGCGGCCCCTCGGCGACGACCTGGACGCGGCCGTCGTCGAGATTGAGAGCAAAACCACTCACCTCTCCGATCTCCAGCGCCTTGGCCCGCGTGAACCAGCGGAATCCCACTCCCTGTACACGGCCGCGCACCCAGGCGGTGAGCCGGACTTCTTCGTTCATAAGGTGCACGCTAACCGGCCAATTGCTCTGGGAGCACTTCGCCCCCTTGCGCCATCGCGTACAGTCGCGACTCGACGAGCCTCACCCGTATGGGCGAGTCACGTTGACCGTCAGGACGACGCCGGGGCCGATACCGGGCGTCAGGACGAAAGGCCAGAAGATGGGACGCCACCGACGCTCCGCCGCCGGCCGCGCCGCCACCGGCCGTGCCGATCATTCCCCCACTTCCGGCGCGTATTCCTCGTACTCGGCGTACTCCGAGAATTCCGAATACGCCGAGTACGCCGAGTATCCCGAGCACCCCGAGCAGTTCGTGGCTTATCCCGGCGCGTACGCCGATACGTCCGCGGACGCGTATGAGGGGTACGACGGGTACGCTCCCGCCGCCCCGCCCGAGAGCCCCCGGCGCGCGGCGTCGCACCGGCGCAGGCGTCGCGCCTCCGCGCCCGTGCGCACCGGGCTGCTCGGTGTGTCCGCGGCCGTCGCGATGGGCGCCGTCGCGGTCGCCTCCGGCCTGGTGCCCGGCGGTGACACCTACTCGCTGGGCGGTGGCGACGACCCCGGCTCCATCCGCTCGGCCAGTTCCCCGTCCGGGCTCGACGCGCAGGGCGGCGACGACGGCAGCGCCGAGCGCGGCCAGGCCACGCCCAGCCGCGGCACCGGCCGTGCCGACGCCCCGGCCCCGACGCCGTCGAAGCCCACCGGCGAGCCCTCGGCGAAGCCGTCCGACAAGCCCTCGGCCACGCCGTCGAAGCCGCAGCCCGGCACCGGCGACAAGGCGGGCGAGGACGAGCGCGACGGGAACCCGGGGAACTCCGGGAACCCCGACAAGGGGGACAAGGGCGCGGAGAAGGAGAAGCCGACGCCCGACCCGAGTCGTACGGAGTCGGAGTCCCAGAAGCCGAAGCCGCAGCCGACCGCCGAGAAGCCCGTGTCCGGCGAGAGCGCGGCCGAGGCCGAGGTGCTCACGCTGGTCAACCAGGAGCGGGCCAAGGCGGGCTGCCGACCGGTCCGCGCCGACGCCGGACTCGACGCGCTGGCCGGGGACTTCAGCGCCGACATGGCCGAGCGCGGCTTCTTCTCGCACACCGACCCGGACGGCGCGACACCGTGGGACCGCGCCGAGAAGGTCGGCATCACCGACCTGGGCGGCGAGAACATCGCCCGCGGCCAGGCCAACGCCCAGTCCGTCATGGACGCCTGGATGAACAGCCCCGGCCACCGCGCGAACATCCTCAACTGCGACTACCAGACCCTGGGCGTCGGCGCGCACTTCGCGCCGGGCGGCCCGTGGTGGACGCAGGACTTCGGCTTCTGAGCCGCTGACCGCCGGTCGGGCTCAGGCCGCGGCGACGGCGGCCCGGCCCGCCGCGACGATCCGGGCCGTCTCGGTGACGCGGCGGCCGAGGTGCTCGGCCGTGGCGATGTCCGCCTTGTGCACGGCCTCCGGGCCCTCGTCGGAGTTGGTCTGGGCGGCGGCGCCGGAGAAGAAGCCGAGGCGGTTGAGGTCGTTCTCGGAGCCCCCGGTGGAGTTCCAGCCGGGGAGCAGCCCGAGGCTGACCCAGTGCATGCCCTGCTGCGCGGCGAGCGTCTGGAAGTACTGCAGGGTGTGCAGCTTGTCGCCGCTCTTGGACGCGGAGTTGGTGAAGCCCGCGGCGAGCTTGTCCTGCCAGGCGCGGGTGAACCAGCGCTTCGACGATGCCTCCGCGAAGACGTGGAAGGCGCCCGAGGCGGTGCCCATGTAGGTGGGCGAGCCGAAGACGATGGCGTCCGCCGCGTCGAGCAGCTCCCACTCGGCTTCGGTGATCTCGTCGACCTTGATCAGGTGCGTGACGGCGCCGGCCTCCTCCGCCCCGGCGCGGACGGCTTCCGCGACGACGGTGGTGTGGCCGAATCCGGAGTGATAGGCGATGGCGACGACGGGGCTGGACATGAGGGACGTACTCCTTGGGTGGGGGCGGGGCAGCGGAGAACCGGCCGGGACGACCGGCTGGGCCGGTGCTCGGCGATGCTCGCCGATCGCTCGGCGATGACGAAAGGAAAGCACTAACTTCTGGTTAGTGCAACCCGCCAGTTAGCGCTGCGGGCGAGTACGCTGTGTGTATGGACTCCCTCGCAGACACCGAGAACGCCGCTGAAGCCGAGGCGGAGCTGGCGTACAACGTGTTCGCGCGCAGCTGCCCGTCGCGGTCCACGCTGGAGCACGTCACCGGGCGCTGGGGCGCGCTGACGCTCGGCGCGCTGCACGACGGCACGTTCCGGTTCAACGAGCTGCGCCGCCGGGTCGACGGCGTGAGCGAGAAGATGCTGTCGCAGACGCTGCACGCGCTGGAGCGCGACGGCCTGGTGCACCGGGACGCGCAGCCGACCAATCCGCCGCGCGTGGACTACCGGCTCACCCCGCTGGGACAGCAGATCGCCGAGCGCCTGCTGGCGCTCATCCACTTCGTGGAGGCCAGCCAGGACGACGTGAAGGCGGCCCAGCAGCGTTACGACGCCCTCGGCGGGCGCTGACAGCGCGGGCAGAAGTAGCTGGAGCGGTTCATCCAGGGGCGCCGCCGCATCGGGGTGCCGCAGCGCCGGCAGGGCTCGTCCTCACGCCCGTAGGCGTCCAGGGACCGGTCGAAGTAGCCCGACTCCCCGTTCACATTGACGTAGAGGCTGTCGAAGCTGGTGCCGCCGACGGAGAGGGCCGCGTTCATCACGTCCCGTACGTGGCCGAGGAGTTGGACCGTCCGGGGGCGGGTGAAGGTGGCCGTGGGGCGCTCGTAGTGCAGGCGGGCGCGCCACAGTGCCTCGTCGGCGTAGATGTTGCCGACGCCGCTGATGAGGGACTGGTTGAGCAGCGCGCGCTTGATGGTGGTGCGGCTCCGGCGCAGGGCCTGGTGGAAGGCTTCGTCGTCGAAGAGCGGGTCGAGCGGGTCGCGGGCGATGTGCGCGATGACGTCCGGCAGGCCGTCCGGGGTGTTCTCGTGCAGCGAGAGCCCGCCGAAGGTGCGCTGGTCGACGAAGCGCAGCTCGGTGCCGGGCGCGGCGTCGCCGGCCGCGTCCTCGAAGCGCACCCGGATCCTCAAGTGCTTCTCTTCCGGGGCCTGTTGGGTCTTGACCAGCAGCTGGCCGCTCATGCCCAGATGCGCCAGGACGGACGAGCCGCTGTCCGCCAGCGGCAGCCACAGGTACTTGCCGCGGCGCATGGGCGCACCGAAGGCGTGGCCCTTGAGGCGGTGTACGAAGTCGTCGGCGCCCGCGAGATGACGCCGGACGGCACGCGGGTGCAGGACCTCGACATCGGCGACGGTCCGGCCGCCGACCCAGCGCTCGAGCCCGCGCCGCACGACCTCGACCTCGGGCAGTTCGGGCACGGGGGTCCTCCGGACGGGTGCGGGGTGGTGGTACCGGCAGCGTATCTCCTGCCCGGCGCGCCGCGCCCACTCGTCCCCTTCCCTGCGCGACCCGCCCGTCAGCCCGCGCCGGGCCCGTCCCCGGAGACCGGCTCCGAGCCCGGCGCCTCGACGGCCACGCGGCCGTCGGCCGTGAGGCCGAAGCGCACGAGAGCCGCCGCCTCCCGGTCCTCGCCCTGCTCCTTGAGCAGGTCGTGCAGCTTCCAGGCGGCGCCCGCGTCGCCCCGGTCGACGCGGGCGCGCAGTGCGTCGACCAGGCCATGGTCCTTGAGGAAGTCCGCGAGACGGTGGGTCCAGTACGGCTCCCCGGAGTCGGCCAACTCCTCCAGGAACCGCACCGCACGATCCACCATCCCCCGTGCTGTCAGCCGCTCGGTCAACTCCCGCTCCAGGGAGGAGGATCCATGGCCGGAGGCCAGTCGCAGAGCCTCCTCGACGTCACCGGCGTCGAACAGACGCCGCGCCAGTTCCTCGATGGCCGGCCAGTCGCCGCTGCGGGCGCGCTCCCGCAGGTCGTCCAGGGCGGCGGCCCCACCCGAGCTCCCGTCGGCGTCCGCCGACAGCTTCGCCAGTGCGGCGGACGCGTACACCTCGCCGGCGTCCGCGAAGGGCGCGAGCAGCGCACGGGCCCGGGCGTCCGCACCCCGCGCGCGCAGCAGCTCGGCCGCCTTCACCGCGGACCTGCAGCAGCCCTCGTCCGCCCGCGTCAGCAGCTGGTCGAGGTCCCCGCGCCCGGCCAGCAGGTCGGCGAGGAAGTCGTCCACGTCCATGCTGCCCTGGTCGGCGAAGTCCCAGAGCAGATCGACGGCCTCGTCGGTGCGGCCCCGTTCGTGGAGCAGATCCGCGAGCTGGTGCGCGGCCCAGAAGTAGCCCTGCTCCTCGGTGAGTTCCCGCAGGCGCTCCTCGCGGCCCTCCTGTTTGAGGAGCTCGGTGAGGAACAGCACGGTGTCGTCGGGGGCGTCGGCCGGCTCCCGTTCCAGGACCAGCTCGAGGATGTCGATGGCCCGCTGGTCCTCGCCCTCGTCGCGCAGCAGCTCGGCCAGCCGGTACCAGGCGCCGAGGTCGTCCGGGTCCATGTGCTCCAGGAGGAGGGACATGGCCAGGCGCGGGTGGCCATACTCGATGACGTGGCCGATGGCGTAGTCGTTGCCCGCCTCGGCGAGGTCGAGCAGTTCCTCGAAGTCCCAGCCAGCCAGCAGCACCCGGTACAGGGCGGCGTGCGAGTCTTCCGACGCCTCGAGGCGGTCCGCCATCTCCTGGGCCGCGTCGGCGTCGCCCGTCCGCCGGTAGAGCTCGCCGAGGTCCCGCATGGCCCCCACGTCGCCCGCGTCGGCCGCCCGGCGCAACAGCGGCACCGCGGCGGCGAACCGCTGCCGCGCGACGGCGGCCGCGCCGGTACGGCGGGCGTCTGCCGTGTCGGTGAGGTGGCCCGCGCAAGCGTCCCAGAACGTCTGGGGCGGCGGCACCGCGCGGCGGGCGCGGCCGACGTACTGCACCAGGTAGTCCGCCACGCGGTAGCCGTCACGGTGGCCCATCTCCAGGCCCGCCGTGACCGGGACGAGGGGGGCGGTCGCACCGAGGAGCTGCCTCGTCGCGTACGCCAGGGCCGCCTCGAACCAGTCCTCCGGGGCGCCGCCCCGCTCGGCGGCCGTGCAGTAGCCGGGCACCGCGGCCCGCAACAACGCTGCGGGAAGCGGGGCCCGCGCGCCGAGCAGCGTCGCGTCGACGGCGGCGGTGAGCAGCCCGCGGGCGTACGGATCGGCGGACTCCCAGCGGTGCACCAGCTGCGGCGCACCCGCGATGACCTGGGTGAGTCCGAAGTCCGTCGACTCCAGGGCCGCCCGCAGCCGCGCGTCGTCCCCGGCTACGGCGTCCGCCCGCTCGCGTTCCGCGGCGGTAAAGCCCGCACCCACCTGCACCACGTCCGCGAGCTTGAGCAGTTCGCGTTCGCCGCGGTGCGGGTCGTCGTCCGCCTCGACGTCCTGTCGCGCGCCACCGCCCGGCACGTTTGGCGGGCCGGTGTAGGTGTCGTAGAGGTGCGGCCAGAGGGTGGCGACGACGAGGATCGAGCGGCCCGGCACGAGAAGTTCGCGCAGTACGGACGCGGTGAGGCCGTTGCTGCCGCCCAGGTGGTTCTGGAGCTCGTCAAGCCAGAGCACCAGTCGCTCTGGCGGGTCCGCGCACAGCTCCGTCAGCTGCCGGGTGTCGGCGGGCTGGAGCAGCGACCAGTCGGGCAGCCGGTCGCGCACCGCCTCGTACAGCGACCGTGTCTTACCGACCGAGGAGCTGCCGACGAGCAGCACGAACCGGCCGGCGGTCATCAGGTCCCGCAGCCCACCGCTCCCGGGTCCGTCCAGGTCCCGGGGCACATAGCCCGGCAGCGGCGCCGGATCCGAGCCGCGGAGGCGGATCGGCCGGTGCACCCCGAGCAGGAAGGGGTCGGCGTCACGCACCCGCACCGGCGTCGCCGGGGGCTGCCGCGCCGGGCTCCCGGCCCCGCCGACGACGGAGACGTCGCCGTGCACGGCACCGACCTGGAGGCTGTGCCCCCCGACGACGGCTCCTTCGAGCCGGTTTCCCCACGCATGGCCCACCACGGCCCCCCTCCGGCACTGCGACACGGTACGCCGAAGCGCCCGCTCGCGACCGTCGACCGGTCACGGGCGGGCGCCCAGCAAACGTGCCGTCAGGCAGACGCGGCATCCGGGGCAGGGGGAACCTCAGGGTCACCCTCGGCCTCAGAAACCGCAGAGGCAGCCGCCGCCGCCTCGGCGCGCGCGTCCGCCGCGGAGCGGATCGCGCGCCAAGCGGACTCGGCGGCCTGCTGCTCCGCTTCCTTCTTGCTGCGGCCGGTGCCGGTGCCGTACGAGACGCCTCCGACGCGGGCGGCAGCAGTAAAGGTCTTCTCGTGGTCCGGGCCGCTCTCCGTGACGAGATACTCGGGCACGCCGAGGTTCTCCGTCGCGGTGAGCTCCTGGAGACTGGTCTTCCAGTCCAGGCCCGCGCCGAGGTTCGAGGACTTCTCGATGAGCGGGTCGAAGAGCCGGTGCACCAGCTCGCTCGCCGCTTCCAGACCCCGGTCCAGATAGACCGCGCCGATCACCGCTTCCAGGGTGTCGGCGAGGATGGACGCCTTGTCCCGGCCGCCCGTGCCCTCTTCGCCCCGGCCGAGCCGGATGAAGGAGCCGAGGTCGAGCCCGCGGCCCACCTCCGCCAGCGCACGCGAGTTGACCACCGCGGCCCGCAGTTTGGCCAGTTGGCCTTCGGGCAGGTCGGGGTGGGTGCGGTACAGCGTGTCCGTGACCACGAGGCCGAGCACGGAGTCCCCGAGGAACTCAAGACGCTCGTTCGTGGGCAGGCCGCCGTTCTCGTACGCGTACGAACGGTGGGTGAGCGCACGCACCAGAAGGGCGGACTCGAGCTGATACCCGAGCCGCCCTTCCAGAAGCGTGTGGGACGAGGCCGCGTTGTTGCTGTCTGCCATCTTGGCGTCTTCCGCCTTCTTTGGGCTAGACACAGCGCCTCTCACCAGCCGCTCAGACCTCGAGGACCTGGCGCTTGTTGTAGGTGCCACAAGCGGGGCACGCGATGTGCTGCAGCTTGGGCTCCTGGCAACGCTCACACGAAACCAGGGTGGGGACCGCAGCCTTCCACTGCGACCGGCGGTGGCGCGTGTTGCTGCGCGACATCTTCCGCTTCGGAACAGCCACGGCTACTTCTCCTGCTTCTCGTCGGCGTGCGCTGATCGAGGCGCGCCGCCGCTCATCTCGTCCTTCTCGCCGTCCTGGATGGTGCCAGCGAGTCCTTGCAGTGCCGCCCAACGGATGTCGACGGCGTCATGGTGGTGGTCCGGGTCGTCCGCGAGCCGCACTCCGCACTCGGAGCACAGACCCTGACAGTCTTCCTGGCACACCGGCTGCATCGGCAGTGCGAGCACCACCGCATCACGCAGCACCGGCTCGAGGTCGAACATGCCGTC
>NZ_AOPZ01000073.1 GCF_000414115.1 Streptomyces aurantiacus JA 4570
CACGGCGGCCCGGCGGCCTCAGCCCCGGCCCCGGCCCCGGCGCCGGGACCCCCGGCGTCCTACGGCGCCCCGCCCCACGGCACGCCACCCCACGGCCCCGCCCCGTACGACCCCCACGCCTTCCAACTCGGCCACCCCGGAACCCCGGGGCCCGCTTCACGGGGGCCGCGCGGTCGCGCGGGCGTCTGGGTGGCCACGCTCGCCGGAGCCCTCGTCGTCGGCGGCGGTGCCGCGGCGGGCATCCTGCTCTGGCAGGACAACGGCGACGACAAGTCGGACGCCAAGGGCAAGGACGACCGGCCGGCCGTCAGCCGTACCGAGGAGCCGCCCCAGGAGCCGTCTTCGGACGTCCCGACGGAAGGGGTCGCGCCCACGCCGCCCGGCTCGCCGACGGACACCGGCGACGCGGACGGTGGCACGGACGGGGGCACGGACGGAGGCACGGACGACAGTGCCACCGACAGCACCGACGACGCCCCCGTGCCCGCCGGTTCGAAGCGCGTGACCGACACGATGGGCTTCTCCTTCGCGGTCCCCGACGGCTGGACCCGGGAGCGCGGCGACAACCCGACGCAGATCACGTACGCGGGCCTGACGGGGCCGGAGAACTTCCAGATCGGCGTCATCGACAACGCCGGCTACACCTCGTACGGAAACCTCAAGAACATGGAGGTGCACGCCAAGAAGGACCCGGACAAGTCGGACTACCGGCGCCTCCGCCTGGAGGACACCACCTTCCAGGCGCGCCCGGCCGCGGTCTGGGAGTACACGTACAAGGACCGCGCGGACCGCACCATCCACGCGATCAACCACAGCTACATCGCCGACAACGGCACGGAGTACGCGCTCCAGCTCTCCTGGCGCGAGGACTTCTGGCCGGCCGGGCACGGCGCGAAGACGCATCAGACGGCGCTCGACACCTGGCACCTCACCGGCTAGCGCCCGGGGCACCGGCCGGCGCTTCGGCGTACGGCACTTCGAGGCGGCGCACGCCCCAGGCGCGCGCCGCCTCCGTCACGTCCCGCCGACGACCCCCACCTCCGGCTGCCCCGGTTCGTCCAGCTCCCGCCGGAGCCCGCCGCCGGGAGGCGCCGGGCACCGCGGCTCACGCACGCCCGCGCCGCCCCCGCCCTCCTGCGGGCCCGCGTCGAACCACACGGTCACGACGGCGCCGCGCGGGATCTCGGCGTCCGGCGGGGGGTATTGGCGTACGACGTAGTCGAGGACCAGGTCGTGGAAGTCGGGCCGGTCGGGCGCCGTGAGCCGGACGCCGTGCCGGGCGGCCGTCTCGCGCGCGTCCATCGCCATCAGGCCGACGAAGCGCGGTACGCGCACGTCCGGCGCCCCGGCGGGCCCGGGTGTCTTCGGCACAGGCGTCACCCCCCAGCGGTATGAGGCCCCCAGCGGTATGAGGCAGGGTAGCCGCGCCACGGGCGACCACAACCCCGAACGGCCACGCCCCCGGGCGCCCGCTACAGCGTGAGCCGGTAGCAGTACGCCGTCACGCCCGTGCTGGGCGAGGTGAACGTCTCCGCGCGCTCCATCCCGAGGCGCCGCGCGACCGCCATCGACCGTTCGTTGCGTATGTCGATCATCGCGACCACCGACCGCACGCCCGCCGCCCGCACCCGCTCCAGCGTCGCCCGCGCCGCCGCGGTCGCGTACCCGCGCCCCCATGCCGCGCGCGCGAGGCGCCAGCCGATCTCGATCTCGCCCGTCGGCCCCCACTCCCGGGGCCACGGCATGGCGCCCGCGAAGCCCACCGGTTCGCCCTCGGGGTCGAGCAGGGTCCACAGGCAGAAGCCGAGTTCGGCGTCGTGTCTGCGCTGTCGCGCGGTCAGCTCCTCGTACGTCGAACGCTCCCCGCTCCAGCCGCCGACGAACTCCATGACCTCCGGGTCGTCGAAAAGACGGTGCCAGACGAAGGCGTCCTCGTCGGTCGGGACGCGCAGCCGGACGGCCGGGCCCGCGACGCCCACGGCGCCCGTGCCGTTCGCGGCGCCCGCGTCACTCACGGCGCCCGCTTCGTTCACGGGGCTTACGTCGCTCACGTCGCTCACATCGCTCACAAGTGGCCCTTCGCCTGGTTGATCGGTACCGCCTCATAGACTGCCCATATCCCGTGCCCGTCGGCACACAGATTTCGAGCCTTGGGGAGAACCCGCCGTGACCGAGCCCCTCTCCGAACACACCGCTGACGTCATCGTCGTCGGGGCCGGGCCAGCCGGTTCGACCACCGCGTACTACCTGGCGAAGGCGGGACTCGACGTACTCCTCCTCGAAAAGACCGCCTTCCCACGGGAGAAGGTCTGCGGCGACGGCCTCACGCCCCGCGCCACCAAGCAGCTCGTGTCGATGGGAATCGACATCTCCGAAGAGGCGGGCTGGCTGCGGAACAAGGGCCTCCGCATCATCGGAGGCGGCTCCCGGCTGCAACTGGATTGGCCGGAACTCGCCTCTTACCCCGACTACGGACTCGTACGGAAGCGCGACGACTTCGACGAACAGCTCGCCCGGCAGGCGCAGAAGGCGGGCGCGCGGCTGCACGAGCGCTGCAACGTGGGCGCCCCGATCATCGACGACCGCACCGGCCGCATCACCGGCGTGCACGCCAAGCTCGGCGAGGACAAGACGCCGGTGACCTTCCACGCGCCGCTGGTCGTGGCCGCGGACGGCAACTCCACGCGGCTCTCGCTCGCGATGGGCCTGCACCGCCGCGAGGACCGCCCGATGGGCGTCGCGGTGCGTACGTACTTCACGTCGCCGCGCCACGACGACGACTACCTGGAGTCCTGGCTGGAACTGTGGGACCGGCGCGGCGCCGAGGACCGTCTCCTCCCCGGCTACGGCTGGATCTTCGGCATGGGCGACGGCACGTCGAATGTCGGCCTGGGCGTCCTGAACACGTCCGCCGCCTTCAAGGAGCTCGACTGGCGCGAGATCCTCAAGGCGTGGTGCGCCTCGATGCCCGAGGACTGGGGCTACACGCCCGAGAACATGACCATGCCCATCCGCGGCGCCGCCCTGCCGATGGCCTTCAACCGCCAGCCGCACTACACCCGCGGGCTGCTGCTCGTCGGTGACGCGGGCGGCCTGGTCAACCCGTTCAACGGCGAGGGCATCGCGTACGCCATGGAGTCCGGCCAGATCGCGGCCGACGTCATCGTGCAGGCACACGCCCGCGCCACGCCCGCCCAGCGCGAACTGGCCCTCCACGACTACCCGAAGACGCTCAAGGAGGTCTACGGCGGCTACTACACGCTCGGCCGCGCCTTCGTGAAGCTCATCGGCAACCCGAAGGTCATGAAGATCGCCACCCAGCGGGGCCTCACCCACCCGATGCTGATGAAGTTCACCCTGAAGATGCTGGCGAACCTCACGGACCCGCGGGGCGGCGACGCGATGGACCGCATCATCAACGGCCTGAGCAAGGTGGCCCCGAAGGCCTGACCTGGCCCCTGGGCCGCACGTCGAAGGGCCGGAACCCCGCTGGGGGGTTCCGGCCCTTCGTGTGTACGTGGAGGACGTACGGGAAGCCGTCAGAGGACGCGCACAGCACCCGAGGCCGGGTAACCGGAGAGGTCCTGGATGACGACGCCCTTGCTGGGGTTCGCGGCGTCGAGGTACTGGCCGCCGCCGATGTACACGCCGACGTGGTACGCGGAGCCCTTGCCGCCCCAGTACAGGATGTCGCCGACCTGCAGGTTGGAGGTGCCGACCTCGGTGCCGACGGTCGACTGGCTCTGCGAGACGCGCGGCAGGTCCACGCCCGCCTGCTTGAACGCGGCCTGGACGAGGCTGGAGCAGTCCCACGCGTTGGGGCCCGAGGCGCCCATGACGTACGCGTCGCCGAGCTGCGCCTTGAGGAAGCTGATGACCGTCGCGACGCTGCCGCTGGCGGGCGCGGAGGGCGTGGAGGCTTCGGAGGAGGAACCCGAGGACGAGCCGCCGCCGGTGGAGGGCGCGGAGGCCGTGCTGAGGCGGGTGCGCTCGGAGTCGCGCGCGGCGCGCTCCTGCGCGGCCTTGCGCTTGGCCTCGGCCTCGGCCTTCTTCTTGGCCTCCGCCTTCTTCTTGGCCTCGGCCTGGTCCTGAGCGGCCTGCTTGGCGGCCTTCACGGCCGCGGCGTCCTGCTGGGCGCGGGCCTCGTAGCTGTCGGCGGTCTGCGCGGTGGCGTCCGCCGACTGGGCGATCTGCGCGGACAGATCAGCCGTCAGGGTGGGCAGTTCGATGGTCTCGGTCACCGGCTCGGCGGCGTTCGCCGTACCAGCGGCGCCGGCCACTGCCAGGGTGCTGAGGACGCCACCGGCAACTCCGGCGCGCAGAGCCATCTTCGACGCGCTGCGGCGGGGCTTCCGGTGGCTGGGTATGTGAGCGGTGTGGGACATGAGAACAACCGCTATCAGGGACACACGGTTCCCTTCAAGAAACGTGTGCTGCGCCACAGTTGCCCGGTGAGCTGCTGAATCCCGGGCGTGTCGCTTCTTATTGACGCCGTAACGGGCAATGCGGACAGTCGTGATCACGCCTGTGATCATGGGTTTTCTGTGTTACGCCCGAATTGCCCGTGGACTACCACCAGGTGAGCCGGTTGGCCAAGCCCGGTTGTTTGCCCACCAGTTCGGGTGTGGCGCAGGTCACCTCGGGGGGTCCGTTGCACCTCGCCGAGACCTGGCCGAGACCCGACCGAGATCTTCCGGTGGATTCCGCCGGTCGACTCGTGAATCGGTGCACACGTCCACCCACGTCCACATCTCTGCCGCCAAAGTGTGAACGCGCTCCTCTATCAAGTGATCATGTCCAGCGCCAATTTGCCTGTAGCGACCATCCCTTGATAGTGCAACCCCGCCCCGACCAGGGGTGACGCGCCGAGATGTCACCTCTGGTGATCACTCAGGCGCTTCGCGTACGAAGATCACCGCTCATCCGACTTCATGATCCTTCGTCAGGTGGTGGAGATCACAAAGCCGTTGTCGCACCCCGTGTCGCAGATCACAGACCGGCAGGCATAAGATGCGGGGCAGTTGGGCTTGTGACCTGCTTCACATGTAAGCGATCTTCGCGAGCCCGACGCAACCGCCAGCAGTCAGTGCCGACTGAGAGGAGCGAGGAGCGGTGAACGCCTATGCGCCCATCCTCGTACTGGGAGCCCTCGGGGCAGGCTTTGCGATCTTCTCCGTGGTCATGGCCACGCTTATCGGTCCAAAGCGGTACAACCGCGCGAAGCTCGAAGCCTATGAATGCGGGATCGAGCCGACCCCCACGCCGGCCGGCGGCGGGCGCTTCCCCATCAAGTACTACCTGACGGCGATGCTCTTCATCGTCTTCGACATCGAGATCGTCTTTCTCTACCCCTGGGCCGTCACCTTCGACGCCCTGGGGATTTTCGGGCTCGTGGAGATGCTGCTCTTCGTGCTCACCGTCTTCGTCGCCTACGCGTACGTATGGCGGCGCGGCGGCCTGGAATGGGACTGAGGAGCCACTGAGCATGGGACTCGAAGAGAAACTGCCGAGCGGATTCCTGCTGACCACCGTCGAGCAGGCCGCAGGGTGGGTGCGCAAGTCATCCGTCTTTCCCGCCACGTTCGGGCTCGCGTGCTGCGCCATCGAGATGATGACGACCGGCGCCGGGCGGTACGACCTGGCGCGCTTCGGCATGGAGGTCTTCCGCGGCTCACCGCGCCAGGCGGACCTGATGATCGTGGCCGGGCGGGTGAGCCAGAAGATGGCGCCCGTCCTGCGCCAGGTCTACGACCAGATGCCGAACCCCAAATGGGTCATCTCCATGGGGGTCTGCGCATCCTCGGGCGGAATGTTCAACAATTACGCGATTGTGCAGGGCGTCGACCATGTCGTCCCGGTGGATATCTATTTGCCCGGCTGCCCGCCCCGGCCCGAGATGTTGATGGACGCCATTCTCAAGCTGCACCAGAAGATCCAGACCTCCAAGCTCGGCGTGAACGCCGAGGAAGCGGCCCGCGAGGCGGAGGAGGCGGCCCTCAAGGCACTCCCCACCATTGAGATGAAGGGGCTGCTGCGGTGAGCGAGAAGCACCCGAACGGCGAGGGCACGCCCGGCGGCGAGCCCCTGAACGGCAACGGCGTCCCGGCCCCGCGCGACGCCTCACCGGAGGTCATCGGCGTACGCAGGGGCATGTTCGGCGCCGAGAACGGCGGCGACACCTCCGGGTACGGCGGCCTCGTCCGCACCATCACGCTGCCCGGCGCCACCTCGCGCCCCTACGGCGGCTGGTTCGACGAAGTCGCCGACGAACTCGAAGGCGCCCTGGAGGAACAGGGACTCGTCCCCGAGAACGCCATCGAGAAGACCGTCGTCGACCGCGACGAGCTCACCTTCCACATCGCGCGCGAGCACCTCGTCCGGGTGGCCCGCACCCTGCGCGACGACCCGGCGCTGCGCTTCGAGCTGTGCACCGGCGTCTCCGGAGTGCACTTCCTCGGCGACAAGGGCCGCGAGCTGCACGCCGTCTACCACCTGCGCTCGATCACCCACAACCGCCTGATCCGCCTCGAAGTCAGCGCCCCGGACGCCGATCCGCACGTCCCCTCGCTGGTCGCGGTCTATCCGACCAACGACTGGCACGAGCGCGAGACGTACGACTTCTTCGGCCTGATCTTCGACGGCCATCCGGCCCTCACGCGGATCATGATGCCGGACGACTGGCAGGGCTTCCCGCAGCGCAAGGACTACCCCCTCGGCGGCATCCCCGTCGAATACAAGGGCGCCCAGATCCCGGCTCCGGACCAGCGGAGGTCGTACTCGTGACCGCTCCCCACTCAACGCCCCACGCGACTCCCCGCGCCACGACGGAAGGCACCGTCTACACGGTCACCGGCGGCGACTGGGACGAAGTCGTCCAGTCCGCGGCGAGGGCCGACGACGAGCGCATCGTCGTCAACATGGGCCCCCAGCACCCCTCCACGCACGGCGTGCTCCGGCTCATCCTGGAGATCGAGGGCGAGACGGTGTCCGAGGCCCGCTGCGGCATCGGCTATCTGCACACGGGCATCGAGAAGAACCTCGAATACCGCACCTGGACCCAGGGCACCACGTTCGTCACACGCATGGACTACCTGACGTCCTTCTACAACGAGACGGCCTACTGCCTGGGCGTCGAGAAGCTGCTCGGCATCGAGGACCAGATCCCCGACCGCGCGACCGTCCTGCGGGTGCTCCTGATGGAGCTGAACCGGATGTCCTCGCACCTGGTGTGCATCGCCACCGGCGGCATGGAACTCGGCGCGACGACGATCATGATCTACGGCTTCCGTGATCGTGAACTCATTCTCGACATCTACGAGCTGATCACCGGCCTGCGCATGAACCACGCGTACATCCGGCCCGGCGGACTCGCCCAGGACCTGCCGCCCGGCGCGGTGGACCAGATCCGCGAGTTCGTGAAGAAGATGCACAAGAACCTTCCGGAGTACGACAAGCTCGCCACCGGAAACCCCATCTTCAAGGCCCGCATGCAGGACGTCGGCTACCTCGACCTGGCCGGCTGCATGGCCCTCGGCGCCACCGGCCCGGTCCTGCGCTCGGCCGGCCTCCCGCACGACCTGCGCAAGGCCCAGCCCTACTGCGGCTACGAGACGTACGACTTCGACGTCCCCACCGCCGACACCTGCGACTCCTACGGGCGCTTCCTGATCCGCCTGGAGGAGATGCGGCAGTCGCTGCGCATCGTCGAGCAGTGCCTGGACCGGCTCGAGCCCGGCCCCGTCATGGTCGCCGACAAGAAGATCGCCTGGCCCGCCCAACTGGCCCTCGGCCCGGACGGCCTCGGCAACTCGCTCGACCACATCAAGAAGATCATGGGCACCTCCATGGAGGCCCTGATCCACCACTTCAAGCTGGTGACGGAGGGCTTCCGGGTCCCGCCCGGCCAGGCCTACGCCGCCGTGGAGTCGCCCAAGGGCGAACTCGGCGTGCACGTCGTCTCCGACGGCGGCACCCGCCCCTACCGGGTCCACTTCCGGGACCCGTCCTTCACCAATCTGCAGGCCATGGCGGCGATGTGCGAGGGCGGCCAGGTCGCCGACGTCATCGTCGCCGTCGCGTCCATCGACCCCGTGATGGGAGGCGTCGACCGGTGACCACCAGTTCCCCCGAGGGCGTCAGCCTGGGCATGCCCCAACTGCCCCCGCCGGACTACCCGGACGACGTCCGCGCCCGCCTCGACGCCGACGCGCGCGAGATCGTCGCCCGCTACCCCGACTCCCGCTCGGCACTCCTGCCGCTGCTGCACCTGGTGCAGGCGGAGGAGGGACACGTGACGCGCACCGGCATGCAGTTCTGCGCGGACACGCTGGACCTGACCACTGCGGAGGTGACGGCGGTCGCGACCTTCTACTCCATGTACCGCCGCAAGCCGTCCGGTGACTACCAGGTCGGCGTCTGCACCAACACGCTCTGCGCGGTCATGGGCGGCGACGCCATCTTCGAGGCCCTCCAGGAGCACCTGGGCGTCGGCAACGGCGAGACCACCGACGACGGCAAGGTGACGCTGGAGCACATCGAGTGCAACGCCGCCTGCGACTTCGCGCCCGTGGTGATGGTCAACTGGGAGTTCTTCGACAACCAGACCCCGGGCAGCGCCAAGCGCCTCGTCGACGACCTGCGCTCCGGCGCCCAGGTCGAACCGACCCGCGGCGCCCCGCTGTGCACCTTCAAGGAGACGGCGCGGATCCTGGCGGGCTTCCCCGACGAGCGCGCGGGCGCCGTCGAGGCGAGCGGCGGCGCGGGCCCCGCCTCACTGATCGGACTGCGCCTGGCCAAGGGCGAGGCACCCCCCGCGCGCGTGGTCCACCCGCGTACGGGCGGACCGGAGGGCACCCAGCCGCACGAGCCGTCTCCCACCGAGCACCTCAGCTCGCACGACGCGCCGCAGAAGACCTCGGCCTCCGACCCGGCCCACCCGGCCGGACCGACCGCCGAGGAGGGGGAGTGATGACGTTGGCCGCCGAGATCGACAACGAGACCAGCCCGGAGAAGCTGCTCGCGCCGGTGCTTTCGGCCTTCTGGGACGAGGACAAGTCCTGGACGCTGGACACCTACCGCCGCCACGACGGCTACGAGGGACTGCGCAAGGCTCTCGCCATGGCGCCGGACGACCTGATCGCCTACGTGAAGGACTCCGGCCTGCGCGGCCGCGGCGGCGCGGGCTTCCCCACGGGAATGAAGTGGCAGTTCATTCCGCAGGGCGACGGCAAACCGCACTATCTAGTTGTCAACGCCGACGAGTCGGAGCCCGGGACCTGCAAGGACATCCCGCTCCTCTTCGCGAACCCGCACAGCCTCATCGAGGGCATCGTGATCGCCTGTTACGCGATCCGGTCTTCGCATGCGTTCATCTATCTGCGTGGTGAAGTCGTCCCCGTGCTGCGGCGGCTGCACGAAGCCGTGCGTGAGGCATACGCGGCGGGCTATCTCGGCACGAACGTGCTGGGCAGCGGACTCGACCTCGAACTCACCGTGCACGCGGGCGCGGGCGCGTACATCTGCGGTGAGGAGACCGCGCTGCTCGACTCGCTGGAAGGCCGCCGTGGCCAGCCGCGACTCCGTCCCCCTTTCCCCGCGGTCGCGGGCCTCTACGCGTGCCCCACTGTTGTCAACAACGTCGAGTCCATCGCGTCGGTTCCCGCGATCCTGCATCGCGGGAAAGACTGGTTCAAATCGATGGGCAGCGAGAAGTCGCCCGGCTTCACGCTCTATTCGCTCAGCGGGCACGTCGCCTCGCCCGGCCAGTACGAGGCGCCGCTCGGCATCACGCTGCGCCAGCTCCTCGACATGAGCGGTGGCATGCGGCCCGGCCACCGCCTCAAGTTCTGGACGCCCGGCGGCTCTTCGACGCCGATGTTCACCGACGAGCACCTCGACGTGCCGCTCGACTACGAGGGCGTGGGCGCCGCCGGATCCATGCTCGGCACCAAGGCCCTGCAGTGCTTCGACGAGACGACCTGCGTGGTGCGGGCCGTGACGCGCTGGACCGAGTTCTACGCCCACGAGTCCTGCGGCAAGTGCACGCCCTGCCGCGAAGGGACGTACTGGCTCGTGCAGTTGCTGCGCGACATCGAGGCCGGCAAGGGCGTCATGTCCGACCTCGACAAGCTGAACGACATCGCCGACAACATCAACGGCAAGTCCTTCTGCGCCCTCGGCGACGGCGCCGCCTCGCCGATCTTCTCCTCACTCAAGTACTTCCGCGAGGAGTACGAGCAGCACATCACCGGCAGGGGCTGCCCCTTCGACCCCGCCAAGTCGACGCTCTGGGCCGACCGGAGCGGCCGGTCCGACACGCACACGGAGGTGAACGCATGACAGTGACCACCAATAGCGCTCCCTCCGGGGGCGGAGAGCCGGCCGTTCCGCCGGAGGACCTGGTCTCGCTCACGATCGACGGCATCGAGATCAGCGTCCCCAAGGGCACGCTGGTGATCCGCGCCGCCGAACTCCTCGGCATCGAGATCCCGCGCTTCTGCGACCACCCGCTGCTCGACCCGGCCGGCGCCTGCCGCCAGTGCATCGTCGAGGTGGAGGGCCAGCGCAAGCCGATGGCCTCCTGCACCATCACGTGCACCGACGGCATGGTGGTGAAGTCGCAACTGACGTCCCCGGTGGCGGAGAAGGCGCAGCGCGGTGTGATGGAGCTGCTGCTCATCAACCATCCGCTGGACTGCCCGGTCTGCGACAAGGGTGGCGAGTGCCCGCTGCAGAATCAGGCCATGCAGGTCGGTGACCCGGACACCCGCTTCGAGGGCAAGAAGCGCACGTTCGAGAAGCCCGTGCCGATCTCCACGCAGGTCCTGCTCGACCGCGAGCGGTGCGTGCTGTGCGCGCGCTGCACCCGCTTCTCCAACCAGATCGCGGGCGACCCGATGATCGAACTCCTGGAGCGCGGGGCCCTCCAGCAGGTGGGCACGGGCGAGGGCGACCCCTTCGAGTCGTACTTCTCCGGGAACACCATCCAGATCTGCCCGGTGGGCGCGCTCACGTCGGCCGCCTACCGCTTCCGGTCGCGCCCCTTCGACCTGGTGTCGTCGCCTTCGGTGTGCGAGCACTGCGCGGGCGGCTGCGCGACGCGTACGGACCACCGGCGCGGCAAGGTCATGCGGCGGCTCGCGCAGGACGACCCCGAGGTCAACGAGGAGTGGATCTGCGACAAGGGGCGCTTCGGCTTCCGCTACGCGCAGAAGCCGGACCGCCTGACCACGCCCCTGGTGCGCGACGCCGACTCCGGAGAGCTCGAACCGGCGTCCTGGCCCGAGGCGTTGGAGGCTGCCGCCAAGGGGCTCGCGGCCGCGCGCGGGCGTGCCGGGGTGCTGACCGGCGGGCGGCTCACCGTGGAGGACGCCTACGCGTACAGCAAGTACGCGCGCGTGGTACTCGACACGAACGACATCGACTTCCGCGCGCGGGTGCACTCCAGCGAGGAGGCCGACTTCCTCGCGGCACGCGTCGCCGGGCGCGGCCGTGACCTCGACGGCGGCGGAGTGACGTACACCGCCCTGGAGAAGGCGCCCGCCGTCCTGCTCGTCGGCCTGGAGTCCGAGGAGGAGGCGCCCGGCGTCTTCCTGCGGCTGCGCAAGGCATGGCGCAAGCACGGGCAGCGCAGCTTCTCGCTCGCCACGTACGCGACCCGCGGTCTGGCGAAGGCCGGCGGCACGCTGCTGCCCGCCGCGCCCGGCACCGAGACCGAGTGGCTGGACGCGCTCGCGGCCGGCGTCGGCCTGGACGAGGACGGCACGCGGGCCGCAGATGCGCTGCGCGCCGAAGGTGCCGTCATCGTCGTCGGGGAGCGGCTCGCGGCCGTACCGGGCGCCCTCACCGCCGCCGTACGGGCCGCCTCTGCGACCGGCGCCCAGCTGGTGTGGATCCCGCGTCGCGCGGGCGAGCGCGGTGCCGTCGAGGCCGGCGCGGTGCCGTCGCTTCTTCCGGGCGGCCGTCCGGCCACCGACCCGCGCGCGCGGGTCGAGGTCGCCGGTGTCTGGGGCGTCGCCGAACTCCCGCACCGCTACGGCCGCGACACCGGCCAGATCGTCGAGGCCGCCGCCACCGGCGAGCTGGGCGCCCTGCTCGTCGCGGGCGTGGAGGTCGCCGACCTGCCCGACCCGGCGCGCGCGCGTGAGGCACTCGACGCGGTCGGCTTCCTGGTCTCGCTGGAGCTGCGGCCGAGCGAGGTGACGGAACGTGCCGACGTGGTGCTTCCCGTGGCCGCCGTCGCCGAGAAGCCCGGCACCTTCCTCAACTGGGAAGGCAGGGCCCGGCTTTTCGAAGCGGCGCTCAAGCCGGACCACATGACACGCTGGCTCGCCCCGTCCGACGCGCGCGTGCTGCACATGCTGGCCGACGCGGGCGACGTCCAGCTGGGCCTGCCCGACCTGCTGAGCATCCGGCGTGAGCTGGACCGGCTCGGCGGCTGGGACGGGCCGCACGCGACGGAGCCTTTGGAGACGGCGGTCCAGCCGCCCCGGCCCGCCGCCGGGGAAGCCGTCCTCGCGGGCCACCGGCTGCTGCTCGACCAGGGCCGTCTCCAGGAGGGCGACGACGCGCTCGCCGGGACGCGGCACCCGGCGGTGGCCCGGCTCTCGGCGGCCACCGCGGCCGAGGCGGGCGTCAAGGACGGAGACGCGCTCGCCGTCACCGGCTCCGCGGGCGTGACCACGCTGCCGCTGCTGGTCACGCGGATGCCCGACCGCGTGGTCTGGCTGCCGCTGAACTCGGCCGGGGGAGGCGTCACTTCGGACACCGGCGCCCGGCCCGGCGAAATCGTCCGCATCGGCCCTGCCGTCCTGTCGGCGCCCGCCGGGGCCACGGAGGTGACGTCGTGATGCTTCAGGCAGTGCACACCGCGCAGACAGCGGTGCCCCTGGCGGCCGAAGACCTGTCGATGTTCGGCCGCGACCCCTGGTGGCTCGTCGTCATCAAGGCCGTCTTCTGCTTCGCCTTCCTGATGATCACCGTGCTGTTCTCCATCGTGTGGGAGCGCAAGGTCGTCGCCTGGATGCAGCTGCGCATCGGCCCCAACCGGCACGGCCCCTGGGGCATGCTGCAGTCCCTCGCGGACGGCATCAAGCTGATGCTCAAGGAAGACCTCATCGTCAAGCGCGCGGACAAGGTGGTCTACGTCCTCGCGCCGATCGTCGCCGCCATCCCCGCCTTCATGGCGATCGCGGTGATCCCCTTCGGGCCCGCGGGCAACGAGGTCTCGATCTTCGGCCACCGCACCACGATGCAGCTCACCGACCTGCCCATCGCGATGCTTTACATCCTCGCGGTCGCCTCGGTCGGCATCTACGGCATCGTCCTGGCGGGCTGGAGCTCCGGCTCCACGTACCCGCTGCTCGGCGGCCTGCGCTCGTGCGCGCAGATGATCTCGTACGAGATCGCGATGGGCGCCGCGTTCGCCTCGGTGTTCCTGTACTCCGGGTCGATGTCGACGTCGCGGATCGTCGAGGCGCAGGAGGGCCGCTGGTACGTCCTGCTGCTTCCGGTGTCGTTCCTGATCTACATCGTGACGATGATCGGTGAGACCAACCGCGCGCCGTTCGACATGCCGGAGTCCGAGGGCGACCTGGTCGGCGGCTTCAACACCGAGTACTCGTCGATCAAGTTCGCGATGTTCATGCTCGCCGAGTACGTCAACATGGTCACCGTCTCGGCCGTGTCCGTGACCCTCTTCCTGGGTGGCTGGCGGGCCCCGTGGCCCATCAGCACCTTCTGGGAGGGCGCGAACCACGGCTGGTGGCCGATGGCCTGGTTCGTGCTCAAGGTGCAGCTGCTGTTGTTCTTCTTCATCTGGCTGCGCGGCACGCTGCCCCGCGTCCGTTACGACCAGCTGATGAAGCTGGGCTGGAAGGTCCTCATCCCCGTCTCGGTGGTCTGGCTGATGCTCGTCGCCACCGTCCGGGCGCTGCGCAACGAGGACTATGACTTCAGCGAGATCGCGCTCTACGTAGGCGGCGGAGTGCTCGCCCTGTTGTTGCTCTCCGTGCTCGTGGACATCTTCCGCGACAAGCGCGAGAAGCAGGAGGCGGCGGCCGGACCGCCCGCGGAATCCGATGCGTTCGACCCGATGGCCGGGGGATTCCCGGTGCCGCCGCTGCCCGGACAGAGCCTGCCGCCGGTGCCGCGGCGACGCCCGCGCCACGAGCGGGAGTTGATTGTCAGTGGTGGGCCCGATACTCAAAGTGACGGAAAGGAGGCGTCCGATGGCTGAGCAGTCGAACATGCCGGACCGGCCGGAGCACTCGCAGCTGCCCGAGCAGCAGGCGGCCGACCCGCAGCAGTCGAATCAGTCCAACCAGGGGTTCCAGAACCCCGTCGCGGGCTTCGGCGTGACCTTCAAGGCCATGTTCAAGAAGCGGCTGACCGAGCAGTATCCGGAGCAGCAGAAGACCACCGCTCCCCGGTTCCACGGCCGGCACCAGCTCAACCGCCATCCGGACGGCCTGGAGAAGTGCGTCGGCTGCGAGCTGTGCGCCTGGGCCTGTCCCGCGGACGCCATCTACGTGGAGGGCGCGGACAACACCGAGGAGGAGCGCTACTCCCCGGGCGAGCGGTACGGCCGCGTCTATCAGATCAACTACGCCCGCTGCATCCTGTGCGGCCTGTGCATCGAGGCGTGCCCCACGCGCGCGTTGACGATGACGAACGAATTCGAGCTGGCCGACAGCAGCCGCGAGAACCTCATCTACACCAAGGAGCAGCTCCTCGCCGGCCTCGAAGAGGGCATGGTCGACGCGCCGCACGCGATCTACCCCGGCATGGACGAGGGCGACTACTACCGCGGCCTGGTCACGCAGGCCGCGCCGGGCACGGTGCCGCAAGCCGCCGTCTCCCGCGGCGAGAAGCCGGCCTCCGAGGTGACCGTCCCCGAGGGCGTCGGCCCCGAGCCCACCGCCGCCGCGCAGGCCGGATCCGGCCGGGGCGTCTCCGGGAGCGGCCCGTCGGGGGAGCGGCCGTCCGGGGACCGGGGGGTGGGGGCATGACCGACCTCGCGGCCTACACCACCTCCACGGGCGAGGCATTCCAGTTCTGGGTGCTCGGCACGGTCGCCGTGATCGGCGCGCTGTGCACGATCCTCATGAAGAAAGCGGTGCACAGCGCGCTGTGCCTGGCCGGAACCATGATCGTCCTGGCGGTGTTCTACCTCGCCAACGGCGCGTATTTCCTGGGCATCGTCCAGATCGTGGTCTACACGGGCGCGATCATGATGCTGTTCCTCTTCGTGGTCATGCTCGTCGGCGTCACCGCCGCCGACTCCCTGAAGGAGACCATCAAGGGTCAGCGCTGGCTGGCCGCCGTGTGCGGTCTCGGCTTCGCCATCCTGCTGTTCGCGGGCATCGGCAACGCCTCCCTGAAGGACTTCAACGGCCTGGCCAAGGCCAACGAGGGCGGCAACGTGGAGGGCCTCGCGGCCCTCATCTTCACGAAGTACGTCTTCGCCTTCGAGATCACCGGTGCCCTGCTGATCACCGCGACGGTCGGCGCGATGGTCCTCACCCACCGCGAGCGCACGGAGCGCGCCAAGACCCAGCGCGAGCGCTCCGAGGAGCGCGTGCGCGAGGGCAAGCACCTGCCGCCGCTGCCGGCCCCGGGTGTGTACGCCCGGCACAACGCGGTGGACATCGCGGGCCTGCTCCCGGACGGCACGCCGTCGGAGCTCACGGTCAACAAGACGCTGCGCGAGCGCGGCCAGATCCGGGACGTCTCCAGTGAGGCGCTCGACGACCTGCGGGCCCTCGAGCAGCGCGCCACGGACCGCCTGGAGCGGCCGGACCTGCACCGGACGGACACCGGCCGGAACGGCGACGGCGATCGCGCCGAGGAGACCGAGGAGGCGTCGAAGTGAATCCGGTCAACTATCTGTATCTGGCGGCGCTGCTGTTCGCCATCGGCGCCACCGGCGTTCTGATCAGGCGCAACGCCATCGTCGTCTTCATGTGCATCGAGCTGATGCTGAACGCCTGCAACCTCGCGTTCGTCGCCTTCTCCCGGCTGCACGGCAACTTGGACGGCCAGATCATCGCCTTCTTCACGATGGTCGTCGCCGCCGCCGAAGTCGTGGTCGGGCTCGCGATCATCGTGTCGCTGTTCCGCTCCCGCCACTCGGCCTCGGTCGACGACGCCAGCCTGATGAAGCTGTAAGGGGTCGCTAGAACCGTGAACACAGAGAACTTGATTGCGCTGCTGGTGGCGGCGCCTCTGCTCGGAGCGGCCGTACTGCTGTGCGGCGGGCGCCGGTTGGACCGCGTGGGCCCCTGGCTCGGCACGCTGCTCGCGGCCGTCCCCTTCGTGATCGGCCTGGTGCTCTTCACCGACATGCTCGGCAAGGGCGCCGAGGAGCGGTCCCTGCATCAGCACCTGTTCAGCTGGATCCCCGTCGAGGGCTTCCAGGCGGACGTCGCCTTCCAGCTCGACCAGCTGTCGATGACGTTCGTCCTGCTGATCTCCGGTGTGGGCACGCTGATCCACCTGTACTCGATCGGGTACATGGAGCACGACGAGCGGCGCCGCCGCTTCTTCGGCTATCTGAACCTGTTCCTCGCGGCGATGCTCCTGCTGGTCCTCGCCGACAACTACCTGCTCCTGTACGTCGGCTGGGAGGGCGTCGGCCTCGCCTCGTACCTCCTGATCGGCTTCTGGCAGCACAAGCCCAGCGCGGCCACCGCGGCCAAGAAGGCATTCCTGGTCAACCGCGTCGGCGACATGGGCCTGTCGATCGCCATCATGCTGATGTTCACCACCTTCGGGACGTTCGCCTTCGAGCCCGTCCTGGGGGCCGCCGAAGAGACCAGCGAGGGCAAGCTGACGGCGATCGGCCTGATGCTGCTGCTCGCGGCCTGCGGCAAGTCCGCCCAGGTGCCGCTGCAGTCCTGGCTCGGGGACGCGATGGAGGGCCCGACCCCGGTCTCGGCCCTCATCCACGCGGCGACGATGGTGACCGCCGGTGTGTACTTGATCGTCCGCTCCGGGGTGATCTTCAACGGCGCCCCGGACGCGCAGTTGGCCGTCACCGTGGTGGGCGCCGTGACGCTCCTCTTCGGTGCGATCGTCGGTTGCGCGAAGGACGACATCAAGAAGGCCCTCGCAGGGTCGACGATGTCCCAGATCGGCTACATGATCCTGGCCGCGGGCCTCGGCCCCATCGGCTACGTCTTCGCGATCATGCACCTGGTGACGCACGGCTTCTTCAAGGCCGGGCTCTTCCTCGGCGCCGGTTCGGTCATGCACGGCATGAACGACGAGGTGGACATGCGGAAGTACGGCGGCCTGCGGAAGTACATGCCGGTGACCTTCGTGACCTTCGGTCTCGGCTATCTCGCCATCATCGGCTTCCCGGGCCTGTCCGGCTTCTTCTCCAAGGACAAGATCATCGAGGCGGCGTTCGCCAAGGGCGGCACGGAGGGCTGGATCCTCGGCTCCGTGGCACTGCTCGGCGCGGCCATCACGGCGTACTACATGACCCGCGTGATGATCATGACCTTCTTCGGAGAGAAGCGGTGGGAGCCGGACGCACAGGGCAACGCCCCGCATCCGCACGAGTCGCCGAAGTCGATGACGATTCCGATGATCCTGCTCGCCGTGGGATCGGTGTTCGCGGGTGGATTCTTCAGCATCGGTGACCGGTTCATGCACTGGCTGGAGCCGGTCACGCACCATGACCACGGCGACTCCCCGCTCAGCGCCGCCACGGTCACGGGCGCCACCATGGTGGTCCTGGTCATCGGCGTGAGCATGGCCTGGGTGCAGTACGGCCGCCGTCCGGTGCCGTCCGTCGCCCCGCGCGGCTCGCTGGTCACCCGCGCGGCCCGCCGCGATCTGCTCCAGGACGACTTCAACCACGTGGTCCTGGTGCGCGGCGGCGAGCACCTCACACGCTCCCTGGTGTACGTCGACCACACCCTGGTCGACGGCGTGGTCAACGGCACGGCGGCCTCGGTCGGCGGGCTCTCCGGGCGGCTGCGCAAGCTGCAGAACGGCTACGCACGCAGTTACGCGGTCTCGATGTTCGGCGGCGCGGCGGTCCTCATCGTCGCGACGCTGCTGATGAGGGCGGTCTGATACCGATGTCCTTTCCTCTGCTGACAGCGACGGCCGCGCTCCCCGCGGTGGGCGCGATCGCCACGGCGGCCGTACCGGCCGCGCGGCGGGCCGCCGCCAAGTGGCTCGCGCTGTTCTTCTCGCTGGCCACCCTCGTGCTGGCCGTCGTGGTCCTCGTCCGGTTCGACCCGGACGGCGACCGCTATCAACTGACCGAATCGCGCGCCTGGATCGCGGACTTCGGAGTGCGGTACGAACTCGGGGTCGACGGCATCGGCGTCGCCCTGATCGCGCTCACCGCCCTCCTGATCCCCTTCATCATCCTGGCGGGCTGGCACGACGCCGACCCGCTGGAAACGAAGTCGTCGCGCTGGCGGCCGACTCAGGGCTTCTTCGCCCTGATCCTGGCCGTCGAGGCGATGGTGATCATCTCCTTCGAGGCGACCGACGTCTTCCTCTTCTACATCTTCTTCGAAGCCATGCTCATCCCGATGTACTTCCTCATCGGCGGCTTCGGAGACCGCGCCCACGCGGGCAGCGACGAGAAGGCATCGGCGCAACGCTCGTACGCGGCAGTGAAGTTCCTGCTCTACAACCTGGTCGGCGGCCTCATCATGCTGGCCGCCGTGATCGGGCTCTACGTAGTCGCGGGAAACTTCTCGCTCCAGGAGATCGCCGAAGCGCGGGCCAACGGCTCGCTCGACATGGCGACCAACACCGAGCGGCTGCTGTTCCTCGGCTTCTTCTTCGCCTTCGCAGTGAAGGCCCCGCTGTGGCCGCTGCACACCTGGCTGCCGAACGCGATGGGCGAGGCCACGGCCCCGGTCGCCGTGCTGATCACGGCGGTGGTCGACAAGGTCGGCACGTTCGCGATGCTGCGCTTCTGCCTTCAGCTCTTCCCGGAGGCGAGCAAGTGGGCGACGCCCGTCATCCTCGTACTCGCGCTGATCAGCATCATCTACGGAGCGCTGCTCGCCGTGGGCCAGCGCGACATCAAACGCCTGGTGGCGTACGCGTCGATCTCGCACTTCGGGTTCATCATCCTCGGCATCTTCGCGATGACGTCCCAGGGGCAGTCCGGCGCGACGCTCTACATGGTCAACCACGGCCTCTCCACGGCCGCCCTGATGCTGGTCGCCGGCTTCCTCATCTCGCGCCGCGGCTCGCGTCTGATCGCGGACTACGGAGGAGTGCAGAAGGTGGCGCCGGTGCTGGCGGGCACTTTCCTGGTCGGCGGTCTCGCCACGCTCTCGCTGCCGGGGCTCGCGCCCTTCGTCAGTGAGTTCCTGGTCCTGGTGGGCGTCTTCGCGCGCTATCCGGCGGTCGGCATCATCGCGACCCTCGGCATCGTGCTCGCCGCGCTCTACACCCTCGTCCTCTACCAGCGGACGATGACGGGCCCGGTGAAGCCGGAGGTGTCGGCGATGCCGGACCTGCGCGTGCGTGAACTCGCCGTCGTCGCCCCGCTGATCGCGCTCCTGATCGGCCTCGGTGTCTACCCGAAGCCGCTCACCGAGCTGGTGAACCCGGCGGTCAAGCACACCATGTCCGACGTACAGAAGAAGGACCCCCAGCCCGAGGTGGAGGCGGCCAAGTGAGTGCGACAGCCGTCCACAACCTGTGGACAATGGCGGCGGCCGATCCGATCGACAAGATCGACGCGCCGAAGATCGAGTACGGCCAGCTGGCGCCGACCTTGATCGTCATCGGTGCCGCCGTCATCGGAGTGCTCATCGAAGCCTTCGTACCGCGCAAGTCCCGTTACTACGCCCAGCTCTTCGTGTCCGTCGTCGCGCTGGCCGCCGCGTTCGCCGCGGTCGTCGCCCTCGCCTCCGGCGGGTACGGCACCACGAAGGCCCGGATCGCGGCCATGGGCGCGATCGCGGTCGACGGCCCCGCGCTGTTCCTGCAGGGCACCATTCTGCTCGCGGGCCTGGTCGCGATCTTCACGTTCGCGGAGCGCAGGCTCGACCCGGAGGCGCACGGCAACCGGATCGACTCCTTCGTGGCGCAGGCCGGAGCCGTGCCCGGCAGCCCGGGCGAACAGGCCGCCACCAAGGCCGGGTTCACCACCACCGAGGTGTTCCCGCTGGCGCTCTTCGCCATCGGCGGCATGCTGGTCTTCCCGTCGGCGAACGACCTGCTGACCCTCTTCATCGCCCTGGAAGTCTTCTCGCTCCCGCTGTACCTGCTGTGCGCCCTGGCGCGCCGCAAGCGCCTCATGTCGCAGGAAGCGGCCGTGAAGTACTTCCTCCTGGGAGCCTTCGCCTCCGCGTTCACGCTGTTCGGCATCGCGCTGATCTACGGCTACGCGGGCTCGGTGTCGTACGGCACGATCGCGAAGGTCGTCGACGGCACGCTCACGACGGTCGACCCCGCCCTCGCGGGCACCATGGGCAACGACGCGCTGCTCCTCATCGGCGCCGCGATGATCGTGATGGGCCTGCTGTTCAAGGTCGGCGCGGTGCCGTTCCACATGTGGACGCCCGACGTCTATCAGGGCGCGCCCACGCCGGTCACGGGCTTCATGGCGGCGGCGACGAAGGTGGCCGCGTTCGGCGCGCTCCTGCGCCTGCTGTACGTCGTCCTCCCGGGCCTGCGCTGGGACTGGCGGCCGGTGATGTGGGGCATCGCCGTGATCACGATGCTGGGCGGCGCGATCGTCGCGATCACCCAGACCGACATCAAGCGGCTCCTCGCGTACTCCTCGATCGCGCACGCCGGCTTCATCCTCGCCGGTGTCGTCGCGACGACGGAGGAGGGCGTGTCGTCGGTGCTGTTCTACCTGGGCGCGTACTCGTTCGTGACGATCGGCGCCTTCGCGGTGGTCACGCTGGTGCGGGACGCGGGCGGCGAGGCGACGCACCTGTCGAAGTGGGCGGGGCTCGGCCGCCGCTCACCCTTGGTCGCCGCGGTGTTCGCGGTCTTCCTGCTCGCCTTCGCGGGCATCCCGCTGACCTCCGGTTTCTCCGGGAAGTTCGCGGTGTTCAAGGCGGCCGCGGAGGGCGGCGCGGGCGCGCTGGTCGTGGTCGGTGTGCTCTCGTCGGCGATTGCTGCGTTCTTCTACATCCGCGTGATCGTGCTGATGTTCTTCAGCGAGCCGAAGGCGGACGGCCCGACGGTCGCCGTGCCCTCGCCGCTGACGATGACGGCGATCGGGGTCGGGGTGGCGGTCACGCTGGTGCTCGGTGTGGCGCCGCAGTACTTCCTCGATCTGGCCGGGCAGGCGGGAGTCTTCGTCCGGTAGGCAGGGCCCGGCCCGGGGCTTTAGCTCCGCCGGGCCGGTTCGCGTACGGTGCCGCCCGGCACCCCGGTTCCGCGGGGTGCCGGGCGGCGGCGTGTGCGGGGCCGTGCGGCGACGGCGCATTCGTCATACCGCGGGGGCGAGCCTGTGGATAACTTCGAGAGGTGTCGGCGCGGACCCCTATCGTGGACGCAGTGGTGGAAGCACGCGGTGGTCGAGGCGTGACGTACGGGGGCTGGGCGAAGCATGGGATCGGTGGCATGACTGAGATGGACGAGGGCGCGCGTCCGTTCGCGGACCCGTTTGAGGACCCGTTCGGGGACGAGGACCCGTTCGCGGGCGAGGACCCCTTCATGGACGGTGAGAGGCCCGCGGGCGCGGGCCCGGGCGGGCGCGGGACCGCAGGCGGTGCCGCGGCGAGCAGCGGCACACCGCTGGAGACGCTGCACCGCGTCTTCGGGTACGACTCGTTCCGCGGCGAGCAGGAAGCGATCATCGAGCACGTGGTCGCGGGCGGGGACGCGGTCGTCCTCATGCCGACCGGCGGCGGCAAGTCCCTGTGCTACCAGATCCCGGCCCTGGTCAGGCCGGGCACCGGCGTCGTGGTCTCCCCGCTCATCGCGTTGATGCAGGACCAGGTGGACGCGCTGCGGGCGCTCGGCGTGCGGGCCGGGTTCATGAACTCAACGCAGGACTTCGACGAGCGCCGCGTGGTGGAGGCCGAGCTCCTCGCGGGTGAGCTGGACGTCCTGTATCTGGCCCCCGAGCGGCTGCGCCTGGACGCCACCCTCGACCTGCTCTCCCGGGCCACGATCTCGGTCTTCGCCATCGACGAGGCGCACTGCGTCGCGCAGTGGGGCCACGACTTCCGCCCCGACTATCTGGCCCTGTCCGTCCTCGGCGAGCGCTGGCCGGACGTGCCGCGCATCGCCCTGACGGCGACGGCGACGGACGCCACCCACCAGGAGATCACCCAGCGCCTGGCCATGCCGGACGCCAAGCACTTCGTGGCGAGCTTCGACCGGCCGAACATCCAGTACCGGATCGTGCCGAAGGCGGACCCGAAGAAGCAGCTCCTGACGTTCCTGAAGGAGGAGCACGACGGCGACGCGGGCATCGTCTACTGCCTCTCGCGCAACGGCGTGGACCGTACCGCGGACTTCCTGCGCGCCCACGGGGTCGAGGCGGTCCCGTATCACGCGGGCCTGGACGGCGGTACGCGCGCGCGGCACCAGTCCCGCTTCCTGCGCGAGGACGGCCTGGTGGTCGTCGCCACGATCGCCTTCGGCATGGGCATCGACAAGCCGGACGTCCGCTTCGTGGCCCACCTGGACCTGCCCAAGTCCGTCGAGGGGTACTACCAGGAGACGGGCCGCGCGGGCCGCGACGGACTGCCCTCGACGGCCTGGATGGCGTACGGCCTCCAGGACGTCGTCCAGCAGCGGAAGCTGATCCAGGGCAGCGAGGGCGACGAGGCGTTCCGGCGCCGCGCCGCCGCCCATCTGGACGCGATGCTGGCCCTGTGCGAGACGGTCCAGTGCCGCCGCGCCCAGCTCCTGACCTACTTCGGCCAGGACCCCACGGCACCGACGTGCGGCAACTGCGACACGTGTCTGACCCCGCCGGAGACCTGGGACGGCACGGTGGCCGCGCAGAAGCTCCTGTCGACGGTCGTACGGCTGCAGCGGGAGCGCGGCCAGAAGTTCGGCGCCGGCCAGATCATCGACATCCTCCTCGGCCGGAAGACGGCCAAGGTCATCCAGTTCGACCACGACCAGCTCTCCGTCTTCGGCATCGGCTCGGAGCTGGCCGAGGGCGAATGGCGGGGCGTGGTGCGGCAGTTGCTGGCCCAGGGGCTGCTCGCCGTCGAGGGGGAGTACGGGACGCTGGTCCTGACCGACACGAGCGGCACCGTCCTCGGCCGGCAGCGGGAGGTGCCGCTGCGCAAGGAGCCCAAGAAGCCCGCCGGTGCGGCGCGTTCGGGTGCGAAGGGGGAGCGCAAGGCGCGGGCCGCCGCCGCGGTGGCGGAGCTGCCTCCGGAGGCCCAGCCCGTCTTTGAGGCGCTGCGGGCGTGGCGTGCCGCGCAGGCTCGGGAGCAGGGGGTTCCGGCCTATGTCATCTTCCATGACGCGACGCTGCGGGAGATCGCGACGGCGCGGCCCGCTTCCGTGGCGGAGCTGGGCGGTATCGGCGGGGTCGGCGAGAAGAAGTTGGCGACGTATGGGGAGGGTGTGCTGGAGGTGTTGACGGGGGTGGGGGAGTAGTCCCTGCGGGGCTTTCCCCAGTCCCGCCCCCGCCGGAGGGGCCAAGTCTTAGCCCCTCCGGCGTTTGAGGAGCGGGGTCTGCGGGGGCGGAGCCCCAGTTTCGGGAAGGGGCGGGATCGGGGAGCCCTCGGCAGGGCCCCGCCTCACCCCCCGGCCGGGGCGATGCGGCCGGAGACCTCGCCGAGGCCCACCCGGGTGCCGCCGGGGCCGGGGGCCCACGCGGTCATCGTGACGACGTCCCCGTCCTCCAGGAACGTCCGCTTCCCGTCAGGGAGTTCGAGCGGATCCCGCCCGTTCCAGGTCAGCTCGATGAGGGAGCCGAACTGCTCGGGGGAGGGCCCGCTCACGGTGCCGGAGCCGTAGAGGTCACCGGTCCGCAGGGAGGCGCCGTTGACGGTCATGTGGGCGAGCTGCTGGGCGGCGGTCCAGTAGACGGTGGAGAAGGGGGGTTCGGAGATGACGTGACCGTTGAGGGAGACGGTGATGCGGAGGTCGTAGCCGCCGGGCTCGTCCGCGACGGACTCGGCGGAGTCGTCGAGGTAGGGCAGCAGCGGCTCGGTGCGCTCGGGCGGGGTGACGCGCGCGGCGTCCAGGGCCTCCAGGGGCGTGATCCAGGCCGAGACGGAGGTGGCGAAGGACTTGCCGAGGAAGGGGCCGAGCGGGACGTACTCCCAGGCTTGCAGGTCGCGGGCCGACCAGTCGTTGAGGAGGCAGAGCCCGAAGACGTGCTCGCGGAAGTCGGCTAGGGGCACGGGAGTCCCGAGCGCGGAGGGCGCGCCGACGACGAAGCCGACCTCGGCCTCGATGTCGAGCTTGACGGACGGGCCGAAGACGGGCGCCGGGTCGGCGGGGGCCTTGCGCTGGCCGGTGGGGCGGACCACGTCCGTCCCGGAGACCACGACGGTGCCGGACCGGCCGTGGTAACCGATGGGCAGGTGCTTCCAGTTGGGGGTGAGCGGGGTGGGCGCGTCCGGGCGGAACATGCGGCCCAGGTTCGAGGCGTGGTGCTCGGAGGCGTAGAAGTCGACGTAGTCCGCGACCTCGAAGGGCAGGTGCAGGGTGACGTCGGAGAGGGGGTGGAGCAGCGGGCGGACGATGTCGCGGTGGGCCGGGACCGTCACCCAGGCGGTGAGGGCGCGGCGCACGTCGCTCCACGTGCGGCGGCCCGCGGCGAGCAGCGGGCCCAGCGTGGGCTGGTCGAGCAGCGAGACATAGGGCGAGCCGAGGGCGGCTGCGGCCGCGCCCGCGTCCAGGACGTAGGAGCCGAGCCGGACACCGACGCGGCGCCCGCCCCGGGCGGCGGCGTGCCCGTCGGCGGCGGGGGCAGAACCAGGCGCTGAGCCGGGCGCGGAGTCCGTGGCGGACCCGGCCGGGGAGAAGACTCCGTACGGAAGATTGTGCGGGCCGAAGGGGTCGCCCTCGGGGAGGTCGAGCGGGTTCTGCTCGGACATGCGTGCCTGCCTCGCTTTCCAATCTGGGTGCCCCACACGTTACGTGGGAAGGACGGGTTGGGGCAGTGTCTAAAGAGTTCGCAATGTCCGGATAAACCTTGGGTGGAATGGTCAGACCCTGCTTAGCTTCCTTGGGGACGCGGACAGGGGTGGGTCCGGGTTCGGTGCGGAAGGGACGCGTGGGGGGACCCGTGACCAATTCCAGCGGCCGTGTGGGCCTGCGGCCCGACCGCGAAGTGCCCGGCCTCGTCGTGAAGTTCGGCGACTACCCGCTGCACCACGGCGGGGTGGGGGCGATCCGCAGCCTCGGGCGCCTCGGCATCCCCATGTTCGCGATCACGGAGGACCGGCACACGCCGGCCGCGGCCTCGCGCTACCTCACGCGTGCGTTCCCGTGGCCGACCACCGGAACCGAGGATCCCGCGTTCCTGGTGGAAGGGCTGCTGCGGATCGGGCGGCGGATCGGCAGGCCGACGGTGCTGATCCCGACGGACGAGGAAGCCGCGGTGCTGATCGCCGAGCACCACCGGGAGTTGGGCGACGCGGACTTCGGCGGATTCCTGTTCCCGCGCGTGGAGCCCGCGCTGCCCCGCCGGCTCGCCAGCAAGCAGGGGCTGCACGAGCTGTGCGTGGAGCACGGCCTCGCCTCGCCCGCCTCGGTGTGCCCGCAGAGCCAGGACGACATAGAGAAATTCGCCGCGACGGCCCGGTTCCCGGTCGTCGCCAAGAACCGGGAGGCGTTCCAGCGCCGCGAAAAGCCCGCGGTGAACGGCACCACGAGAATCAACACCCCCGAAGGGCTGCTGAACCTGTCGTACGGATGGGGGGAGCGGCCAGGCGTGATCCTGCAGGAGTACCTGCCGCGTGAGCAGGCCGAGGACTGGGTCGTGCACGCCTACTGCGACGCCGACTCCACGCCGCTCGCCATGTTCACCGGCGTGAAGGTCCGCTCCTGGCCGCCGCACGCGGGCATGACGGCGAACGCGTACGTCGTCGACAATCCGGAACTCGCGGACCTCGCCGGACGTTTCATCAAACAGATCGGCTTCACCGGCATCATAGATCTGGACCTCCGCTTCGACCGCCGCGACGGTCAGTACAAACTGCTCGACTTCAACCCACGCATGGGCGCCCAGTTCCGCCTCTTCGAGAACGAGGCCGGGATCGACGTCGTCCGGGCGATGCACCTGCATCTGACCGGCCGTGCCGTCCCCGAGGGGGAGCAGCGCGCGGGGCACCGCTATGTCGTGGAGAACATCGACCTGCCCGCCTACCTCGCCTACCGCCGCAGCGGCTATGTGACGCCGCACGCGCCGACCCGCGCCAGCGGCACGGAGCTCGCGTGGCTCGCGGCGGACGACATGCTGCCGTTTTTCACCATGCTCGCGCGTTTCGTACGTCCTGGGGCGAAGCATCTGTACCAACTGTGGCGGACGAACCGCCGCGGCAGCACGACCACGAAGTGACGGTGCCCCGTGCGACGGCACGGCGCACACGACGTCCTGGGGAGGGACTTCGTGAATCAATCAGCCCGACCGGTCCAGTCAGTCCGGCCAGTCGTCGTCATCGGGGCGGGGCCCTACGGCCTGTCCACCGCGGCGCACCTGCGGGCCCGCGGCGTATCGGTGCGTGTGTTCGGCGAACCCATGGTGAGCTGGCACGCGCACATGCCCGCGGGCATGCTCCTGAAGTCGACGCCCGTGGCGTCGAACATCGACGCGCCGCAGCGCGGCCACACCCTCGTCGACTACTGCGACGCGGCGGGCCTGCCCCGCCTGATCACCGACGAGGACATCATCCCCGTAGAGACGTTCGTCGGGTACGGACAGTGGTTCCAGCAGAAGCTCGTGCCCGGCCTGGAGCGGGTGCGAGTGGTCTCCGTCGACCAGCGGCCGGCCGGGGGCTTCGAGGTGAAGCTGGACTCCGGGGAGCAGTTCGCCGCCCGCGCGGTCGTCGTCGCCACGGGCCTGTCCGGCCTCGCGCGGCTGCCGCGCGAGCTGGCCGCGGCCGCGCCGGACGGCCCTTCGCCCGCGGGCCCCGTCTCGCACAGCGCCCAGCACCACGACCTGACGCGGTACGCGGGCCAGGAGCTGCTCGTCGTCGGGGCCGGCCAGTCCGCCCTGGAGACGGCGGTGCTCGCGGCGGAGGCGGGCGCGCGCGTGCGGGTGGTGGCGCGCGGCCGGCGCTCGGTGGCGTTCGGCGGGCCGCCGTGGGAGCAGCCGAAGCTGCGCCCGGAGTCGCCGTTCGGCCACGCCTGGTCGCTGTACGCGATCAGCTACTACGCCCAGGCATACCGCCATCTCCCCGCCGCCACCCGGCACTTCCTCACCCGTCGCATCCTCGGCCCGCTCGGCGCGTGGTGGCTGCGGGAGCGGTTCGAGGGGAAGGTCGAGGCGCGCGAGGTGCGGCGCGTCGCGTCGGCCAGCACACGCGAGGGCCGCCCCGTCCTCACCGTGGAGACCCTTGGCGGCCGCCCCCAGGAACTCACCGCGGACCACATCATCGCCGCGACGGGGTATCGCGTAGACCTCGCCGCCCTCAGCTTCCTCGGCCACGGCCTGCGCGCCCGCCTCGCCGTCAGCCGCGGCACCCCCAAACTGGGCCCGGGCTACGCCTCGTCCGTGCCCGGCCTGTACTTCACGGGCATGCTGGCCGGCTCGTCGTACGGCCCGGTGATGCGGTTCGTGTGCGGCACGGAGTTCGCCTCGCCGCGGCTGGCACGGCACTTGGCGGGGGTGTACCGGGGCTGAGGGCGGTGCCGGGTGGTGCCCGGCCGGGTGAGTGCGGCCGTCCGTCGGCGTGGACGGCCGCTGCCTGAGGGCTGACGGCTGCGTGCGCGGCCTCGGCCTCGGTGGCTTGGGTCTCGGCGTCCGTCCGGGGTCCGGCTCAGCGGCCCGCGACCGAGTTGTCCGGGGCCACCGGCATGGGCGCGGGCTGGACCGCGCGCATGCGCTCCGGCGTCCAGTACTCCGCGGCCGAGGAGGCGTCGTGTGAGACCTCCTTGCTGCTCACGGTGTCCGACTTCGCGCCCGGTGACGACGTGCGGCCGGTGCCGTCCGAGTCCGCCGCCGACGCCTGCCAGGCGAGCCCCGCGGTGAGCAGCGCGAGGGCGCTCGCGGTGGCGAGGGCGAGTTTGCGGGTCCGGGGCAGTGCCATGGCGTTCCTTGTCGTCGGGTCGAACGGGTCGATTACGTCACCCATGTGACGCGCCCCGTCGCCAGGAGGTTCCGTCAGGCCCCCGTCCCCGGCCCCTCCTGGCTCCCCTGCACCTCCCGCACCCACGCCCGGAGCCCCGCGGTGAACCCCTCCCGCTGCTCGGGGGAGAGCCCGGCGAGCGCGCGGAGCAGCGGTTCGCCACGGCGTACGACGAAGGATTCGAGCAGCGGCCGGTAGTCCTCGGCCAGGGACACCAGGACCCGGCGGCGGTTCGACTCGTCCGGGGCGCGCGTGACGATCCCGGCGCGGGCCAGGCCGCCGACGAGTTCGCTGGCCGTGGGCAGCGACACCTGCAGTCGGTGGGCGATACCGCTCACCGTCAACGGCTCGGCGGCCGCCAGGAGTTGGGGGAGCACGGCGCCGTGGCGCGGCGTCAGGCCATGGCTGTCCATCGCCTCACGCAGCCGCTCCGGCATCAGCTCGCTCACCACCGCACCCCGGAAGTAGGGCTCGAGCAGGGGCACGAGGCCCACGATCTGGGCCTCGACGGCGGTGGGTTTCCCAGGGTCTGGCGCGCGTCGCATGCCGCGAGTCTAGTTTGTTCGGAAACTCTGAGTGTTCGGCAAACTGAAGTGTTTGGATAGTCGAAGTGTTTGGGTATCCAAAGTGTGGAGGCTCCGCACGCTCACTTCTAGGGGGATCACGACATGCCGCCCATCAGCTACAGCGACGCCGTCAACGACGCATTGGAACGACTCGGGGATCTCGGCTACGAGCGGGGCGTCGGCGTCGACCTCGCCAACCACGGCCCGATGGCCGCCGAGGCCATCGCGGTGCTCGGGCACGGGGACGAGGTCGCGCACTGGACCGGCCGCTACCGCCGCGCGCTCGACCACCACGAGCCGCCCGCCGCACGCTTCGCCCTCGACCCCGCCGACGAGGCGTCCTGGCGCCCCGCGCTGGGTGATTTCGGCCGAGCCGGCGACTGGGAGCGGCTGTTCGCGCGCGAACTCGCCACCGCGCCCTGGCGCGACGTCCTCGCCCGCTGGTGGCCGCGCCTGATCCCCGGTCTCTTCGCCGGCCTGACACACGGCCTGATCCGGACGGCGCACGCGGTGCGGGGGCTGGCCGCGGCCGGGGACGCGCCCACCGCGCTCCAGCTCGACGAGCTGTCCAGGGGCCTCGCCTACTGGGCCGCGCGGCACCGCACACTCCCCGGCAGCCCGGCCCTCCGCGGCACCGACAGCGTGGCGGAAGCCGTCGCCGCGCTGCCCCGCGTGCCGCTCGACGGACCGCGCGGTCCATCGGTCGCCCAGGGACGTCTCGACACCCTCGGGCAACTTCCCGGCTATGCCGAGTCATTGGAGCGGCTCGCGCCGCACCCGGCGTCCCGCCTGCTCGGCGACATGACGCTCCAGTTCGCCGACGTCTATCTGGGCCACCCCGAGGTCTTCCCGGTGCCGCTCGTCCACGGCGTCACCGCGCCCGCCGCCGCACGCCTCGTCCTGCCGCACCTGCCCCAGGAGTTGTACGAGCCGACGCTCGCCCAGCTGTGGCAGGTCCAGTCGGCCTTCCTCCTCGCCTTCACCACGGACCGGCGGGACGAGGGCACGGCCGCCTGGCAGACCGAGACGGCCGGCCTGCCCCCGCTCGACGAGCTCGGCGCAGGGGCCGTGGAGCACGGCGACGAACACGTCATCAAGTTCACCGAGGCATGCCTGCGGGAGTACGCACTGCGGCCCGACGCCCGCTACCCGGCGGCGGCGTACGCGGCGATACGCCGCATCCCGCGCCTGGACGCGGGCGGAGGCGTGGGGGTGGTGGCCGCGGGGGCGGCGGGGGCTGCGGACTAGGGCACAAAACAATTGCCTTCCGTCGGTCACATTCCTCCGGCGCCATCCGTCAGGGCAGTGACAGCAACTTGAAAGCCTTAAGGAGATGGCGATGGAAACGCGTTCGATCACGGCCGAGGTCCCGATGGCTCCGCGGATGACGGAGGACCCCGCGGAGCTGGTCCCCGAGCTGGCGGCCGTGTCGGCGGCGCTGTTCAAGGTCACCGGCAACGGTTCGGTGCCGCGCTCGACGATCAGCCTGATGCAGTTGCGCGCGGGGCAGATCGTGGGCAACACCTACCTGACCGTTCTGCACACCGGGTTCCTGCGCAAGGCAGGGGAGTCGGAGGAGCGGATCACGTCGGTGGCGTCCTGGCAGGACTCGCCGTACTTCACCGGTGCCGAGCGTGCCGCCCTGGCTCTGGTGGAGGCGGTGCTGCAGCCGTCCGTGCACGGCGAGCGGGTGTCGGACGAGCTGTACGCCCAGGCGGCCGAGCACTATGAGCCCAAGGCGCTGGCCACCTTGATGTTCGCGATAGGCCAGGTCAACTTCTTCATCGCCGTGGCGCTCATAGCCAAGCCGGTGCCCGGCCGGTCGTTCACCGACCCGTGGAAGTGAGGCCGCCCAGGAGGAAGTGAGGCCGCTTGTGCACGGCTCGGGCGCGGCGGGCCCGAGCCGACCGCCGCCGCCGCGCCCGCCGCGCACCCTCTTTCGCAGCGTCGGGCTTTCGAGTGACATCCGGGGCGCGCAACCAGTGGTCCGGGCAAGGAAGTTCGGGCCCCGTCCGGGGCGTGGTCGCGGAGGGCTCCTCGTTCCGGTGAACCAGGAGCGGGCCGTCAAGTCCGGCGCGCCTGTGCGCCCGGGGCGCGCATCACCGGGCGTGACCGGGCCCACGACCCGGTGTCTGCCGGGAGTGCGCCGGGCGCACCGGAACCGTCACAGCTCCTGCCACACGGCTTAACGCCCGGCGTCAGATCCGTATTCTTCGGATCATGGCCGCTCCCCTCGCATATGCCCTCATCGCCACTGACCTGGACGGAACCCTGCTGCGCTGTGACGACACGGTTTCCGACCGGTCGCGCAGGGCGCTGGCCGCCGCGAGTGAGGGCGGAGCGCGGCACCTTGTCGTCACCGGGCGTCCCGCGCCCCGCGTGCGCCCGCTCCTGGAGGAGCTCGGGTGCGACGGCCTCGCGGTGTGCGGGCAGGGCGCCCAGCTCTACGACGCGGGCAGCGGCCGCATGGTGTGGTCGGTGACGCTGGACCGTGAGCTCGCGGAGGCCGCGTTGGGGAAGATCGAGGCGGAGGTCGGGCAGGTCTTCGCGGCGGTCGACCAGGACGGGGTCGACGGGCTGACGCTGATCGAGCCCGGGTACGAGATGCCGCACCCGACGCTGCCCGCGGTGCGGGTGCCCCGGCGGGACGTGCTGTGGGAGGAGCCGATCAGCAAGGTGCTGCTGCGGCACCCCGCGCTGGCGGACGACGAGTTGGCGGAGGTGGCCCGGGCGGCGGTGGGGTCGCTCGCGACGGTCACGATGTCCGGGCCCGGCACGGTGGAGCTTCAGCCGTGCGGGGTGACGAAGGCGACGGGGCTCGCGCTGGCGGCGGAGCGGATGGGGCTGAGGGCCGCCGACACCCTCGCGTTCGGTGACATGCCGAACGACATCCCGATGTTCGCGTGGGCCGCGCACGGCGTGGCGATGGCCAACGCCCACCTTGAACTCAAGGCGGTCGCGGACGAGTTGACCGCGTCCAACGAGGAGGACGGGATCGCGGTGGTGCTGGAGCGGCTGATGGGGTGAGGGTGGGGCGCCACGTGTCCGGAGCTGGGCGGGCTGTCGGCGGGCGGTCTGGCGTGTGGCGTGTGGGGTGGGGGCGGCGTGTGGGGCCCGGGTGCTGGGGGTGGCGCGTGGCCGGAAATGTACGCGGGGTGGATGTCTGGCCGGATGACGTCAGGTGGCGGAGGTGGGGGTTCCGGTTCGGCGGGCGGGGTCGTGCGCGGCCGTCGGGGCCCGGCCGGTGGGCCGCGCGATGTGCTGCCTGATGTGTTGCCGGTCCTTCGTGTGGCCGTTCGTCCAGTACGCCGCTCCGTCCTGGGGTCGGTGCGGGGGTCGCGCGGGGCTCGTGCCGGGGCGGGCGGCTGTCTGTGGAACGGGGGGTATTACTCGCTCCATGTGGGGCACATCGTTGCCTGTGGAGTAATTCGGTCATTCCATGTCTATCGGGCAGGCTGGTCTCCTCTGCTCGGGCAGGCGCTGGCTGTGATCGAAAGGCGACCGGATACGCTGACTTGAGTGATGGCAGCGACACATCGACAAACCGTGTCATCGACGAATGATCGACCGAGTGATCGACTTGTGATCGTCAGCAGACAGGAGAACCCCTCGTGACCGTCGTCGGGCCCTTCGGGCTGAGCGTGCGGGACCAGGCTCTCGAAGCCGATGTCCAGGCCGGGTTGGCGGCTGTCGAGGAGGGCCTGCTCGAGGCCACCAAGAGCGAGGTCCCCTTCATCACCGAAGCCGCCCAGCACCTCGTGCGGGCCGGCGGCAAACGTTTTCGGCCACTGCTTGTGATGCTCACGGCCCAGTTCGGCGACCCGTACGCGCCCGGAGTGGTGCCGTCGGCCGTGGTGGTGGAGCTGACGCACCTCGCGACGCTGTACCACGACGACGTGATGGACGAGGCCGATGTGCGCCGGGGCGTGGCGAGCGCCAACCAGCGCTGGGGCAACTCCGTGGCGGTCCTCACCGGCGACTTCCTGTTCGCGCGCGCGTCCCACACGCTGGCCGACCTCGGGCCGGAGGCCGTCCGTATCCAGGCCGAGGCGTTCGAGCGGCTGGTCACCGGGCAGATCCTGGAGACCGCGGGGCCGTCCGACGGGCGTGACCCGGTCGACCACTACCTCGAGGTGCTGGCCGGGAAGACCGGCTCGCTGGTCGCCGTCGCCTGTCGGTTCGGGGCGATGATGTCGGGCGCCGACGAGACCGTGGTGGACGTGCTCACGCAGTACGGGGAGCGGCTGGGGGTCGCCTTCCAGCTCGCGGACGACGTCCTCGACATCGCGTCCGAGTCGACGGAATCCGGGAAGACGCCGGGTACGGATCTGCGGGAGGGGATTGCCACGCTGCCCGTGCTGCGGCTGCGGGAGCGGGTCGCTCGGCTCGGGCTCGCGGAGGATGTCGCGCTGTGCGAGCTGCTGGACTCCGATCTCACGGATGACGCCCGGCATGCGGAGGCGCTTGCCCGGCTGCGGGTGCATCCGGCTCTTGAGCAGGCTCGGCGGGACACGGTGCGGTATGCCGAGGAGGCTCGGGCCGCGCTTGTTCCGTTGCCCGAGTGTGACGCCAAGGCGTCGTTGGTCGAGCTGTGCGACTTGGTTGTGCATCGGGCTGGATGAGGGTGCCCGCGGGGCTTCGTGGGCCGATTCGTGGTTGCCGTTGTCCTTGAGGTCGGCGTTGGCCTGGGTGGTGCCCTGCCGCCCACATACCGGCGCTGTCGGCCTGGGTGGTGCCCCGCCGCCCACATATCGGCCCCGTCGGCCGGGGCTGTGCCCACCCGTTCCGCCCTGCCTTCCCCAAGCTCTCGGCTTCGCTCGAGCAGGAACGGTGCCCCGGCGGTGCGTCGCGGACCACGGTCACGGGTGGGTGGGTGGGAGAGCCGCCGCGCAGCGGCGGTGCGTAAGGCGTGGCCGTGCGTAAGGCCGCCGTAGGCGTGATGCACGTCACACCTAGAGGTCGAGCCTGGATTGAGTCCAGGGTCGGATTCGTTCCGTACTCATGGCCAGAGCCGGCGCAGGGGGCGTCGGTCGTGGAACGGGGAGATTTCAGGTCATGGGCACTGTCACCACGTACGCCAAGAACCGCCGCCGCACCCTGCTCGTCACGGGCGTCGCGGTCGCCGCGGCCGCCGGTGTGGCCGCCACCGTCCTGCCGGCGACGGCGGACAGCGGAAGCGGAAGCGGGACGAGCGGAGCCGGCGGGAGCCGCAGCGGCGCGCACGGCGTCGCGCACGGCGCCGGAGCGGGCGGCGACGAGACCGTAGTGGCGCGGAGCGGCAAGGCCGCCGGCGGCACCCTCTTCGTGGCGAGCATGAACGGCGCCAACGAGGTACCCGTCCAGGGCGGCCCCGCCGTCGGCGACAAGGACGGCGCGGCCCTGCAGTTCGTGAAGGTCAAGGGCGACAAGGTCAGCGTCACCGTGAAGTGGCGCGGCACCGCCAAGCCGTCCGCCCTGCACATCCACCAGGGCGCCAAGGGAACCAACGGAGGCATCAAGGTCGACTTCACCAAGCTGCTCGCCAAGGCCGAGCACCAGCGCGTCACCGGCACGGTCAAGGTCACCGACGCCGCCCTGCTCAAGCGCCTCAAGGCGGACCCGAACGGCTTCTACGCCAACCTGCACACCGCCGAGTTCCCCGGCGGAGCCGTCCGCGGCCAGCTCCACAAGGTCACCGCGAACGTCTCCCTGGACGCGGCCGCGCGCAGCTTCCAGGCGTCCGTGGTCAAGGGCAAGCAGATCTACCAGTGCAAGAAGGCCGAGGACGGCTCGGGCGGGTTCACCTTCCAGCAGCGCGACGTCCGCGCGACCCTCGGCGGCCGCATCGCCCACGACTTCGTCGCCCCGAACTCCGGCACCCCGCGCTGGGTCGCCCCCGACGGCAGCGGCGTCACCGGCAAGTTGATCTCCAAGACGCCCAACGGCGCGAAGAACATCGCCGAACTCGACCTGAAGGCCGAGCAGGTCGGCAAGAAGCGCGGGCTGCTCGCGGGCACGACCGAGATCCTGCGGCTCAACACCGTCGGCGGCGTCCAGCCGTCCGGCAGCTGCAAGTCCGGCAGCATCACGTCGGTGCCGTACGGCGCGGACTACGTGTTCGTCAAGCGCTGAGCCTCAGCGCTCGGACCACGTGACAGACGTGCGGAACTCCCCCGTGACGCACTGATCGTCACCATCCCGGGCGGCGCCTCCCCCTACGGGACGGGGGAGGTGCCGCCCCCTTTTGTCATCCCAGAGCAGTACGCGGAGTTGCTCCCGGGGTCTGACGCTTCTGGCTGGCCGATTTGGTCGGATGGAGACAGCTGAAAGCCAGCACGGACAACCACTCCTGACCAATTCGGGTGAGAATGGCGGCGCGGGGTGGACGAGTGCACGCGAGGACGGAACGCCGCCGCCGACGACGGAGGTAGGGCACACAATGGCACCGTACGAACCGGAGCAGGACACCAACGAGGCGGACGAGCTGAGCGCAGGCCGCCGCAAGGCCGCCCGCTATGTCGTCCCGCTCGCGGTGGCGGGGGTGGCCGCGGCGACCATCGGGCTGGTCCCGGCGCTCGCCACCTCGGGTGACCCGGACCTGCCGGACGTCACCGCACAGGAACTCATCGAGAAGATCGCCGCGTCGGACACCGAGCAGCTCTCCGGCACGGTGAAGATCAGCACCGACCTGGGCCTGCCGTCGTTCGGCTCCGGCATGACCGGCGGCTTCGCCCCGGGCGCCGGAGCGGGCGGTGCGGGTGAGGACGGCGGCGAGGGCGGCAAGGGCGGCTCGGCCGCCGACCCGAGCGCCAAGCTGATGGAGCTGGCCTCCGGCACGCACACGCTCCGCGTCGCCGCCGACGGCCCGGACAAGCAGAAGCTGTCGGTGCTCGACGACGCCGCCGAGTACAGCCTGATCCACAACGGCGACGACGTATGGGCGTACGACAGCGCGTCGAACGAGGCGTATCACTCCAAGGACGCCGGCAAGGGCGACAAGCACGGCAAGCAGCACGACCGTGAGGGCGCGAAGGACCTGGGCAAGGAAGTTCCCTCCACGCCCAAGGAGTTCGCCGAGCAGGCCCTGAAGGCGGCCGACAAGTCGGCGACGTCCGTGAAGGTCGACGGCAGCGCGCAGGTCGCGGGCCGTGACGCCTACCGCCTGGTGCTCAAGCCGAAGGAGTCCGGTTCGACGGTCGGCCAGATCACCATCGCGGTGGACGCCAAGACGGGTACGCCGCTGAAGTTCACGCTGTCCCCGGCGGGCGGCGGTTCCGCGGTCGTCGACGCGGGCTTCACGAAGGTCGACTTCGGCAAGCCGGCCGCCTCCACCTTCGACTTCAGGCCCCCGAAGGGCACGAAGGTCACCGAGGAGGGCGACGCGAACGGGCGCCACGGCAAGGACGGCATGGGCGGCAGGGACCTCAAGGGCATGGAGGACGGCGGCCTCAACGTCATCGGCGACGGCTGGACGTCCATCGCCGAGCTGAAGACGCCCGGCGGCCAGGGCCTGCCCACGTCGGGCTCGGGCTCCGACTCCGGCGACGTACCGCCGGAGGCCGAGAAGTTCCTGAACTCCCTCGGCGACCAGGTGAAGGGCGACTTCGGCTCGGGCACGGTCTTCAAGACCCGCCTGATCAACGCCCTCGTCACCGACGACGGCAAGGTGTACGTCGGCGCGGTCACGAAGGACGCGCTGGTCAAGGCGGCGAACGCGGCCCACTAGCGGCACTGGCGGCGGCGCGACCGTGAGCACATGAGAGCGGGCGGCGGTTGGGAGGTACCGGTCCGGTACCTCCCAACCGCCGCCCCATCGTTCAGCCGGACACCTCGTCCGGCCGGGCAAGCCGGGCACCTCGTCCGGCCGGGCAACGGGAGGAAGACGGTGCCGAGCACCAACGGCGGCGAGGCGAAGGTCATGGGCAGCGTGATCGAGACGTTCGGGCTGACCAAGCGGTACGGCAAGCATCTCGCCGTGGACCGGCTCGACCTCACCGTGCCGCGCGGCAGCGTCTTCGGTTTCCTCGGTCCCAACGGCTCCGGCAAGACCACGACGATCCGCATGCTGATGGGCCTGATCGAGCCGACTTCCGGCCGCGCCAAGGTCCTCGGCCGCCCCATGCCGCACGAAGGCCGGAGAGTCCTGCCGCAGGTGGGCGCGCTCATCGAGGGCCCGGCGCTGTACGGCTTCCTTTCCGGCCGCGAGAACCTCCTGCGGTACGACTCCGCCGACCCGACCGCCGACCCCCGCACCCGCCGGGCCCGCGCCGAGTCGGCCCTCGACCGGGTCGGCCTGACCGCCGCCGCGGGCAAGAAGGCGAAGGCGTACTCGCTGGGCATGAAGCAGCGCCTCGGCCTGGCGGCGGCCCTGCTGCAACCGCGCGCACTCCTCGTACTCGACGAGCCGACGAACGGACTCGACCCGCAGGGCATGCGCGAGATCCGGTCCCTGGTGCGGGAGCTGGCGTCCGAAGGCACCACCGTCTTCCTCTCCTCGCACCTCCTCGACGAGATCGAACAGGTCTGTACGCACGCGGCGGTGATGACCCAGGGCCGCCTGATCACCCAGGGCCCGGTCGCCGAACTCGCCGCGGGCGCGCGCGGAAGGCTGACCGTGACCACACCGGACACCGGCGACGCGGCCCGCGTACTGAAGGAACTCGGCGTGGCCGACCTGGTCGTCTCCGAGGACCGCGTCACGGGCGAGCCGCCCGGCACGGACCTCGCCGACGTCAACGCCGCGCTGGTCGGGGCGGGCGTGCGCGTCCGTGGATTCGGCGTCGAACGGGCCTCCCTGGAGGACGCGTTCGTCGCGCTGACGGGAGAGGGATTCGATGTCGCGGGCTGACGTGACGGCGGGGGCGGGCGCACCGGCGGCACCAGAGGAGACGGGTCAGGAACCGGGGCAGGGCAGCGGGCCGCGCCCGGTGCGCCTCGCCTGGACCCTGGGCCTGTTCCGCAGCGAGCTGTCCGTCACCTTCCGCCGCTGGCGCACCCTCGCGCTGCTCGCGGTGCTCGCCGCCGTGCCGGTGCTCGTGGGCATCGCCGTCAAGATCGAGACGAGCGACGGCGGGTCGATCGGCGGCGGCGGTCCGGAGGGCGGCGGTGGACCCGCGTTCATCGCGCAGGTCACCAACAACGGCCTGTTCCTCGTCTTCACGGCGCTGGCGGCGACGCTCCCGTTCTTCCTGCCGATGGCGATCGGCGTCGTCGCGGGCGACGCGATAGCGGGCGAGGCCAGTGCGGGGACGCTGCGCTATCTCCTTGTGGCGCCCGCGGGCCGCACCCGGCTGCTGCTCGCCAAGTACGTCACCACGCTGACGTTCTGCCTCGTCGCGACGCTGGTGGTGGCGGCGTCCGCGCTGGCCGTGGGGGCGCTGTTGTTCCCGCTCGGCGAGGTCACGACGATCTCCGGGACGCGGATCGGCTTCGGGGAGGGGCTGCTGCGCGCCCTGCTGATCGCGCTGGTCGTGGCCGCCTCACTGATCGGCGTGGCCGCGCTCGGCCTGTTCGTGTCGACGCTGACGAGCAGCGGCATCGCCGCGATGGCGACGACCGTCGGGCTGCTCATCACCGTCCAGATCGTCGACCAGATCCCCCAGTTGCACGCGGTGCACCCGTATCTGTTCTCGCACTACTGGCTGTCCTTCGCCGACTTGATGCGTGACCCGGTCTACTGGGACGACCTGGTCAAGAACCTCGGCCTGCAGGCGCTGTACGCCGGGGTGTTCGGGTCGGCGGCGTGGGCGCGGTTCGGGGCGAAGGACATCGCCACGTAGGGCTACTCGCCGTACGACCCGGAGCTGAAGGGGAAGCGCGCCACCGGGATGTCCTCCTGGGCGAAGAACGTCTTGGCGCGGGCCAGGGCCTCGGTGTCGTTCAGGACGTGTCCCGGCCGGGTGCCGTTGCCGAGCAGTACGCCCCCGAAGCGCATCGGGAAGAACGCGGCGGTGTTGCGCAGCGTGCCGACTAGCGGGTCCGCGGCCGCCTCGTTGCGGTCCGCGAGGGCCGTCACGCCCCACAGCGTCCGGCCCGCCAGGGTGTCCTTGAAGTCGAGCTCGGGGACCTCCAGCCAGGCGTCCCAGTAGTCCAGGTAGCGCTTGACGGTGGCCGACACCGAGTACCAGTACAGCGGGGACGCGATGACGATGTCCGTGGCGGCGAGGGTGGCGTCCAGGAGCAGCGCCTCGGTGTCGCCCTGCGGGCGGGGCCGGGCGCGCGGGCGAGTGTCGTCGTGGCGCAGGTCCTCGAAGTCGGGGAGCGGGTGGTCGGCGAGATCGATCCAGCGCTGCTCGACGTCCGACGGCAGTTGTTCGGCCGCCTTGCGGGCCAGGATCTCGGTGTTGCCCCGCGGGCGGGCGCTGCCGTGGACGAAGAGGAACGAGCGAGTCATGGGATGCCCCCTGAGTGCGTACGCTTGCGTACGAGGAATGCTTGCGTGCGCACTATATGCACACGCAAGCATTCTCGTCCAGGGGGAGCGGCGAGAGGCTAGGAGGACAGGCCCCACACCGCGTACGCGACCGCGTCACTGTTGCGGTCGAGCGCCGTGTTGTTGATGTTCGCCGTGGTGTCGCACGACGAGTGGTAGCAGCGGTCGAATGCCTGGCCGGCCGTGCCGCCCCACTTCTGGGCCTGGGCCGAGGACTTGGCGGTGCTCGCCCCGGCGAAGACGCCGCCGACCGGGACGCCCGCGTTCTTGAACGGCGCGTGGTCGGAGCGGCCGTCGCCCTCGCGGTCCGGCTCGGTGCTCACGTTCAGGCCCGCGTAGTAGTCCTTGAACGTCTTCTCGATGGTGGGGTTGTCGTCGTAGACGAAGTAGCCCGGGTTCGGCGAGCCGACCATGTCGAAGTTGAGATAGCCCTTGATCTTCGTGCGTTCGGCGGCGGGCAGGCCGCGTACGTAGTTCGAGGAGCCGATCAGGCCCAGCTCCTCCGCGCCCCACCAGGCGAACCGCAGGTGCTTGGCGGGCTTGTACTGCTCGCGGGACACCGCGAGCGCCGTCTCCAGGACGGCGGCCGAGCCCGACGCGTTGTCGTTGATGCCCGCGCCGCGGCTCACGCTGTCGAGGTGCGCGCCGGCCATGAGGACCTGGTTGGCGTCGCCGCCGGGCCAGTCGGCGATGAGGTTGTAGCCGACGCGGCCGCTGGTGGTGAACTGCTGGACCCTGGTGGTGAATCCGGCGGCGTCCAGCTTGCCCTTGATGTAGTCGAGCGAGGCTTTGTAGCCCGCGCTGCCGTGGGCGCGGTTGCCGCCGTTGGCGGAGGCGATGGACTGGAACTGCGAGAGGTGCGCCTTCACGTTGGCCACGGGGATGTCCGGGGCGGCCGCTCGCGGGGGAGCGGTGGTGCCCGGGGACGCGGTGGCCGCGGTGGATATCGCGCTGGTCGTCAGGAGGGCGGTCGCGGCTATGACGGCGGCAGCCGCGCTGCGTCCGGATGCGGAGAGTCTCATGTGGGGGGTCCGGCTTTCCGTGAGTTGAATACCGAATGAGCCTGGAGTGCCCGATGGTGGAGCCCTGTTGAGTTCACGTCAAGAGCGGGATCCGGACGGTTTGTTCCGCATAGCGGTTCAACGAGGGGGAGGGCGACGTCAGTTGGCCCGCGGTCCCGTCGGCGCGTACGCAGTCCGCCCGTTCACGGCGCAGCCGGTACGTACACCCGCCACCCCCGCGAGTACGTGTCCGGTACCCGAACCCCGTGCCAGTCTTGGGCCCACCCGGGCAGGGCGTGGCGCCGCAGCACCAGGACGTCGGGCCGCCGCTCGTCCCCGCGGCGCTCCTTCCCGCGCGGCGCGGGCTCACAGCCCGCCGCGTAGGCCAGCGGAATCACCGACGTATTGCCCCCCAGCAGACAGGGCGGCCGCACCCCCTCCCGGTGCACCACCCGCGCCACCCGCTCCCAGTCCTCCCGCGCGGCCGACTGGATCCGGGAGTTGGAGGACACCAGCGACCCCTGCACGGCGAGATGCCCCACCAGCACCGCCGCGAGGACGCCCCCGGCGAGCACCGGCACCCGCGCCCCCCGCGCCCACCGCACCGCGGCCAGCACCCCCATCGCCGCGGGCACCGCGAGCAGCGCGTGCGTGGGCAGCAGGAACCGCGGCGCGGTGTACGGCACCACGACGACGTACGGCAGCGCCGCGCACACGCCCACGGCGGCGGCGAGCCGGCCCCCCGCCGCGGTCCGCCGGAACCGCCGCACCGACCACAGCCCGGCCGGCACGAACACCGCGAGCAGCACCCACCACCCCAGCGCGGGCACCCGCACGCCGTCACCGGCGCACGGACGGCACAGCAGGGGCCCGTCGATGGCGGTGAGCTGATGCAGCGCGGTGTCCGTGAACCGCAGCCCGCCCTGCACTTCGCTCGCGTCGTCGAGCCGTTCGCGTACGCCACCGAAGCGAACGTACGCCTCGATCACCCACGGCAGCAGGCCCGCCCCGAGCCCGCCGAGCACGGCGAGCGCGCGCCCGCGCGAGCGCCACAGCGGCACCAGCGCGGCGGCGGCCAGCAGCGGAGCCGCGACGGCGGCGCCGTCGTTGGGCCGCATCAGGGTCGCGAGCAGGAGTCCCGCGGCGATTCCCGCGTACGTACGCGGCCCGGGGCGCCGGTGCAGGAAGAGGCCGACGGCGCCCGCCGCGCCCATGGCGGTGTAGTGGTTGGGCATCGCCGCGTTGGCGTAGAACAGCGCGAACCAGAGGCTGCCGTACAGCGCCGCGGCGACCCCCGCGACCTCCGGGAGCCGGGGCACGGCCCGCAGCCAGGGCCGGAACCCCAGGTAGAGCGCGGCGGTCGAGAGCGCCGTCAGCCACACCCGGAGCAGCACGACCGAGTCGCTCCAGGAGGCGACGGGCGCGAGCAGCACGGGCACGCCCCGGGTGCGGGGCGCGCTGAACGGGACGCCGGGAGCCTGGTCGGGGGCGTACGGGCCGAAGCGGCTCGCGTAGACGAGCTCGTCCCAGCCGAGCCGCAGGTCCAGCGGGACCAGGGCGAGCGAGGCGAGGGCGAAGAGGGCGCAGGCGGCGACGAGCAGCCGGTGGGCCGCCCGTTCGCGGTCGCGACGCGCGGGTCGGCTGCTCTGCGGTTTCCACTTCTCGACGACGGCCACGGGACCACGGTAAGAAACGGGGGGCCGGGTCCGGCAGTAGCCATGTGGCCGGGCGTGGCGTTCCGGGTGGCCGGGCGTGGCGTTCCGTGTGGCCGGGCGTGGGCATCGCGTGGGCCGCGCATGGGCATCGCGTGGCGTCCGCGGGCGGACGTCAGGGGCCGAAGCGGCGGCGGTACGCCGACGGCGTCAGCCCTGTCTCGCGGCGCAGCCGGGCCCGCAGGTTCGCCGCCGTGCCCAGGCCGCTGCGGTGGGCGACCACGTCGAGCCGCTCCTCGCCGCGCTCGATGAGGCGGCAGGCGTACGCGGTGCGCTCGCCGTTCAGCCACGCCAGCGGCGTCGTGCCGAGCTGGGCGCGGAAGCGGCGGTGCAGCGTCGCCGGGCTGACGGCGGCGCGGGCGGCGAGCCCGGCCACGGTGAGCGGTTCGCCGAGCCGCTCCTGGGCCCAGGCGAGCAGCGGCGCGAGCGACTCGTCGGGCACGTCGGGCACGGGCCGCTCCACGAACTGCCGCTGCCCGCCGTCCCGGTGGGCGGCGAAGACCAGGCGCCGCGACACGGAGTTGGCGACCTCCGCGCCGAAGTCGCGGCGCACGATGTGCAGCCCGAGGTCGAGCGCGGCGGCGCTGCCCGCGGCGGTGAGGATGTCGCCGTCGTCGACGAAGAGGACGTCCGGTTCCAGGCGTACGGCCGGGAAGCGCCGTCGGAAGTCGTCGGCCCACTGCCAGTGCGCGGTGGCCCGGCGCCCGTCGAGCACCCCGGCCTCGGCGAGCGTGAACGCCCCGCTGCAGAAGCCGACGAGCCGGGCGCCGCGCGCCCGGGCCCGGCGGACGGCGTCCAGGACGGCCGGGCGGCGGGGCACCTCCGTGTCGGGCCGGTTCGGCACGATCAGGGTGTCCGCCGCGTCGGCGGCGTCGAGCGCGGCGACCCCGGTGAGCGTGAAGAACCCGTCCCGCATCAGGGTGCGCGGCTCGGGCGAGCAGAGCGTGAACTCGTAGAGGTCCCGGCCCAGTTCGGGCCTGCGCAGGCCGAATATCTCGGTGGCGCAGCCGAGCTCGAAGGGGTTGGAGTTCTCGTCGACGATGACGACGACGCGGTGCGGGCGGCTGCCGCGCCGTGCGGAGCCTTGAGGGCTTCCTTGAGGGCTTCCTTGAGAGCTTCCTTGAGAGTTTTCTTGCGCCATGTGCGATTTCTAGCACTCGTACGAGGCGGGGGCGAGGCCCACGATGAGTCCATGACCAACGAAACCGCCGCCCCGGCCGCCGCGCCCATCCGCCTCCACGACGCCCTGGCCTCCTTCGACGCCCTGTGGAGCCCCCGCATCGTCACCCAGGTCAACGACTACGACGTACGCGTCACCAAGGTCGAGGGCGAGTACATCTGGCACGTCCACGACGACACCGACGAGTTCTTCCTCGTCCTCGACGGCGAGCTGGACATCGCGCTGCGCGAGCCCGCCGGGGAGCGCACGGTCACGCTCACCAAGGGAGCCGTCTTCACCGTGCCCCGGGGCACCGAGCACAAGCCGATCGCCCGCACCGGCGCCTCGATCCTGCTGTTCGAGCCCACCGGCACGCTCACCGTCGGGGACAGCCACGAGGCCGTGCCGGACTACGTGGACGCGACGACGGGGCACGCGCTGCGCGCCTAGCCGCGCCTGGTCGCCCCCTAGTGGAGGCAGAACTCGTTCCCCTCCGGGTCCGCCATCACCACCCACTCGCCCCCGGGCTCCTTCACGTGCCGCAGCACGGTCGCGCCCAGCGCCCGCAGGCGGGTCAGCTCCTCCTCGCGGGTGCCGGGCGCGGAGTGCACGTCCACGTGCAGCCGGTTCTTGCCGGACTTCGTCTCCGGCACCCGCTGGAAGAGCAGCCGCCGGCCGAGCCCCGTGCCGCTCTCCTCGTCGTACGGATCGTCCGGGTGCCGGACGGCGATGAGGTCGCGCCAGGCGCGGCGGCCGCGGAACTCGACGGTCATCGCTTCCGGCGCGGCGCCGACGCCGAGCAGCCGCTCGATCAGGGCGCTGTTGTCCTCGACCTCGTACCCCAGGGCCTCGCCCCAGAAGGCGGCCTGGGCGTGCGGGTCCTGGGCGTCGATCACGAGCTTCCAGTGCAGGGTCATGCCTTGATCATGCGCCCGCCGACTCCTCCGCCGCCACCCGCGCGTCGTACGCGGACCGCGCCGCCGCGATCTCGTTCTGGTGCTCCTCCGTCCAGGTCACCAGGGTCCGGATGGTGTGGTGCAACGTGCCGCCGAGCGGCGTGAGTTCGTACTCCACGCGCGGCGGCACCACCGGATGCACGGTTCGCTTCACCAGGCCGTCCCGCTCCAGCTGGCGCAGCGTGACCGTCAGCATGCGCTGGCTGATGCCGTCGATCTCGCGGCGCAGCTCGGTGAAGCGCAGGCAGCGGCGGTCCAGGAGCGCGATCACCAGCAGGGACCACTTGTCGGCCACCCGGTCCAGGATCTGCCGCACCTGGCAGTCCTCCCGGGTGTCCCACTGGAACGGATCGGTGTCCCCGTAAGGGTCGGCGGTCTCCACGGTGCCCTCCGTCTCCACGGTGCCCTCCGTCTCCACGGTGCCCTCGCAGTGCCTCGGTGACTTCAAAGTGCCTTCTTCCGCACCTGTAGATGCTGCCGCAGGATTCCTTTGGTTACAAGAAGGAACCGGCCCTCATCGGGGTAACCGAAGGAGTCATCATGGGCGCCCGTGCCTGGGCACTGCTGCTCGTCCTGTGCGGAACGATCTTTCTGGAGGGCGCGGACATCGCCATGCTCGCCGTGGCCATCCCCAGCATCCGCTCCGACCTGGGCCTTTCCACCGGCACGGCGGCCTGGGTGATCAGCGCGTACGTCCTCGGCTACGCCGGATTCACGCTGCTCGGCGGCCGCGCGGCCGACCTGCTCGGCAGGCGGCGCATGTTCCTGACCTGGCTCGGCGTCTTCCTGGTCTTCTCCGGGCTCGGCGGGTTCGCGACCGAGGGCTGGATGCTGATCGTGGCGCGGTTCGTGACCGGCGTGGCCGCGGCGTTCATGACGCCCGCCGCGATGTCGATCATCACCACCTCGTACGCGGAGGGCCCGGCCCGCAACAAGGCCCTGCTCGTCTTCGCCGGCACCTCCGCGGGCGGCTTCTCGCTCGGCCTGGTCATCGGCGGGCTGCTCACGGAGCTGGGCTGGCAGTGGGTGTTCTTCGCGCCGGTGCTGTTCGCCGCCGTGATCCTGGCGGCGGCGGTGCGGCTGATTCCGGCGCCGGTCTCCGTGCCGGAGCCCGGCGCGGAGTACGCCGCCGAGGCCCCGGCACGGCCCCGCTCCGGCGGCTTCGACCTGCCGGGCGCGGCCGCCGCGGCCGGGGCGATGCTGCTCCTCGCCTACGGCGTCGTCAGCCTCGAACACGGCCTCGACGACTGGCCGTTGACGGCCGCCACGGTGACTGCGGGTCTGCTCCTCGTCGCCGCCTTCGTGGGCATCGAGCGCCGCGCCGCCGTGCCGCTGGTACGCCTTGGGATCTTCCGTACGGGGACGGTGGTGCGGGCCGGGCTCGGGGCGCTGCTCTTCCTCGGCGCGTTCATGGGCTTCCAGTTCGTCCTGACGCTCTACCTCCAGGAGCTGCGCGGCTGGTCGTCCTGGCAGACGGCGATCGCCCTGGTGGTGATGGGCTGCGACGTCGTCCTCGCGCCGACGCTCACCCCGCTCCTGGTGAACCGCTACGGCCACGCCCGCGTGATCCTCGCCGGTTTCCTGCTCGCGGCGACGGCGTACGCGCTGTTCCTGCCGGTCGGCATGGACTGGACGTACGCGGCGATGTTCCCGACGCTGATCCTCGCCGGCACCGCCTTCGCGCTGGCCTACGGCCCCCTCCTGATCGCGGCGACCGACTGCGTGGCCGAGGAGGAACAGGGCCTGGCGGGCGGCCTGTTGCAGACGGCCACGCAGTTCGGGGCGGCGATCGGGATCTCGGCGGTGACGGCGGTGTACGGGCTCGCGTCGGCAGGCGGGGGCGGCGGCGCGCACGGGAACGCCGGGGACCCCGAGGGTTCCCTCGACGCGTTCCGGGCGGCGCTCACCGTGCCCGTGGTGCTCGCGGTCCTCGGGGTCGTGGTCTCGCTGGCAGGGCTGCGCGGGGGCGGGCGGAAGGCTCAGCCCGCGGCCCGCAGCCACGAGTCGGGGTCCACCTTCTCCGCAGCCGCGACCTCGGCCTCGGCCTCCGCGGCCCGCGACGCCCGGTAACCGCTCGGCGTGACCCCCCGGATCCGCTTGAAGGCGTCGCTGAAGCCGAACCCGTCCGCGTACCCGACCCGCGCCGCCACGGAGGCGACCGTCGCGCCCGGCTCCGTGAGGAGTTCGGCGGCCAGGGTCATGCGCCAGTCGGTGAGGTACGCCATCGGGGGCCGACCCACCAGGTCGGCGAACCGCCGGGCGAAGGCGGCGCGCGAGACCTGGGCGCGCGCCGCCAGGGACGCCACGGTCCAGGGCCGGGCCGGTTCCTCGTGCAGGGCGCGCAGGGCCGGGCCGACCACGTCGTCGCCGAGCGCGCGGTACCACGCGGGCGGGCAGGACTCGGGCAGTTCGAACCACTCGCGCAGGGTGCAGGCGAGCAGCCAGTCCAGCATCCGGTCCATCACGTACTGCCGCCCGGGCCGGTCCTCGGCGATCTCGGCGGCGATGAGCTCCACGATCGGCAGGCACTCGTCCTCGGCGGGCACGACCAGGAGCGGCGGCAGCGCGCTGGTGAGGCGGCGGCCGACGGAGCCCGCCAACTCGTAGGCCCCGGAGACCAGTTCGGTCTCCCCGGCGCCGGGGTCCGCCGAGGCCAGCGCGAACGGAGCCGTGGTGCAGGCCAGCGTGGCGTCGCCCGCGCGCAGGGTGCGCGGCTCGTACCCCGCGGCGGTGACCCGGGCCGTGCCGCGCACCACCAGGAACAGTTCGAGCGCGGCCCCCTGCGGGCAGCTCAGCTCCCAACTGTCCGTGAGCACCGCGCGATCGAATCGAGCGCCGTCCGCGCGTACGCCGCGCAGCAGATCCCCCAGAGCGTCCATGCGGTCAACGGTAGACGCCCGCCCGGCGGGCCGCCGTGGACGTACTCCCATGGCCGTGAGACGGACGCCCATGTCACGGTCGCGGCCGGGCGGATTGGCTGGAGCCATGACCGAAACCCAGCAGAACAACGCGGACGCCCCCATCCTCGTCCTCGGCGCCACCGGCAAGACCGGGCGCCGGATCGTGCCCCGGCTGCGGGCGGCGGGCCACACAGTGCGGGCCGCCTCCCGCTCCGGCGAGACCCGCTTCGACTGGAACGAACGCTCTACTTGGGCCCCGGTCCTGTCCGGCGTCAGGGCTCTCTACCTCGTCGCGCCGGAAGACCCGGACCCCGTCGTCGACTTCGTGGCGCAGGCCGCGGCTGCGGGCGTGCGCCGCTTCGTGGTCCTGTCCGGGCGCGGCGCCGACGTGTCCGGCGAGTCCTTCCTGCCGGGCATGGCGCGGGCCGAGCGGGCCGTAGCGGAGGCGGGCGTCGACTGGACGGTGATCCGCGCCAACAACTTCGCGCAGAACTTCTCCGAGGACTTCTTCCACGCGCCGCTCCTCGCGGGCCGCCTCGCCCTGCCGGTCGGCGACACACCGGAGCCGTTCATCGACGTGGAGGACATCGCGGACGTCGTGGTCGCGCTGCTCACCGAGGACGGCCACACGCACCGCGTGTACGAGCTGTCCGGCCCGCGCGCCCTCACCTACGCCGAGGCGGTCGCGGAGGTCGCGGCGGCGTCGGGCCGCCCGATGCGCTACGAGCCGGTCACGCCGGAGCAGTTCCTGGCCGAGCTGATCGCCGAGGGCGTGCCCGAGGCCGCCGCCAAGGAGTACACGGCCATCTTCACGTTCTTCAACGAGGGCCACCTGGCCCCGCCGGCGACCGGCGTACACGAGGTACTGGCCCGCGAGCCAAGGGACTTCACGGAGTACGTGCGGGAGGCTGCGGCACAGGGCGCGTGGACTGGGAGCCCGTCCGGCGTTTGAGGACGAGGCGCGAAGCGCCAACAGCGGGGGGAGAGGGGGCGAAGCCCCCCTGCGTTTCCCCTGCCCTACGCCGCGCGGTGCGCAAAGCGTCGAAGGTCAGCAGGGACAGCGCCAGCCACACCAGCCCGAACCCGGCCCACCGCTCGGCGGGCATCGCCTCGTGGAAGTACAGGATGCCGAGCAGGAACTGGAACACGGGCGCGAGGTACTGAAGCAGCCCCAGAGTGGAAAGCGGCACCCGTATCGCCGCCGCGCCGAAGCAGACCAGCGGCACGGCCGTCACCACGCCGGTGGCGGCGAGCAGCGCGGCGTGCCCGAACCCCTCGGTGGCGAACGTGGCCTCGCCCCGCGAGCCGAGCCACAGCACGAAGGCGAGCGCGGGCAGGAACTGCACGGCGGTCTCGGCGGCGAGCGACTCCAGTCCGCCGATGTTGACCTTCTTCTTGACCAGGCCGTACGCGGCGAAGGAGAAAGCGAGCACGAGCGAGATCCAGGGCGGGCGGCCGTAGCCGAAGGCGAGGACCAGGACGGCGGCGAGGCCGACGCCGACGGCCGTCCACTGCACGGGACGCAGCCGCTCGCCGAGCAGCAGCACGCCGATGGCGATGGTGACCAGCGGGTTGATGAAGTAGCCGAGCGATGCCTCGACGACGTGGCCGGAGTTCACGGCCCAGATGTAGACGCCCCAGTTGAGGGTGATCACGGAGGCGGCCACCGTCACCAGGCCGAGCTTGCGGGGCTGGCGCAGCAGTTCACCGGCCCAGGCCCAGCGGCGTACGACGAGCAGCGCGACGCCGACCACGACGAGCGACCAGGCCATGCGGTGGGCCAGGATCTCGCCCGCGCCCGCGGGCTTGAGGAGCGGCCAGAACAGCGGCACAAGGCCCCACATGCCGTACGCGGCGAAGCCGTTCAGCAGACCTATGCGTGCCTCGGCCTTGGCCTGCGCTGGGGTCACGGCTCCTCCTTCGTGCTCGCGGCCCGGACGCCGGGCCCTCGGCAGACACCCGCTGCCGAGCACGAAGGTAGCGCCCGCAGGGGGAGGCTGTCATGCCCGTATCGCCATACGGTCATGACAGCCTCGCTCCCGCGCGGTTCAGCCCCCGAGCGCCGCCGCCACCGCGTCGGCCAGCGGCGTCGTCGGCCGCCCGATGAGGCGGCTCAGGTCGCCGCTGCCCCCGGCCAGCAGGCCCCGGGCGATGGCCGCGTCCACGTCCACGAGGATCGCGGCCACCGGCTCCGGAACCCCGGCGCCGGTCAGCACGGCGAGGTGCTCGGCGGGGGACACCTGGCGGTACGTGACGGACTTGCCGGAGCGCGCGGCGACCTCGGCCGCGTACTCGGGCAGGCTCCACGCCACATCGCCGCTCAGCTCGTACGCGACGCCCTCGTGGCCCTCGCCGGTCAGCACCGCGACGGCCGCCGCGGCGTAGTCGGCGCGCGCGGCGGACCCGATCCGGCCCCCGTCCGCGCTGCCGACGACGGCGCCGTGCGCCAGGACCGGGGCCAGGTTCTCCGTGTAGTTCTCGTGGTACCAGCCGTTCCGCAGGAACGTGTACGGCAGCCCGGAGTCGAGCACCGCCTGCTCGGTGGCCTTGTGCTCGGCCGCCAGATCGAAGTCGGCGTCGGGGCCGCCGAGCACACCCGTGTACACGAGGTGCGCGACGCCCGCGGCCCGCGCCGCGTCGATCACGGCCCGGTGCTGCGGCACCCGCCGCCCGATCTCGCTGCCGGAGATCAGCAGCACCTTGTCGCCCGCGGCGAACGTCCCGGCGAGCGTCTCCGGCGCGTTGTAGTCGGCGACGCGCAGCTCCACGCCGCGGTCCGCGAGGTCCGCGGCCTTCTCCTTGTTCCGTACTACGGCCGCGATCTGCCCGGCGGGCACGCCCGCGTCCAGCAGGCCCTGGACGACGAGGCGGCCGAGGTGTCCGGTGGCTCCGGTGACGACGATGCTCATGGGATGAATCTCCCGTTATGTGGGTTGCGATCGGATATGCCACTCACCCTAGCTCCGGCACTAACTATCCGTAAGTACCCACTTTGAAGTAAGGTACTGGTATGGCCGTAAGGACCCCCTGGAACAGCGAAGCCGAGGCGATGTGCCCGCACCGCCTCGTCCTGGAGCACGTCACCAGCCGCTGGGGCGTCCTCGTCCTGATCGCGCTGGCCGAGCGGTCGTATCGCTTCAGCGAGCTGCGCCGCGAGATCGGCCGCGTCAGCGAGAAGATGCTCACCCAGACCCTGCAGACCTTGGAGCGCGACGGCCTGGTGCACCGCGACGCCAAGCCCGTCATCCCGCCCCGCGTCGACTACTCCCTCACCGACCTGGGCCGCGAGGCCGCCGAGCTGGTCCGCGCCCTCGGCGCGTGGACGCACCGGCGCATGGACGACGTGCTGGAGGCGCGGGCGGCGTACGACGAGGCACGGGCGAAGCACGACGAAGCCCGGCCCTGACGGATCAGGACCGGGCTCCGGGCGGGCGCAGGCCAGGGAACTAGCCGACGACCGTCCAGGTGTCCCCGCCGGCCAGCAGCGCAGCGAGATCACCCTTGCCGTGCTGCTCGATGGCGGTGTCGAGCTGGTCGGCCATCAGCGTGTCGTACACCGGGCGTTCGGTGCTGCGGAAGACGCCGATGGGGGTGTGGTGCAGCGTGTCCGGGTCGGCGAGGCGGGAGAGCGCGAAGGCCGTGGTCGGCGACGCGGCGTGGGCGTCGTGGACCAGGATCTGCGACTGGTTCTCCTCCGTCACCGCGACCACCTTCAGATCGCCGGTGAGCGAGTCGCGCACGACGCCCTTGGAGCCGTCGGTGCCGAAGCGGATCGGCGCGCCGTGCTCCAGACGGATCACGGCCTCCTCGGCCTGCTGCTTGTCCTTGAGGACCTCGAAGGCGCCGTCGTTGAAGATGTTGCAGTTCTGGTAGATCTCCACCAGGGCGGTGCCCGGGTGGTCGGCGGCCTGGCGCAGCACGTCGGTGAGGTGCTTGCGGTCGGAGTCGACCGTGCGGGCCACGAAGGACGCCTCCGCGCCGATCGCGAGCGACACCGGGTTGAAGGGCGCGTCCAGCGAGCCCATCGGCGTCGACTTGGTGATCTTCCCGACCTCGGAGGTCGGGCTGTACTGCCCCTTGGTGAGGCCGTAGATCCGGTTGTTGAACAGCAGGATCTTCAGGTTCACATTGCGGCGCAGCGCGTGGATGAGGTGGTTGCCGCCGATGGAGAGCGCGTCGCCGTCGCCGGTGACCACCCAGACGCTCAAGTCCCGCCGGGAGGACGCGAGTCCGGTGGCGATCGCGGGGGCGCGGCCGTGGATGGAGTGCATCCCGTACGTGTTCATGTAGTACGGGAAGCGGGACGAGCAGCCGATGCCGGAGACGAAGACGATGTTCTCCTTGGCCAGGCCGAGCTCGGGCATGAAGCCCTGCACGGCGGCCAGGACCGCGTAGTCACCGCAGCCGGGGCACCAGCGCACTTCCTGGTCGGACTTGAAGTCCTTCATGGACTGCTTGCCCTCGGCCTTGGGCACGAGCTTCAGAAGCGTCTCGGAACCTGTGGGCCCCGCGAGCGTGGTGTCAGCCATCGATGGCCTCCTTGAGAGCCGTGGCGAGCTGCTCGGCCTTGAACGGCATGCCGTTGACCTGGTTGTACGAGACCGCGTCCACGAGATATTCGGCGCGGATCAGCGTGGCGAGCTGGCCGAGGTTCATCTCGGGGATCACCACCTTGTCGTAACGCTTCAGGACCTCGCCCAGGTTCCGCGGGAACGGGTTGAGGTGGCGCAGATGCGCCTGCGCGACGCTCTGCCCGGCGGCCCGCAGGCGGCGGACCGCGGCGGTGATCGGCCCGTACGTCGAACCCCAGCCCAGGACAAGGAGGTCGGCTTCGCCGTCCGCGTCGTCGACCTCCAGGTCGGGCACCTCGATGCCGTCGACCTTGGCCTGGCGGGTGCGGACCATGAAGTCGTGGTTGGCCGGGTCGTACGAGATGTTGCCCGTGCCGTCCTGCTTCTCGATGCCGCCGATGCGGTGCTCCAGGCCCGGCGTGCCCGGGATCGCCCACGGCCGGGCGAGGGTCTGGGGGTCGCGCAGATACGGCCAGAACACTTCGGTGCCGTCGTCCAGGGTGTGGTTCGTGCCGGAGGCGAACTGCACGCGCAGGTCCGGGAGTTGGTCGACCTCCGGGATGCGCCACGGCTCGGAGCCGTTGGCCAGATAGCCGTCGGACAGCAGGAAGACCGGCGTGCGGTAGGTGACCGCGATGCGCGCCGCCTCCAGGGCCGCGTCGAAGCAGTCCGCCGGGGTGCGCGGCGCGACGATCGGCACGGGGGCCTCGCCGTTGCGGCCGAACATCGCCTGGAGCAGGTCCGCCTGCTCGGTCTTGGTCGGCAGGCCGGTGGACGGGCCGCCGCGCTGGATGTCGATGATCAGCAGCGGCAGTTCGAGGGAGACCGCGAGCCCGATGGTCTCCGACTTCAGCGCCACACCGGGGCCGGAGGTCGTCGTGACGGCCAGCGAGCCGCCGAAGGCGGCGCCGAGGGCCGCGCCGATGCCGGCGATCTCGTCCTCGGCCTGGAAGGTGCGCACGCCGAAGTTCTTGTGCTTGGACAGCTCGTGCAGGATGTCCGAGGCCGGGGTGATCGGGTACGAGCCCAGGTACAGCGGCAGGTCCGCCTGGCGCGAGGCCGCGATCAGGCCGTACGACAGGGCGAGGTTGCCGGAGATGTTGCGGTACGTGCCCGTGGGGAACGCCTTCGCCGCGGGCGCCACCTCGTAGCTGACCGCGAAGTCCTCGGTGGTCTCGCCGAAGTTCCAGCCCGCGCGGAACGCCGCGATGTTCGCCGCCGCGATGTCCGGCTTCTTGGCGAACTTGGTCTTCAGGAACCGCTCGGTGCCCTCGGTCGGCCGGTGGTACATCCACGAGAGCAGGCCGAGCGCGAACATGTTCTTCGACCGCCCCGCGTCCTTCCGGGACAGGTCGAACTCCTTCAGCGCCTCCACCGTCAGCGTGGTCAGCGGCACCGGGTGCACCTGGAAGCCGTCCAGGGAGCCGTCCTCGAGCGGCGAGGTCTCGTACCCCACCTTCTGCATCGCGCGCTTGGTGAACTCGTCCGTGTTCACGATCACCTCGGCGCCGCGCGGCACGTCCCCGATGTTCGCCTTCAGGGCCGCCGGGTTCATCGCGACCAGCACGTTCGGCGCGTCGCCCGGGGTCAGGATGTCGTGGTCGGCGAAGTGCAGCTGGAACGAGGAGACGCCCGGCAGCGTGCCGGCGGGCGCCCTGATCTCGGCGGGGAAGTTCGGCAGCGTCGACAGGTCGTTGCCGAAGGACGCCGTCTCCGAGGTGAACCGGTCGCCGGTGAGCTGCATGCCGTCACCCGAGTCGCCCGCGAACCGAATGATCACCCGGTCGAGGCGGCGCACGTCCTTCTCGCCCGCTGCGGGCTTGCGCTGCTCTCCTACGACGGCTTCGTCGGCCTGCTCGGCCGGGCTACTGACCTGGCTGGTCACTGAACTGGACCTCCCTTGAGGCGGCTCTGCGGAAGCGGCAGGCCGCCCTGCGCTCCCATGGCCCACCCTACGTCTGTAAGGGTCACCTTCTTAGGGCCGCTCGCATGCTGGACGCACCTTTGAGACAGCTGAATGCCCCGATTTGTCATGCTGTGACTCGCCCCCCGGCCTTTCATGAAGACGCTCTCCGCTCATCCTTTGGTTCTAGGACCATGTGTGGTCCCAGGGCCGTGCTGCGGTGCAGTGTCGTGCAGTCCGTGCGAGTGATGCCACGGTGGCGCTGTGCGGTCGACCCGTAATCGTGTCCTGGTGGCGGGACGGCGGGCGGCGGTCGTCGGACTCGGTCGAAGTACCTCCCGGGAGGCTGCCGAACCCCTCGGGAATTCAGGAATTGAGGTACGTCAGCACGGCGAGCACCCGGCGGTGGTCCCCGTCGCTGGGGGAGAGCCCCAGCTTCAGGAAGATGTTGCTGACGTGCTTCTCGACGGCTCCGTCGCTCACCACGAGCTGGCGCGCGACCGCCGAGTTCGTCCGCCCCTCGGCCATCAGGCCCAGGACCTCCCGCTCGCGCGGGGTCAGGCCCGCGAGGACGTCCTGTTTGCGGCTGCGCCCGAGCAACTGCGCCACGACCTCCGGGTCCAGCGCGGTGCCGCCCTGCGCGACGCGCACGACCGCGTCCACGAACTCGCGGACCTCGGCGACGCGGTCCTTGAGCAGGTACCCCACGCCCCGGCTCGACCCGGCGAGCAGCTCCGTCGCGTACTGCTCCTCCACGTACTGGGAGAGCACGAGCACGCCGAGCCCCGGATGTCGCGCGCGCAACTTGACGGCCGCCCGCACCCCCTCGTCCGTGTGGGTCGGCGGCATCCGCACATCCGCGACCACGACGTCCGGCAGGATGTCCTGCGCCGCGAGATCGGTGATCGTCTTGATCAGCGCCTCCGCGTCGCCCACCCCCGCGACGACGTCATGTCCGCGGTCGGTCAGCAACCGGGTCAGGCCCTCCCTGAGCAGCACTGAATCCTCGGCGATGACCACCCGCACCTTGTCCTCCACGATGTTCCGGCCCCCATGCCCTGTCCCCGCCCCGCTGACAGGAACAAGCATCCCAGCATTCGGGCGCCCGGGCGTCACGCTCATTCAATTAGTCCGGCACCACTCAGCCCGTCCGGCGTTTGAGGACGAGGCCAGCCCCCTGGTTACGGGAAGGGGCGGGATTGGGGAATGCCCCGCAGGGCCCCTACCCCCGCCAAGGCAACTCCGCAGTGATCGTCGTCGGCCCACCCACGGGCGACTCGACCACCAGAATCCCGTCGACCGCGTCGAGCCGCTCCGCGAGCCCCGCGAGCCCGGACCCGGCCGAAACATCGGCCCCACCCTGCCCGTCATCACTGACCTGCAGCATCAGCCGGCTCTCGACCTTCCACACGTCCACGGAGGCCCGCCCGGCCCCACTGTGCTTGCTGATGTTCTGCAGCAGCTCGGACACGGTGAAGTAGGCGATCCCCTCGATGGCCGCGGCCGGCCGCGCCGGCAGATCCACCTCGACCTCCACCGGCACGGTGCACCGCGCGGACAGCGCGGACAGCGCGGCGTCGAGCCCCCGGTCGGTGAGGACGGCCGGATGGATCCCGCGCGCCAGATCCCGCAGCTCCTGCAGCGCCACCTTCACCTCGCCGTGCGCCTCGTCCACCATCCGCGCCGCCGCCTCCGGGTCCTCGGCGAGCTTCTCCTTGGCGAGGCCGAGATCCATGGCGAGGGCCACGAGCCGCGCCTGTGCGCCGTCGTGCAGATCGCGCTCGATGCGCCGCAGGTCGGCCGCGGCGGTGTCCACCACCACGCCCCGGTCCGACTCCAGTTCGACGACACGTGACACCAGTCGCGAGGGGCCGAGCAGCCCGAAGACCATGACCCGGTCGACGGTGGTCAGGGCGCGGATGATCCAGGGCGTGGCCAGCGTGATGAGAAGGCCGGTGGCCGCGGTGACACCGATTTCGAAAGGGTTGTCCAGGTATATGCGGTGGCCGTCGTCGCCGTAGAGCTGGATCCCGGCCTGCCCCCCGTACAGCGGGAACAGCCAGAACCACAGCGGATACGTCAGCATCGCCCAGCCGTACGTCCAGAAGGCCGCCGTCACCACGAACGAGAAGATGGCCCACGGCATGTGGATCACTGCGTACACGACGTGCCGCCAGGAGACGCCGCTCTTGAGGACGGCCCCCATCCACGCCATGAAGCCGCCGCCCCGGGTCTGCAGCGGATGCGGGTCGTTGATGCCCACGCCGAGCAGCGTCCGCGCCCGCATCCGCTCCAGCGCGCCGAAGCCGCGGAGGGCCGCGAGGCCCAGGGCGAGCACCGGAATGCCGATGAACGTGATCAGCAGGCCCGCGCCGACCGACAGCGTCGTCACCGCGAAGACGAAGCCGATGATGCTGATCGGGAACGACAGCAGCACATACAGGAACTCACGCCACGTACGCCCCTCCAGGGGCGCCCGCAGCGCGGCGGGCAGACGGCTCAGGCGGCTCTCGTCGCGCCCGCCGCCGGGGTGGCTGCCGTAGCCACCGTGGTCCTCGTGGCCCCAGCGGTCCTCGACGTCGGCTCCCATGAGGTGTCCGTACCCCTGTCCGTAGTCCGTGGCCATCGGTGTCGTCCGTTTCTTCTCGGCCCCGCGCGGCTCGTGCCCGCTCCGCGAGAGCTTCTCCTTGTCGTACGTCCAGACTGCGGGTCGGCGGCCGGGCGGACCATGGAGTGCGTCGGCCTCTTGGGCCGGGGGTTTTCCCCACCCTCCGGGGGTGGGCCAGGTCGGCGGACCTCACGCCTCCGCGCGGTCCCGCCACGGCAGTTCCGCCGTGATCGTCGTCGGGCCGCCGGTCGGCGAGTCGATGACGAACAGGCCGTCCACCGCGCCGAGCCGGTCCGCGAGGCCCGCCATGCCCGTGCCGCCGTCCAGGCTGGCGCCGCCGTGGCCGTCGTCCCACACCTGTATGAGCAGGCGCTGGTCGGAGCGCCACACCTCCACGCTCGCCGTCCGCGCCCCACTGTGCTTGCTCACGTTCTGCAGCAGCTCGGAGACCGTGAAGTACGCGATGCCCTCGATCGCGGCCGCCGGGCGCTCGGGCAGGTCGGCGGTCACCTTCACCGGCACCGTGCACCGCGAGGCGACCGACGAGAGGGCCGCGTCGAGCCCGCGGTCGGTGAGGACCGCCGGATGGATGCCGCGCGCGAGATCCCGCAGCTCCTGGAGCGCCAGCTTCACCTCGCCGTGCGCCTCGTCGACCATCGCCGCCGCCGTGTCCGGGTCCTCCAGGAGCTTCTCCTTGGCGAGGCCGAGGCCCATGGCGAGGGCCACCAGGCGGGCCTGCGCGCCGTCGTGCAGATCGCGCTCGATGCGCCGCAGGTCGGCCGCGGCGGTGTCCACCACGACGCCCCGGTCCGACTCCAGTTCGGCGATGCGCCGCTCCAGTTCGTCGGAGCGCGAGAGCAGGCCGCGCACCATCGCCCGGTCGGCGTTGGCCAGCGCCCGCGCGATGAACGGCAGCACCGGCCACAGCAGGAAGACCCCGAACGCCATGATGGTGAACGTCGCGATGCCCCACGGCAGCCGGATGAAGCCGTACAGCATCGTCCGCCAGCCCACCGGGTCCTTGAGGCTGGACCACAGCCAGGTGAGGAAGCTGCCGGAGCGCTTCGACGGCGCCGGCATCGGGCTCGGCTCGTCGATCCGCACGCCGAGCAGCAGCCTGGCCCGCCCCCGCTCGAACTTGCCGATCAGCCGCGCGCCGAACAGCGCGAGCGCGAGCAGCGGCAGGCCGACCACCGTCACCGACAGGGCGACGCCGATGGACAGGGACGCCACCACGTACACGAACCCGACGATGCTGGTCGGGAGGTTCACCAGGAGGTGTGCGATCTCCTTCCAGGTGTGCACGTCGAAGGCGAAACGGGCAGGCGGCGGGCCCTGCGGCTCGGCGTGCGAAGGCGAGGTGCTTGCGGTCATACGTCAAAGGTTGCCCGGCACGCCGCGCTCGCGCCATGAGGGGTGCCGCACGATCCCACTGTGGATAACCCCACCCCACACCCCAGCTTGTCCATGACGGTCTGCTTACCTCGCCTTTAGCAGGCCCTAGACTCCCGTGCGTACAGATCGTCGAACGGGCGAGACGGTGAGTGCCGGAGTTCGGGAATGTCAGGAGTGTTTCAGGAGTGAGGGGCTGACGTGCCAGTGACGACGCACCACACGGACGTCGCGGCGAGCTACTTCGAGTCGTACTCCGTCGTCGGACTGCTCGCCGTTGTGGGCGTGCTGTTCGTCGCCGTGGCCTTCGGCGCGAGCCGGCTCCTGCGCCCCGTCGTGCCGACCCCGGAGAAACTGCTCACGTACGAGTGCGGTGTCGACCCGGTCGGCGAGGGCTGGGCCCACACCCAGGTCCGCTACTACGTCTACGCGTTCCTCTACGTCATCTTCGCCGTCGACTCGATCTTCCTCTTCCCGTGGGCGACGGTCTTCGCCGCGCCCGGCTACGGCGCCGCGACCCTCGTCGAGATGTTCATCTTCCTCGGCTTCCTGGCCGTGGGCCTGCTGTACGCATACAAGAAGGGCGTCCTCACATGGGCGTGAACCAGGAGCACACAGGGCCGGCGGCGGCCGGGGCGCCGGCGGAGCCCGTGCTCCTCCCGGAGCCGAAGCGCCTCGGCGTCCTGTCCCGCCTCGCCCCCGAGCCGATGAAGGTGGTCCTCAACTGGGGCCGCCGCTACAGCCTGTGGGTCTTCAACTTCGGGCTCGCCTGCTGCGCCATCGAGTTCATCGCGGCCTCCATGGCCCGGCACGACTTCATCCGCCTCGGCGTGATCCCGTTCGCTCCGGGGCCGCGCCAGGCCGACCTGATGGTCGTCTCCGGCACGGTCACCGACAAGATGGCGCCCGCCGTGAAGCGGCTGTACGAGCAGATGCCCGAGCCCAAGTACGTCATCTCGTTCGGCGCCTGCTCCAACTGCGGTGGCCCCTACTGGGACTCGTACTCCGTCACCAAGGGCGTCGACCAGATCATCCCCGTCGACGTGTACGTCCCCGGGTGCCCGCCGCGCCCGGAGGCGCTGCTCCAGGGCATCCTCAAGCTCCAGGAGAAGATCGCGCGCGAGTCGCTCGGCGAGCGGTACGGGGCGAACGGCCCCCGGCCGTCCACGGCCGCGCTGCGCAGCGGCCTCGTCACGCCGCCCGCGCCCGGGGCCTCGGGGGTGGACGCCGGATGACCGGCTGGCTGCCCGCTCCCGTCGAGGAGCTGTTCGGCGCGGAGGCGACCGCCGAGGAGTCGTACGAGGTCCTGACGGCGGACGTCCCCGCCGCCTCCTGGACCGACGCCCTGCGCACCGCCCGCGACACACTCGGCTGCACCTACTTCGACTGGCTCAGCGCCGTCGACGAACCGGGCACGGGATTCCGCGTGTCCGCGCACGTCGTGGCCCTCGCCCCGGTGCGGCGTCTGCTCGTCCGTACGACCGTGCCGCACGAGGCGCCCGTGCTGCCGACCGCCGTCGACGTCTACGCGGGCGCGGCCTGGCACGAGCGCGAGACCCACGAGATGTTCGGCGTCCGCTTCGACGGCCACCCCCACCTCGTACCGCTGCTGCTGCCCGAGAACTTCGAAGGCCACCCGCTGCGCAAGGACTTCGTGCTCGCGGCGCGGGTCGCCAAGGCGTGGCCGGGGGCGAAGGAGCCGGGGGAGTCGGAGCACGGCGGCCCGAAGCGGCGTCAGATGCTGCCGCCCGGGGTGCCCGACCCGAACGAGTGGGGTCCCTTGAAGGGGCAGCTTCCGGCCGCTCCGGCGCGGCCCGCGCGGGGCGCTGGGCGCCCGGCGGGTGCGGGGCGCGCGGCGGGTGCCGCGGGTGCGGGGGAACGGCCCGCTCGACGGACGCGGACCGCGGGCGAAGGGTCGGCCAGCCAGGCTCCCGGCCAGGCCCCCAGCCAGGCTCCCGGCCAGTCCGCGGACCAGCCCGCCACGCCGGAGGCCACCACTCCGGTACGTCGCGCGCGCAGCGCGTCCCAGGGCTCGGCCTCACAACGTACGGAACCGGCGTCGACCCCGCCGTCGCCCCCCGTGACCGAACCCACGCCCGCCCCGGAGCCCGAGGCCAAGCCTCAGCCCGGGCCCCGCAGTGCCGACGCCCCCTGGCACCACGCCCGCCCGGCCTTCGAACCGGAAGCCCCGCGACCGGATGCTCCGGCGACCCCCGAACCGGAAGCTCCGCAACCGGATGCTCCGGCCACCCCCGAACCGGAAGCCCCCGAAGACCCCGAGGCTGAACACCCCGAAAACCGTCCAGGAGGCTCGCAGTGAACGACGCCCTCGACGTCGCCCTGCGACTCCTCGTCGTCTTCGTCGTCTTCCTGGCGCTGCCCCTGGTCATCGGCCAGACCGAGCACAAGGTCATGGCCCATATGCAGGGCCGCCTCGGCCCCATGTACGCGGGCGGCTTCCACGGCTGGGCCCAGCTCGTCGCGGACGGCGTCAAGTTCGCGCAGAAGGAAGACATCGTCCCGGCCGAGGCCGACCGCCGTGTCTTCCAGCTCGCCCCGGCCGTCGCCCTCCTTCCCTACCTGCTCGTCCTCCTCGCCATCCCGATCGGCCCCTCCGAGGGCGCGGTCGGGCAGGTCATCGACGCGGGCGTTTTCTTCGTCCTCGCCGTCATGGGCGTCGGCGTCCTCGGCTCGCTGATGGCGGGCTGGGCGTCGGCCAACAAGTTCTCCCTCCTCGGCGGCCTGCGCACCGCCGCCCAACTCCTCGCGTACGAGCTGCCGATGCTGCTCGCCGCCGCCTCCGTGGCGATGGCCGCGGGCACCGTCTCACTGCCCGGCATCGTGCACGCCTTCGAGTGGTGGTGGCTGCCGTGGCAGATCGTCGGCGCGCTCGTGTTCTTCGTCGCCGGCCTCGCCGAACTCCAGCGCCCGCCCTTCGACATGCCCGTCGCCGACTCCGAGATCATCTTCGGCGCGTACACCGAGTACACGGGCCTGCGCTTCGCCCTCTTCCTGCTCGCCGAGTACGCCGGGATCGTCGTCCTGTGCGGCCTGACCACCGTCCTGTTCCTGGGCGGCTGGCACGGCCCGTGGGGCGCCGACGGGCTCGGCTGGGTGTGGACCCTGCTGAAGACCGCCGTCCTCGCCTTCGTCGTCATCTGGCTGCGCGTCAGTTACCCCCGTCTCCGCGAGGACCAGCTCCAGAAGCTCTCCTGGACCCTCCTCGTCCCGCTCGCCCTCGCGCAGATCGCGCTCACCGGAATCGTGAAGGTGGCGATCAACTAGTGCCCCCGATCCCAGGAAGCGGCCTGGCCAAGGGCCTCGCCGTCACCCTCCGCACGATGACGAAGAAGACCGTCACCGAGCAGTACCCCGACGTCCAGCCCGACCTGCCGCCCCGCACCCGCGGCGTCATCGGCCTGTTCGAGGAGAACTGCACGGTCTGCATGCTGTGCGCCCGCGAGTGCCCCGACTGGTGCATCTACATCGACTCCCACAAGGAGACGGTCCCGCCCGCGGCGCCCGGCGGCCGCGAGCGCAGCCGCAACGTCCTCGACCGCTTCGCCATCGACTTCTCCCTCTGCATGTACTGCGGCATCTGCATCGAGGTCTGTCCTTTCGACGCGCTGTTCTGGTCCCCGGAGTTCGAGTACGCCGAGACCGACATCCGCGAACTCACCCACGAACGCGACAAGCTCCGCGAGTGGATGTGGACCGTCCCCGCCCCGCCCGCCCTGGACCCGGCCGCCGAGGAACCCAAGGAACTCGCCGCGGCCCGCAAGGCCGCGGAGAAGCTCGCCGCCGCGCAGGAAGCTCCGGCCGACCCGGAGGGGGACGCGTGACCTTCGCAGCCGTCGGCCACGGCACCCTCGCAGCCGCCGCCCCCCAGGGCTTCCTCTCCCCGACCGGCGTCGAGATCGCCTTCGTCCTCGTCGGCCTCGTCACCCTCGGCGCGGCCGTCGTCACCGTCACCACCCGGCAGCTCGTGCACGCCGCGCTGTGGCTGGTGGTGGCACTCGGCGGGCTCGCCGTCGAGTACCTGCTCCTGACCGCCGAGTTCATCGCCTGGGTCCAGGTCCTCATCTACGTGGGCTCCGTCGTCGTCCTCCTCCTCTTCGGTCTGATGCTCACCAGGGCGCCCATCGGCCGCTCCCCGGACGCCGACTCCGGCAACCGGCCCGTCGCGCTGGCCGTGGCGCTCGCCGCTGCCGCCGCCCTGGTCTGGGTCGTCGTCGACGCCTTCCGTACGCAGTGGATCGACCTCGACAAGCCGCAGGGCACCACCGACGTCACCGGCTCGATCCTCTTCCGGCACTGGGTCCTGCCCTTCGAGGCGCTCTCGGTCCTGCTGCTCGCCGCGCTCGTCGGCGCGATCGTCCTGTCCCGCAGGAACGCCGCCCGCTCCGAGAGCCCCGGCCCCCCGCGCGCCGCCGACAGCGACAAGGAGCAGCGCTGATGCACCTCGCCTATCCGGCCGTCCTCGCCGTCCTCCTCTTCTGCGTCGGCCTGTACGGAGTGCTCGCCCGCCGCAACGCGATCCTGGTCCTGATGTCCGTCGAGCTCATGCTCAACGCCGTCAACCTCAACCTCGTCGCCTTCGACGTCTGGCTGCGCGACGCCCTGCACGCCGGCCAGGCCCTGACCCTGTTCACCATCGCCATCGCCGCCGCCGAGATCGGCATCGGCCTCGCGATCGTCCTTGCGGTCTACCGCAACCGCGGCACCTCCGCCGTCGACGATCTCCGCGACACCGCCGAACGCCCCGACGACGGCGGTGGCGGCGGAGGAGACTCCGAAGGCGCCGCCGCCGAGCCCGACCAGCCCGACCGGCCCGCCGAGGGCAAGGCGTCGCAGAAGGCTGAGGCCACCGCGTGACCACGACCACCCTCGCCGTCCTCGTCCCCCTGCTGCCGTTCCTCGGCGCCGTCGCCGGCCTGCTGCTCGGCCGGACCGTTCCCGGCCTCGCGCGCCCGCTCGCCGTCCTGCCCGCGCTCACCTCGCTCGTGCTCGCCGCCGTCGTGGCCGCCCGCCAGGGCGGCGACGGCGCCGTGGACGCGGCCACCCAGCTCACCCCCACGGGCTCGGTGCCCGTCGAACTCGCCCTGCACATCGACGGCTTCGCGGCCCTCGTCGCCGTCCTCGTCGGCGTCGTCGCCTCCTGCGTGCAGATCTACTCGACGGCCTACCTGCGCGACGACCCGCGCTACCCCTCGTACGCCGCCCTCGTCTCGCTCTTCACCTCCGCGATGCTGCTCGTCGTCTACTCCGGCGACCTGATGGTGCTCCTGGTCGGCTGGGAGATCATGGGCATCTGCTCGTACTTCCTCGTCGGCCACTACTGGGAGACGCCCGAGGCGCGCGCCGCCTCCCTGAAGGCGTTCCTGGTCACCAAGCTCGGCGACGTCCCCTTCCTGATCGGCCTGTTCGCCCTCGCCGTGGACGCGGACTCGTTCCGGATCACGAAGATCCTCGCCACCGTCGCGAACGGCGGCCTCGACCACCCCACTCTCATCGCGCTGCTGCTCCTCGCGGGCGTCGCGGGCAAGTCCGCGCAGTTCCCGCTGCACAGCTGGCTGCCCGACGCGATGGCGGGCCCGACCCCTGTCTCCGCGCTCATCCACGCCGCGACGATGGTCGCCGCCGGTGTCTACTTCATCGCCCGGCTCCTCCCGGTGTTCGCCGCCTCGGCGGCGGCCCTGGTCGTCCTCGCCGTCATGGCCGCCGTCACGATGGCCGGTTCGGCGCTCGCCGCGCTCGCGCAGGACGACATCAAGCGCGTCCTCGCGTACTCGACGATCGGTCAGCTCGGCTACATGACCGGCGCCCTCGCCGTCGGCGACCGTGGCGCGGCCGTCTTCCACCTCCTGTCGCACGGCGCCTTCAAGGCGCTGCTGTTCCTCGCCGCCGGCGTGATCATCCACGCCGCGGGCACCAACTCGCTGGCCGCGATGTCCCGCATGAAGGATCTGCGGGCCCGCGTCCCCGACGCCTACTGGACGATGACCGTGGCGCTCCTCGCGCTCGCCGCGATTCCGCCGTTCAGCGGCTTCTTCTCCAAGGAGGCCGTCCTCGGCGCCGCCGAGCACACGGCCACCGGCCACGCCGAGTCCGCCCCGGCGACGGCCGGTTGGATCGTCCTCGTCGCCGGCCTGGTCACGGCCCTGCTGACCGCCGCCTACGCGGCCCGCCTGTGGCTGCTCGCCTTCTACGGCAGGGGAGCGGAGGCACCCGACCACGGAAGGCAGCCGGTCGCCATGACCGCCGTGCTCTGGGTGCTCGCCGTCCCGTCGCTCGCCTTCGGTGTGACCGTCGGCGCCCTCCCGGACTGGTTCGACGGCCACAAGCTGGCCCCGACGCTCACCACCTCCGTCCTCGGCACGGGCCTCGCCCTCGTCGGCGCCCTGGTCACGTACGGCGCGTGGCGGCACACCACCGCGCTCGCCGCCCGCGTCCCGATCGGCGCGGTCGCCGCCCACCCGGACGCCGACGCGGGCCAGGTCGAGGCGGAGGCCATCGCCACGCACGCGCCCGCGTACGGAGATGTCGCGAGTGCCCCCGACCCGGCGGACCCGGGCCGACTCCTGCTCGGCCCGCTGCACCGCCACGCCGCCGTCGGCTTCCACCTCGACGCCGTCTACGCGGCCCTGTTCGTCCGCCCCGTCCAGGCCGGCGCCCGTCTCGTCCGCTTCCTCGACCGCGAGGTCGTCGACACGTACGTACGCGGCGCGGGCACCGCACCCCGCTGGCTCGGCGCCGCCGTCCGCCGCGCGCAGACCGGCAATGTGCAGACCTATCTGAGCGCGCTGCTCGCGGGCACCGTCGTCCTGGCGGTCGCCGCCGTCCTCGTCGCCACCGCCGGAGCGTGAGCAGCCGTGATCGGTATCAGTGAGTCAGTGATGCAGTTCCTTCTCGCGTTGATCGTCGTCGGCCCGCTCATCGGCGCCGTCGCCGCTCTGCTCCCGGCCCCGCCCGGGCTGAAGGGGAAGTCGCCGGACCAGGCCGTGCTGCGCCACGGCGTGACCGTGACCGGCGTGATCCTTGCCGCCGCGGTCGTCCTCGCGCTCGGCTTCGACCACGACCATCCGTCGAAGATGCAGGCCACGACGGACATCAGCTGGATCCCCGCACTCGACGTGCGCATCCATCTCGGCATCGACGGCATCTCGCTCCCCCTCCTGGTCCTGACCGCGCTGCTGACCTTCCTCTGCGCGCTGTACAGCTACTTCAAAATGCCTGCGGGCCCGTCTCCCAAGGCATTTGTCGCCCTGATCCTCGTGCTCGAGTCCGGCACCCTCGCGACCTTCGCCGTCCTCGATCTGCTGCTGTTCTTCCTCGCGTTCGAGATGGTCCTCATCCCGATGTACTTCCTCATCGCCCGCTGGGGCGGTGAGCAACGGACCCAAGCCGCTTGGAAGTTCATCCTCTACACGCTGCTCGGTTCCGTCGTCATGCTGCTCGGCCTGCTCCTCATCGGGCTGAGGGCGGGCACATTCGACATGGTGGCACTCGCCACTGACAACGACCCTGGGCTGAGCACTTCCGTGCAGGTCATCGCCGTTCTGGCGGTCGGGATCGGGCTCGCGGTCAAGACGCCGATGTGGCCGCTGCACAGCTGGCTGCCGGACGCCCACACCGCCGCGCCCACCGTCGGCTCGGTCCTGCTGGCCGGTGTCCTGCTGAAGATGGGTACGTACGGGTTCGTCCGGATCCTGCTGCCTATCGCGCCCGACGGGATGGAGACGTTCGCGCCCTATCTCGCGGCGTTCGCCGTCGTCGGGATCATCTACGGATCGCTGGCCTGCCTCGCCCTCGCCAGGCCCGGCGCGAAGGGCGACCTCAAGCGCCTCATCGCGTACTCCTCCGTCGGCCACATGGGCTTCGTACTGCTCGGCATCTCGACCATGACGCCCACCGGCGTGAACGGCGCGCTGTTCGCCAACATCGCCCACGGCCTCATCACCGGCCTGCTGTTCTTCCTGGTCGGGGCGCTCAAGGACCGCACCGGCAGCAGCGACCTCGACACCCTCGCCAAGGAGTCCGGCGCCGCCCTGTACGGCAAGGCCCCGCGCCTCGGCGGCCTGCTCGCCTTCGGCGCCGTCGCCTCGCTCGGCCTGCCCGGACTCGCCGGATTCTGGGGCGAGATGCTCGCCCTGTTCGGCGCGTTCAAGCCCGCCGACGACCTCAGCCGCCCCGCGTTCCTCACGTTCATGGCGATCGCCGCGTTCGGCACCCTGCTCACGGCCGCGTACATGCTCATCGTCGTACGCCGCGTCTGCATGGGCCCGACCGCCGAAGCCGAAGGAACACCGAGGCTCGCCGACGTCCACGGCTACGAGTTCGCCGCCTGGACGCCCCTCGTCGCCCTCACCGTCCTCGCCGGCCTCTGGCCCGCGGCCCTCCTCGGCCTCACCGACCCGGCCGTCCAGCAGCTCCTCGCAGGAGGCAAGTCGTGACCGTCGCCGCAAGCACCGTCGAGGCGGGTGCCGCCCACTCCGGTGCCGTCGAAAGCTCCGCGAGCCTCATCCAGTCCGTCGACTGGGTGGCGGTCGCGCCGCCGACGATCGTGGCGGTCGTGGGCCTCGCCGTCCTCGTCACCGACCTCTTCCTGAGTGACCGGAACAAGCACCTCCTCGGCTGGATCTCCCTCGCTGGCCTCACCGCCGCGGGCCTGTTCCTGCTGCCGCTCACCGACTCGGACAGCGACGCCCGCTCGACGTTCTGCCTGAGCGGCCCCCGGGCCACCGCCTGCAGTTACACCGTCGACGAGTTCACCCTCGTCATCCAGCTCCTGGTCATCGGCGGCGCGCTGCTCACCGCCCTGCTGTCGATGACCTCCCTGAAGGACGCGCGGAACACCGACAAGGAACTCCCCGAAGGGGAGTTCTGGTTCCTGCTGCTCTCCTCGGCCGCGGGCGCCGCCCTGCTGCCCGCCTCCCGCGACCTGGCGACGCTCGTCGTCGCCCTGGAGGTCGCGTCCCTGCCCGCCTTCGCGCTGGTCGGCCTAAGGCGTGGCGACAAGCGCTCCTCCGAGGCGGCCCTGAAGTTCTTCCTCTCCTCGGTGACGGCGACCGCCGTGACCCTCCTTGGTGTCAGCTTCGTGTACGCCGCCACGGGCACGATGCACCTCACGGAGCTCGGCGAGAAGCTCGGGAACGTCGACGGGCAGCTGGACACGCTCGCGCGGACCGGCGTCGTCCTCACCCTTGTCGGCTTCGCCTTCAAGGTGGCGGCCGTCCCCTTCCACTTCTGGGTACCCGACACCTACGTAGGCGCGCCCCTGCCCGTCGCCGCGTACCTCTCGGTCGTCGGCAAGGCCGTCGGCTTCACCGGCCTGATCCTCGTCACGGTCGTCGCCTTCCCGGAGTACGCGGACGTCTGGGGCCCGGCGCTCGCCGCGCTCGCCGCCCTCACCATGACCGCCGGGAACGTCGCCGCCCTGCGCCAGCAGGCCACGCGCGCGTACAGCGCGGTCCGGCTGCTCGCCTGGTCCTCGGTCGGCCAGGCGGGCTACCTCCTGGTGCCGATCGCCGCGGCCGGATACGCCGACCAGCGCTCCGACGTCCTGGAGGCCACCGGCGCCACCGTCGCGTACGCCCTGATGTACGCCGCCGTGAACCTCGGAGCGTTCGCCGTCGCCGCCCTCGTCGGCCGCACCCAGGCCCTGAACCGTGTCAGCGACTACCGCGGCCTGTACGCGCGGAGCCCGCTGTCGGCCCTGGTCCTCGCGTTCTTCCTGCTCTGCCTGGCCGGCCTGCCGCCGGGCATCATCGGCCTCTTCGCGAAGGTCACCGTCTTCTCGGCGGCGGTCGACGCGGGCCTCGGCTGGCTCGCCGTCGTCATGGCGGCCAACGTGGTGATCGCGCTCTACTACTACCTCCAGTGGACGGCGCTGCTGTTCCGCGCGCCCCAGGGGGAGCCGGTCAAGCACCGCGTCCCCGCCCCGCTCACCGTGGCCATCGCGGTCACGGCCGTGCTCGGCGTCGCCCTCTCCGGGGCGCCCCAGCTCGTCCTGCAGTTCGCGGAGCAGGGCGTGCGCTGAGCGCAGATGGGCGCGCGCCGACCGCCGCACGCGGGCGCCCCCGGGCCATGCGAGGGGCCCGTCACCCGCGCGGCCCAACCCGCTCCTGAGCGCACAAGGGAACTAGCACCCTCCGCCTGGCGTTGACCAGTAAGGGAGGGTCCACTGAACAGTGGAAGCACCAGCAAGCAGAGGGTTCCCCCGCGCACCACCAGGAGGGCGTACCGTGCACCGCCGGACCAACGGGCTGAAAACCGCCGTACTCCTCGGGGGACTGTCCGCACTCATCCTCGTCATCGGCAGCTTCTTCGGGCGTACGGGCTTGATCATCGCGCTCTTCGTAGCGCTCGGCACGAACGCGTACGCGTACTGGAACAGCGACAAGCTGGCCCTGCGCGCGATGCGGGCCCGCCCGGTGAGCGAGTTCGAGGCCCCCGAGCTGTATCGCATGGTCCGCGAGCTCTCCACCCAGGCCCGCCAGCCCATGCCCCGCCTCTACATCTCACCGACCGAGGCGCCGAACGCCTTCGCGACCGGCCGCAATCCGCGCAACGCCGCCGTCTGCTGCACGGACGGCATCCTGCGCCTCCTCACCCCGCGCGAGCTGCGCGGAGTCATCGGCCACGAGCTGAGCCACGTCTACAACCGCGACATCCTGATCTCGTCGGTCGCCGGCGCCCTGGCGTCCGTCATCATGTTTCTGGTCAACTTCGCCTGGCTGATTCCGATCGGGCGGTCGAACGACAACGAAGGCCCGGGCATCTTCGGAATGCTCCTGATCATGCTGCTCGGCCCGCTCGCCGCGTCCGTCATCCAGCTCGCCATCAGCCGTTCCAGGGAGTACGAGGCCGACGCGTCCGGCGCGCAGCTCACCGGCGACCCACTGGCCCTCGCCAGCGCCCTGCGCAAACTCGACGCCGGGACGAAACAGTTGCCGCTTCCGCCCGAGCCACGGCTGGAAACGGCGAGCCACATGATGATTGCGAATCCCTTCCGGCCCGGTCAGGGTATGTCGAAGCTGTTCTCCACCCACCCGCCGATGGCGGAGCGCATCGCCCGGCTCGAGCAGATGGCAGGTCGTCAGCAGTGAAGACAGTTCTGAACGTCATCTGGCTCATCCTGTGCGGCCTGTGGATGTGCCTCTTCTACCTGTTCGCGGGCGTGCTGCTGTGCGTCACGATCATCGGCATCCCGTTCGGTCTCGCGTCGTTCCGCATCGGCCTGTTCGCGCTGTGGCCCTTCGGACGCAAGGCGATCGAGCGCCGGGGCGCGGGCGCGCCCTCGCTGATAGGAAACGTCCTCTGGGTGATCCTCGCGGGCTGGTGGCTCGCGCTCGGCCACATCTTCACCGGCCTGCTGCTGTGCGTCACGATCATCGGTATCCCGCTGGGCCTCGCCAACTTCAAGATGATCCCCATCTCGTTGCTGCCGCTGGGCCGCGAAATCGTGCCCACGGACGAGCCGTTCATCGCGGCCGGCCCGTTCGGCAGGCCCGCGCCGGCGAACCCGCCGCACCACCCGCCCGGGAATCAGGGCTGGTAGCCGGCCATCCTCTTCCGCGCTCCGTAGGCAGCCATCCCCACCACCAGCACCGCCGCACCCGCCAGCACCGAAGCCCCCGGCAGCGCGAACGCCAGCGTCAGGCAGCCGACGAGGCCCACCGCCGGCCCCACACGCGCGAGCGGCGCCGGACTCAGCGTCCACGCCGAGGCGTTGGCGATCGCGTAGTACACGAGGACCCCGAAGGAGGAGAAGCCGATCGCGCCCCGCACGTCCGCCGTCGCCGCGAGCACCGCGACCACCGCGCCCACGGTGAGCTCCGCGCGGTGCGGCACCCGGAAGCGAGGGTGCACCGCGGCCAGCGCGCCCGGCAGATGACGGTCCCGCGCCATGGCCAGCGTCGTCCGCGACACCCCCAGGATCAGCGCGAGCAGCGAACCGAGCGCCGCCACCGCCGCGCCCACCCGCACCACCGGCACCAGCCCCGGCGCACCCGCGGCCCGCACGGCGTCCGCCACCGGAGCCGTGGCCTCCGCCACACCACCGGCCCCCAGGACCGAGAGCACGGCCACCGCCACGCCCGCGTACACGCACAGCGCGATGCCCAGCGCCAACGGGACCGCCCGCGGAATGGTGCGCGCCGGATCGCGTACCTCCTCGCCGAGCGTCGCCACGCGCGCGTACCCCGCGAAAGCGAAGAACAGCAGACCGGCGGCCTGCAACACCCCTCCGAAGCCGCCGTCCGACAGCCCCACTTCGAGGCGCCCGGCATCGGACTCGGCCGACCCCAGACACACCGCGACGACGGCCACGAGCACCGCGAGGACCACGGCGACGATCATCCGCGTCAGCCACAACGACTTCTGCACGCCCAGGTAGTTGACGGCGGTCAGCGTGAGAACGGCGGCCACGGCGACCGCGTGCGCCTGATCCGGCCAGGCGTACGCGCCCACGGTCAGCGCCATCGCCGCGCACGACGCCGTCTTGCCGACGACGAACGCCCAGCCCGCCAGATACCCCCAGAACTCCCCGAGCCGCTCCCGCCCGTACACATACGTCCCGCCGGACGCCGGATAACGCGCCGCGAGCCGAGCGGAGGCCATGGCATTGCAGTACGCGACCACCGCGGCGACGCCGAGCCCGATCAGCAGCCCCGAACCGGCCGCCCCCGCCGTGGGCCCGAGCACGGCGAACACCCCGGCGCCCACCATCGCGCCGAGCCCGATCACCACCGCGTCGAACACGCCGAGCGTCCGCCGCAGCTCCCCTGTCCCAGCAGCACCCTGGTGCCCCACCGGCTGTGTCATGCGCCGCACCCTACTGGCGCCCGGGAACCGCGCGCGGCCCGCCCGACGTCCTCCAGGACAACAGCGCACGAAAAGGTACGAACAGCTACAGGCACGAAAAGGCAGGTCACCATGGGCATCATCAGCTGGATCGTTCTCGGGCTGCTCGCCGGTGCCACCGCCAAGCTGCTGCTCCCGGGCCGCGACCCGGGCGGCTTCATCGGCACGACGCTGATCGGCATCGCCGGAGCCTTCGTCGGCGGCTGGATCTCGGCACGCTTCCTGGACCGCCCGATAGCCGACCACTTCTACGACGGCGCGACCTGGGCCGCCGCCATCGGCGGCTCCCTCGTCCTCCTGATCGCCTACCGCATCCTCTTCGGCCACTCACGCCGCTGACGGCGACGACACAGACTGCGGCCAGCAGCAAGGGCGGGCACCCGGTCCGGGTGCCCGCCCTACGTCGTACGCGGCGGGGCCTACCGGTAGTTCACGAACTGCAGCGCGAAGTCGAAGTCCTGCCCCTTCAGGAGTGCCTGGACGGCCTGCAGGTCGTCGCGGCTCTTCGAGGTGACGCGCAGCTCCTCGCCCTGCACCTGCGCCTTGACGCCCTTCGGGCCCTCGTCGCGGATGATCTTCGCCACCTTCTTGGCGTTCTCCTGGGAGATGCCCTCCTGGATCGAGGCGAAGATCTTGTACTCCTTGCCGGAGAGCTGCGGCTCACCGGCGTCCAGCGCCTTCAGGGAGATGCCGCGCTTGATCAGCTTGGACTGGAAGACATCGAGGATCGCGTTGACCCGGTCCTCCGAGTTGGCCTCCATCAAGATCTTCTCGCCGGACCAGGAGATCGAGGCACCGACGTTCTTGAAGTCGTAGCGCTGCGAGATCTCCTTGGCCGTCTGGTTGAGGGCGTTGTCGACCTCCTGCCGCTCGACCTTCGAGACGATGTCGAAACTGGAGTCGGCCATGTCCTGTGGCTCCTTGTATCGGTGTCTGCGTACTCAGCGGATACACGGCCTTCGTCGCCGACCGCATCCGCAAAGCCTAGCCACTGCCCGCCCGCCGGGCCCCGGCCCCGGGCGCCGATCAATCGAGTGGCGAAGCACCCCTGGGCATCAGGTATCGTTTACGTCGTTGCCACGGACCACCGCGAACAGCGGTTCCAGGCAGCAACCCCGGCGGTGTGCCCGAGCGGCCAAAGGGAGCAGACTGTAAATCTGCCGGCTCAGCCTTCCCAGGTTCGAATCCTGGCGCCGCCACACGGAACAAAGGGCCCGTGACCTGC
>NZ_AOPZ01000074.1 GCF_000414115.1 Streptomyces aurantiacus JA 4570
GGCATCGAGCCCGCGCTGCTCCCGCCCGCGCCCGCGGCCGCCCACCAGCCGGAGCTGACGAAGGCCGAGGCCCCGGCCCCGGCGGCGCTGACGAAGGAACCGTCCCCCGAGCCCCGCCCGCTCCCGGAGCCCGAGCCCGAACCCGCCCCCGAGGAGCACCCGCAGCCCGAAGAGCAGCAGCCCGGCGCCCACGTGAGCCCGTGGTTCGCGGCCCCGCACCCGCCGCAGCAGTACGCGGAGGGCCCGGTGTCGTACGACCCGGAGGCCCCGTACGACGAGTGGTACGAGGAACAGGCACAGCAGCAGGGGTACGGGCAGCAGGGGTACGAGCCACAGGGCTACGACGAGCAACTGGCGTACGAGCAGCAGCAGTACGCCGACCAGCAGGCATACGACCAGCAGCGGTACGCGCAGGCCCAGCGGTACGCCCAGGACCAGCAGCACGCGCAGGACCGGCGGTACGCCGAAGGCCAGCGGTACGCCGAAGGCGGGCCGCAGCCCGAGCAGGGGCACGAAGCCTCCGAAGTGGCCGACGACGGCGCGGGTTTCCGCGTCCCGGCCGGCCCGGGCCGCACCCGCCCCCTGGCGAACGGCCACCTCATCCCGGGCCCGCGCGAGGAACAGGCGCCCGCCCCGGAGCCGGAGGCGGAGCCCCTTCCCGAGCCCGCGGCCGCGGAAAGCTCAGGGCTCCCCGACGACATGACCCGTGAGGAGGCGTACTTCACCGCCTTCCGCAAATACGTCAGCGAAATGGGCGACTACCCCAACGCCCGTCAGTTCAGCCTCTACCTGATGGACCTTTACGGCGTCACGGGCCAGTCCGGCGGCCCCCTCACCGAAAGCACCCTCCGCCCCTACCTCCGCGGTTTCCGCGACCGCTACCAGCGCTCCCTCGACGAAAACGCCGCGGACGCCGAGCACATCGCGTAGCCCCGAATCGGCTTACGGATTCTTGTCGCCGGGAGCGGATTTCCCGGCAGCCGCGGAGCCGAAATCCGCCCAGCCGTACCGCAGTCGCTCGAACACGGACTTCAGATCCTCCGGCGAGTGATCGCCGTACGTGGCGAGGAAGTTGGCGTCCAGCACGAAACGCGCGAGGGTCTTCGCCAGCAGATCGTCCTCCGCCACCCCGACCTCCTGCGCGAGGGTCCCGGCGAGGCTGGCCTCCCAGCGGTGCCGCACCCGGCTGGCGTAATCCAGCAACGCGGGTGTGGATTTGACGAGTTCGACGAAGTCCTCGCCCGACGGGCCGCCCGCCGCGGGCGGCGCCACCGGCACCAGGTGCGCCTCGAGTGCGTCCAGGATCGAGACACCGGCGTCGCGCTCGCGGACCGCGGCCGTCAACGCGCGCTCGTACTCGTCCTCGGCGTCGAAGACCAGCGCCTCTTTGCAGGGGAAATAGGCGAAGAGTGTGCTCACGGCCACTTCCGCGGCGTCGGCGATCTCCGCGACGGTCACGTTCTCGAATCCACGCTCACGAAAGAGGGTGAACGCGGTGTCCGCCAGGCGCTTTCGCGTCTGCGCCTTCTTTCGTTCTCGCAGTCCCGACACTCCGGCAACCCCTCGCACTAAGAGACGTTTTACATCAGACGTTCTACATCGCTGTCCGTGGACCGTAATCGGTCCGCCTGATCGACCCTGACTCTTCAGCAGAATGGGACGGCCCGGCGCCCAGAGAGCAGAAAGGCGCCGACGTCCTGCAAGGACGCGAGTACATGGATGGTATCCGGCGCGGAATCAGGGGACCTTTCTGGCGAGTGAGCGTACAGGGTGGGGCCGCGGCCTGTCTGTGACGGGCCGCTGCGAAGGGGCTGGTCAGGCGACCGCCCCGCCCTGACGCCTCCCCTTTCGAGTGCCTTCGAGTGCTTTCGGACGTCTTCGAGTGCCTTCGGACGCCTTCGAGCGCCTCCGTGCACCCCACCCCCACCCCACCCCACCCCTACCCTCTGAGCCCGCCCCGGAGCGAGCCCGGAAGACAAGTGGGTCCACATTGACATCCACGCCGATCCCGTATCTACTTTGAACTCGTAGTGACTTCGAAAAAGTGAGGGACCCCATGGAAGTGACGGCCACGCGCCGCTGGCTGGCCCTCGGTGCGCTCGCTCTCGCGATGCTCACCGTCGGGCTCGACATGACCGTGCTCAACATCGCCCTGCCGACCCTCGCCCGCGACCTGGGCGCCGGCACCGCGGCCCTGCAGTGGTTCAGCACCGCCTACACGCTGACGCTGGCCGGCGTGATGCTGCCCGCCGGCGCGCTGGGCGACCGGTTCGGGCGGAAGAAGGTCGTGTTCGGCGCCCTGGTGCTGTTCGGCGCGGCTTCGATCTGGTGCGCGTTCGCCGGGTCGTCGGGCGAGCTGATCTCGGCCCGCGTGCTCCTGGGCGTCGCGGCGGCAGCGCTGATGTCCCTGTCGATGGGCATGATCCCGGTGCTGTTCCCCGACCCGGCGGAACGCGGCCGGGCCACCACCGTGTGGATCACGGCGGTGACACTCGGAATGCCGCTGGGCCCCATCGTCGGCGGCCTGCTGCTCAACCACTTCTGGTGGGGCTCGGTGTTCCTGGTGAACATCCCGACCGTCGTCATCGGCGCGCTCGCGGTGGGCCTGTGGATGCCGGAGTCCCGCAGCCGGGTCCGCCGGCCCATCGGCCCGGTCAGCGTGGCGCTCTCGGCGGCCGGCCTCGTCGGTCTCACCTACGGCCTGATCCGGTTCGGCGACCTGGGCTGGGGTGACGGCGCGGCCTGGGCGACCTTCATCGCGGGCCTCGCCCTGATCGCGGGCTTCGTCGCCTGGGAACGGACCCGGGAGCACGCCCTGGCGGATCTCAGCCTCTTCGGAGACCGCGGATTCCGCATGGGCACGATCTACCAACTGATCAACGCCTTCGCGATGTTCGGCCTGTTCTTCACCATCCCGCTGTACTTCCAGTCGGTGCTCGGCGTCGACTCGCTCGGCAGTGGCCTGCGCATGCTCCCGATGATCGGCGGCCTGCTGGTGGCCTCGAACTTCCTGGAGGGCCTGCGCGACAAGATCGGCCTCAAGCCGACCCTGATGATCGGCTTCGCCCTCCTCGCGGTCGGGATGGGACTCGGCGCCCTGACCGACATCGGCACCTCGTACGCGTTCGTCGCCACCTGGATGGCCATCGTCGGCCTCGGCATCGGCCTTGTGCTGCCCACCTCCATGGCGCTGGCCGTGGGCGCGCTCACCCCCGAGCGGGCGGGTGCCGGATCGGCCCTGCTCTCGGCCCTGCGCCAGGCGGCCGGCACCACCGGCGTGGCGGTGCTCGGCACGGTGCTGTCCACCCGCTACCACTCCGAACTCGGCCCGCTCAACCACAAGCCGATCTCCGACGGCGTCGGCTCCGGCGTGGCCGTCGCCGATTCACTCGGCAACAAGGCGATGCTCCACGACGTCCAGACGGCCTTCGTGAGCGGCATGAACCTGCTCCTGGTCGTCTGCGCCGGAATCGCCGTCGTCGGTCTCATCCTTGCGGCGGTCACCACCAAGAGCCGCACCACCGAACCCGGGGCACAGCTGCCCGATTCGGAATCCGCGCCGGTCGCGTAACCACCTATCGATATTTTCCCACGAGGAAGTGATGAACATGCGCAGCATGGTTACCGTCTCGAAGATGGATCACAATTCCATCCCCGAGGTCTCGAAGTTGTTCACCGAATTCGACAGCACGGAGATCCCGAACCTGATCGGGCTGTGCCGCCGTCAGCTGTTTGTGCACGACGATGTCCAGATCCACCTTTACGATTTCGCCGAGCAGGCCGACCAGTCCGCGCTCGCCAAGGTCAAGGGTGATCCGCGGATGGCCCGCCTCTCGATGGACCTGAAGCCGTTCGTCGCACCCTACGACCCGGAGACATGGAATTCTCCGGCCGATTCCGCGGCCTTCTGTTTCTACGACTGGCAGGACGAGCCGATCGAGAACGCGGGCCGGACGGACACCACCGTCACCGTCACCCGGATGGACCAGGCTTCGATTCCCGCCGTCACGAGCATCTTCCGGGAGTCCGACTCCACCGAATCCCCTCGCTCGATGGGCACCCGGCGGCGCCAGCTGTTCGCCTACCGGGATCTGTGCATTCACATTCAGGACCACGACGGCAGCGATGGTGCGGACATCGCGCAGAAGGCCGCGTCGGACATCTGGTTCGGCAAGGTGGTCCGGGACCTTCCGGAACTCGCCGACCAGAAGCCCACGACGGACGGCCACGCGAGCCGCTTCTACGGCTGGGTGGCGCCGTGACGCGGTGACCCGCGGGTAGTGACGGGTCGTGACGCTGAGTAAGAGATTCCGGTCTCCTTACGCAGCGTCACAGATCGCTGCTGGTGACAGCTCCGCCGCGGAGCGAAGCGGGGAAAATAACATAGCGACTACGATTACGATGCGACTCCGATTCGTGTACGGTGGGGCGCGAGCGCGTACGGCACCGACCGGTCGGCCCGAGCAAGGGGGGCGCGGACGCGGCGGACACACCCCGCCGGAACGCCGCTCCACCGGGGGCGCCATTGTCGGTAATACGGCGGCCCTCTGTTCGCATATTCACGGAACGTCGTACCACCACAGTCGGCCGCACTCTGCGATTACCTCCTCAACGTATACGGATTGAAAAGACCTGACAAAAAACCGGCGGTAACCCCTCCTGGTTCGTGCAAGTCGAAACTACTCGGTCTACGGTGATGGTCATCACGCACCCTATAGTTGCGTGAACGGGAAGGGGACTGCAGGATGTAATAATGAGCATTAACCACGCACAGGCTGAGGTAAGTTCGCTTCTCGACCGCTATGTTCTCGGGCTCGACTACGACAAACTCGATGACGAGTGGGCGTACGGTCTTTTCACGAATGATGTGCTCATCGAATTCCCCATCAGTCGGCACACGGGAATCGAAGGACTCGTCGAATACCACCAGAAGGCTCTTTCGATGTGGGCCAGGACTCATCATGTGAACACGCCGTCGATCGTGAGCGTCGACGGCGACCGTGCGACGCTCCGGGCCAATATGACGGCGGTGCGCGTGCTGCACGAGCAGGACGGCGAGACGCGTCCGCACTACTCGACCGGTACCTACATCACCGGCGACGCGGTGCGTACCGAGCGCGGCTGGCGCCTTTCACGTCTTTCGTTCGATCTGATATGGAAGACGGGTAACCCGCCGGCCTAGCGGGGTGGGCATTCATGGCCCAGCAGGGAAAAGCTGAGAACGGGGGAGGCCAACAAAAATGAAAGCGATTCCTCAACAGGAGCTACTCGAAAGCCACGACGGTGGGCACGGCGCGACGGTCCGGTCGATCTTCGGCAGCAGACGCGGCGCCCCTGCGGCGACGCAGGCGCCGCCCCGGAACGTGTCGGACACCTGGCGGATCCTCGTCGTCGAGGGCAACAAGGCCGATCGCGCGACCCTCACCGAAGCGCTCGCGCGCCAGGGCCACGATGTCGGTGCCGTCAACTCGGGCGGGGACGCGCTCGCGTCGTACGAGGCCGCGGACCTCGTCGTACTGGACCTCGATCTCCCGGATCTGGACGGCCTGGAGGTGTGCCGCGAGATCCGGGCGGCCCGCGACACCCCGGTCATCACCGTCACCTCACGCGGGTCCGAGCTCGACTGCGTGCTCGCGTTGCAGGCCGGAGCGGACGACTACGTCGTCAAGCCCTATGGGCTCAGGGAACTCATGGCCCGGCTGAACGCCGTGATGCGGCGTTCGCGCCGCACCGCGTGCGCGGACCCGGGCGCCGAGGGCGCCGCCGTGCTCGAGCACGGCCCGCTGCGGATCGACAGCCACTCGCGCGAGGTCGAGATGCGCGGCCGGCCGGTTCCGGTGACGCGCAAGGAATTCGATCTGCTCGCCCTGCTGGCCAGCGCCCCGGGACGGGTGATCTCGCGGGAATCCATCATGCATCAGGTGTGGGGCGAATCCTGGTCCCGCCGTACCGTCGACACACACGTCAGCAGCCTCCGCAACAAGCTGGGCGGACCCGAATGGATCGTCACTGTCCGTGGGGTGGGCTTCAAACTCCGCAGTATGCGCTGACACTTCATTTGCAGCGAATTGACATTCGTTGAACCTGGCCGTGTAACTGCCCCGGCTATCGTGAGTTCGCAGGAAGTGCAAACTCCGATCGAGGGGCCTCATGGCGAACGCCGACATCGACGAAACCAACGAGCTCGTCAGTTTCCCAATTCAACGCACCTGCCCTTTCTCGGTGCCGCCTGTCTACACCAAGTTCCGGGAGGAGTCACCGATCACCCAGGTGGTCCTCCCGGACGGCGGAAAAGCCTGGCTGGTCACCAAGTACGACGACGTGCGGGCCGTGATGGCCAATCCCAAGCTCAGCTCGGACCGGCGCGCACCTGATTTCCCGGTCGTGGTGCCCGGCCAGAACGCGGCACTGGCCAAGCACGCCCCCTTCATGATTATTCTCGACGGCGCGGAGCACGCGGCGGCGCGACGGCCCGTCATCAGTGAATTCTCGGTGCGGCGGGTCGCCGCGATGAAGCCGCGGATCCAGGAGATCGTCGACGGATTCATCGACGACATGCTGAAGATGCCGAAGCCCGTCGACCTGAATCAGGTCTTCTCCCTGCCGGTTCCTTCGCTCGTCGTCTCCGAGATCCTCGGCATGCCCTACGAGGGCCACGAGTACTTCATGGAGCTGGCCGAGATCCTGCTGCGCCGCACCACCGACGAACAGGGCCGTATCGCCGTCTCGGTCGAGCTGCGCAAGTACATGGACAAGCTGGTCGAGGAGAAGATCGAGAACCCCGGCGACGACCTGCTCAGCCGGCAGATCGAACTGCAGCGGCAGCAGGGCGGCATCGACCGCCCGCAGCTCGCCAGCCTCTGCCTGCTGGTGCTCCTCGCCGGGCACGAGACCACCGCGAACATGATCAACCTCGGTGTGTTCTCGATGCTGACGAAGCCGGAACTGCTCGCGGAGATCAAGGCGGATCCCTCGAAGACCCCGAAGGCCGTCGACGAGCTGCTGCGCTTCTACACGATTCCGGACTTCGGCGCGCACCGCCTCGCGCTGGACGACGTGGAGATCGGCGGCGTCCTCATCCGCAAGGGCGAGGCCGTCATCGCCTCCACCTTCGCGGCGAACCGCGACCCCGCGGTGTTCGACGACCCGGAGGAGCTCGACTTCGGCAGGGACGCACGGCATCACGTGGCCTTCGGCTACGGGCCGCACCAGTGTCTGGGCCAGAACCTCGGCCGCCTGGAGCTCCAGGTCGTGTTCGACACGCTGTTCCGGCGCCTGCCGGAGCTGCGCCTCGCCGTGCCGGAAGAGGAACTGTCGTTCAAGAGCGACGCGTTGGTCTACGGCCTCTACGAACTGCCCGTGACGTGGTGAAGGAGATGGCCATGAAACTTGAGAAGGACCATGACCGCTGCATCGGCGCGGGTCAGTGTGTGCTGACCGAGCCGAGGCTCTTCGACCAGGACGACTGGGGCCTGGTGGACATCCTGGTCGAGCGGCCGCGCGGCGCCGACGAGGCCGCCGCCCGCAAAGCGGTCTACATCTGCCCGGCGAAGGCGCTGTCCCTCGTGGAGGAGTGAACCGTACGAAAACCGCGCTGGGGCCTTTCCCTGAAAGGAAAGGCCCCAGCGCGGTTTTCACTTGTTCTCAGTGGTCGTGCATTCCCTGGTCGTCACCCGTGCTCCAGACGGGTTCGATCTCGATCCGGGACAGCAGCCACGCCCCGTCGGCGGTCCGCACGGCGGTGAAGGTGTAGCGGGCGCCCAGGTCGAAATGCTTGGCCGCCCCGTCCCGGCTCACATGCACCGCGGTGACGTTCGCGCGAATGGTCGCGCCATCACCCTCCGGTTCGGGCAGCACATTGCTCATGTAGTGCATGGTGGTCGCCCACATCCGGTCGTCACGCAGCATGCCGGCCAATTTCTCACGGCCGTCGATCCGGATGTCCGGCACCACTTCCATCGTCACGTCCGGAACGAATACCGTGGACAGCGCCTCGTGGTCACGGGTGTCGACGGCGTGCGCGAATCGCGTCACCAGCGCCCGCAATGCGAAGAGATCTTCCATGCGCCTGATCTCGGCGGTCGTATCCGTGGCGGTCGTATCCATGTTGGTCATGCCAGCGATTCTGCGCCGCGCGGCACCGGCCCTGCCCCGGCTTCAAGGTCTTCTGACGAAGATCTGACGAAGATTTACCTCTGTGCACATCGCTGAATCTCCCGCGCCGAAATACCACACAGTCCTGAAGTTGCCCGTATTGAAACCTGTATTGGGTGCCGGAAGACTCGTTTCTCGTCACCGGCTCGATCAGTGCGGAAGTGCGGAGAAAAGAAGCATGCACAGCAGTGTCATCGTGGGCAGGCTGAAACCTGGATCCACCGAGGATGTCGTCGGCGCCTTCGCGAAGCTGGACGGCGCGCCGTCCGGCACCAGGAAGCTCCTGCGCCGCCAGCTCTTCGCGTACAAAGGCGTCTACATCCACCTCCAGGACCACACCGAGGACAACCTCACCGAGGTCGTGGAGCACGGCGCCGGCGCCGCGTTGGCCCCGTTCGTCGACGCCTACGGCCCGGCCGCCGGCACCGCGCCTTCGGACCTGGTCGCGACGCGGTTCTACGAGTGGCACGGACAGCCGGTGACCGACGAGCACCGGATGTACAGCACCATGATCGTGGCCCGCCTCGACCCCGCCGACATCGGCACCGTCGCCAAGCTGTTCGGGGACTTCGACAGCGGCACCGAGCTGCCGCACACCATGGGCACCCGGCGCCGCCAGCTGTTCGCGTACAACGGGCTCTACTTCCACATCCAGGACTTCGAGTCCGACAACGGCGGCCGGCTGATCGAGCAGGCGAAGTCCGACCCGCGCTTCGTGCAGATCCAGAAGGACCTGCTGCCCTACATCCACGTCTTCGACCCGGAGACGTGGCGCTCGCCCTCCGACGCCATGGCGCAGCGCTTCTACACCTGGCAGGTCGCCGCATGAGCGGCCGTCGCGTGGTCGTCACCGGGATGGAGGTGCTGGCCCCCGGCGGTGTGGGCACCGACAACTTCTGGTCCCTGCTGAGCGAAGGCCGCACGGCCACCCGGGGCATCACCTTCTTCGACCCCGCCCAGTTCCGCTCGCGCGTGGCCGCGGAGATCGACTTCGATCCGTACGCGCACGGCCTCACCCCGCAGGAAGTGCGGCGCATGGACCGTGCCGCGCAGTTCGCGGTGGTCGCGGCGCGCGGTGCCGTCGCGGACAGCGGCCTCGACACGGACACCCTGGACCCCTACCGGATCGGTGTCACCATCGGCAGCGCGGTCGGCGCCACGATGAGCCTCGACGAGGACTACCGCGTCGTCAGCGACGCGGGCCGGCTCGATCTGGTCGACCACACCTACGCCGACCCCTTCTTCTACAACTACTTCGTGCCGAGCTCCTTCGCCACCGAGGTCGCCCGGCTCGTGGGCGCGCAGGGGCCGAGCAGCGTGGTGTCGGCGGGGTGCACGTCCGGCCTCGACTCGGTCGGGTACGCCGTCGAGCTGATCAGGGAAGGCACGGCGGACGTCATGGTCGCCGGCGCCACCGACGCGCCGATCTCGCCGATCACGATGGCCTGCTTCGACGCGATCAAGGCGACCACGCCTCGTCACGACGACCCGGAGCACGCCTCCCGGCCGTTCGACGACACCCGCAACGGCTTCGTACTCGGTGAGGGCACGGCGGTGTTCGTCCTCGAGGAGCTGGAGAGCGCGCGCCGCCGGGGCGCGCGGATCTACGCGGAGATCGCGGGCTACGCGACACGCAGCAACGCGTACCACATGACGGGATTGCGCCCCGACGGCGCCGAGATGGCCGAGGCCATCACGGTGGCGCTCGACGAGGCCCGGATGAACCCGACCGCGATCGACTACATCAACGCGCACGGCTCGGGCACCAAGCAGAACGACCGGCACGAGACCGCCGCCTTCAAGCGCAGCCTCGGCGAGCACGCGTACCGCACCCCCGTGAGCTCCATCAAGTCCATGGTGGGCCACTCACTCGGCGCGATCGGCTCGATCGAGATCGCGGCGTCGATCCTGGCGATCCAGCACGACGTGGTCCCGCCGACGGCGAATCTGCACACCCCCGACCCCCAGTGCGACCTCGACTACGTCCCCCTGAACGCACGCGAGCAGATCGTCGACGCCGTCCTCACGGTCGGCAGCGGCTTCGGCGGGTTCCAGAGCGCGATGGTGCTGGCCCAACCCGAAAGGAACGCGGCATGACGGCCTCCTCTGTGGTGGTGACCGGACTGGGCGTCGTCTCGCCCAACGGGCTCGGTACGCAGGGCCATTGGAGCGCGAGCCGGGTCGGCAAGAGCGCCATCGGCCCGCTCACCCGCTTCGACGCGACGCCGTACCCGGCGAAGCTGGCCGGGGAGATCAGCGGCTTCGCGGCCGAGGAGCATCTGCCCAGCCGCCTGATGCCGCAGACCGACCAGGTCACCCGGCTCTCGCTGGTCGCGGCAGACTGGGCGCTCGCCGACGCCGGTGTGAACCCCGCCGAGCTGCCCGCCTTCGACATGGGCGTGATCACCGCCAGCTCGGCCGGCGGATTCGAGTTCAGCCAGAACGAGCTCAAGAGCCTGTGGAGCAAGGGCGGGGAGTACGTCAGCGCGTACCAGTCGTTCGCCTGGTTCTACGCGGTCAACACCGGCCAGATCTCCATCCGCAACGGGATGAAGGGCCCCAGCGGCGTCGTCGTCACCGACCAGGCCGGCGGCCTCGACGCGGTGGCGCAGGCCCGCCGTCAGATCCGCAAGGGCACCTCCCTGGTGGTGGCGGGCGCCGTGGACGCGCTGCTGTGCTCCTGGGGCTGGGTGGGTCTGGGCACCAGCGGCCGGCTGAGCACCGAGGAGGAACCCAGCCGCGCCTACCTCCCCTTCGACGACCGCGCGGCCGGCCATGTGCCCGGTGAGGGCGGCGCCCTGCTCATCCTGGAGTCCGCCGACTCCGCCCACGCCCGCGGAGCCGAGGTGTACGGCGAGATCGCCGGATACGCCGCCACGTTCGACGGGCGCGAGCCGGGCCTCCGCAAGGCCGTCGAACTCGCCCTCGCCGACGCCGGCCTGGCGGCATCGGACGTGGACGTGGTCTTCGCGGACGGCGCGGCCGAGCCCGAGCTCGACCGGATCGAGGCCGAGGCCCTCGTCGAGGTGTTCGGCGAGCGGGGCGTCCCGGTCACCGCGCCCAAGACGATGACCGGCCGCCTGTACGCGGGCGGGGCCGCCCTCGACCTCGCCACCGCCTTCCTCGCGATGGAGGAGGGCCTGATCCCGCCGACCGTCCACACGGAGCCCGCCGAACGGTACGGCCTCGACCTGGTGGTCTCGCAGCCGCGCGCCGCCGACGTGCGCACGGCGCTCGTCCTCGCCCGCGGCCACGGCGGCTTCAACTCGGCGATGGTCGTACGTTCCTGAGCCCGCCGCTCCCGGCACGAACCCCGCACCCCGACCCCACCTCCATGAAAGGCAGGACCCTCATGTCCCGCTCCACCTTCACCCTCGACGACCTCAAGCGGATCCTCCTCGAAGGCTCCGGCGCCCCCGAGGGCGACGGTCTCGACGGCGACGTCCTCGACACCGAGTTCACCGACATCGGCTACGACTCGCTCGCGCTCCTGGAGACCTCCAGCCGGATCGAGCGCGAGTACGGCATCGAGCTGGACGAGTCCGTCGTCGGCGAGGCCACGACGCCGCGCGCCTTCATCGCCGCCGTCACCGGGCACCTCACGGTCGCGGCCGCCTGAGCACGGCCGCACCCGGCCGCACCCGGCCACACCCGGCCACCACCCAGCCGCACAAGATCCGAAGACAGCAGGACCCGAGAAGGGGAGACATGACACAGCAGGAGCAGCGCGTCGCTCTGGTGACCGGCGCCACCAGCGGAATCGGCCTGGCCGTGGCCCGGCTGCTGGCCGGGCAGGGCCACCGGGTGTTCATCGGTTCGCGTACCGAGGACAAGGTGCTGACCACGGTCAAGCAGCTTCAGGAGGAGCAGCTCGACGTGGACGGCACGGTCCTCGACGTGCGGTCGACGGACTCGATACGCGCCTACGTCCAGGCCGCCGTCGACCGGTTCGGCAGGGTCGACATCCTCGTCAACAACGCGGGCATCAGCGGCGGCGGCGTGACGGCCGACATCGCCGACGACCTGTGGAACGACATCATCGACACCAACCTCAACAGCGTGTTCCGGCTGACCCGGGAGGTCCTCACCACGGGCGGCCTGCGGGAGCGGAGCTGGGGCCGCGTCATCAACATCGCCTCCACCGCCGGCAAGCAGGGCGTGGTGCTCGGGGCGCCGTACTCCGCCTCCAAGCACGGCGTCGTCGGCTTCACCAAGGCGCTGGGCAACGAGCTGGCGCCCACCGGCATCACCGTCAACGCCGTCTGCCCCGGCTATGTCGAGACGCCGATGGCCGAGCGCGTACGGCAGAACTACTCCCGCCTCTCCGGCGCCCCCGAGAGCGCCATTCTGGAGAAGTTCCAGGCCAAGATCCCGCTGGGCCGCTACTCGACCCCCGAGGAAGTGGCCGGGCTCGTGGGCTATCTGGCCTCCGACACGGCGGCGTCCATCACCTCCCAGGCCCTGAACGTCTGTGGTGGCCTCGGCAACTTCTGACCGCACCACGCCCGTTCCTACCCGAGGATCCCCATGCCGTCCGAACTGCGTACATCCGAGCACGAGATCAAGATCGCGGCACCGGCCGAGAGCGTCTACCGGCTGCTGGCGCACGCGGAGAACTGGCCCCAGCTGTTTCCTCCGAACATCTACGTCGACCATGTGGAGCGCACCGGGCGCGAGGAGCGCATCCGCATCTGGGCGACGGCCGGCGACACCGTCAAGAACTGGACCTCGCGCCGCACCCTGGACCCGGACCGGCTCCGCATCGACTTCCGGCAGGAGGTCAGCACGCCCCCCGTCGCCGCCATGGGGGGAACCTGGCAGGTCGAGGCGCTCCCCTCGGGAGAGACCCTGCTGCGCCTTGGCCACGACTTCCGGGCGACCGACGACGAGGGCCTGACCTGGCTCGAAGAGGTCGTGGACCGCAACTCCCGCTCCGAACTCGACTCTTTGAAGGCACTCGCCGAGTCGCGGGACGGGGACGGGGACGGGGCCACCGACGAACTGACGTGCTCCTTCGAGGACACGGTGCAGATCAAGGGGGCCGCCCAGGACGTGTACGACTTCATCTGGGAAGCCGACCTGTGGTCCGAGCGGCTGCCCCACGTGATGACGGTGCGCCTGGACGAGCCGGTGCCGGGGCTGCAGACCCTGGAGATGGACACGCTGTCCAAGGACGGCAGCACCCACACCACGAAGTCGCACCGGGTTGGCCTCGCCCCGCACCGGATCGCGTACAAGCAGACGACGCTGCCCGCGCTGATCACGCTGCACACGGGGTACTGGACGTTCACGCCGAACGACGACGGTGTCGCGGCCTCCTCGCAGCACACCTTCACGGTCGACACCGGCAACATCGCCAAGGTGCTCGGCGCGGACGCGACGGTGCAGGACGCGATCGCGTACGTACGCACCGCGCTCAGCACCAACAGCATGGCGACGCTCGGCATCGCGAAGACGTACGCGGAAGGGCTCGCCGGGGCAGGCCGGTCATGACCACGGCACCCGTTGCCCCCTTCACGGGGCGGTCGGCCGACCCCCGGATCGACCGACGCCACCTCACGCTGGACGCGGACGGCGTCACGCTGTCCGCCCGGCTCGCCCGCCCGGCGCACGTCCCGCCGAGGGCCACGGTCGTCGCGCTGCACGGGGCGGGGATGAGCGCCGGGTACTTCGACGGGCCCGCGCACCCGGAGACCTCGCTCCTGACGCTCGCCGCGGAACTGGGCTTCACGGCCGTGGCCGTCGACCGCCCCGGATACGGCGATTCGGCGGGCCGGCTCCCCCACGGCCAGGGGGTCGCGGCGCAGGCCGACACCCTGGCGGCGGCGCTGCGCGGGCTGCTCGCGCGGCACGAGACAGGCGCGGGGATCTTCCTGATGGGGCACTCCTTCGGCTGCAAGCCCGCGTTGCGGATCGCGGCCGACGGCACGGTCCCCGGCCTCCTCGGCCTCGACCTGTCCGGCTGCGGGGCCGAGTACCTGGCCGCCCCCGGCGCACCGGCCACCCGCGCCGGCAGCTGGAAGCTCAACTGGGGCCCCCTGCGGCTGTATCCGCCGGGGACGTTCCAGTCCAGCATCGATGTCGTCGCCCCGGCCCCGGTGCGCGAGCTGGCGGACGCCGCCCACTGGCCGACGGTGTTCCCCGCGCTCGCGGAGCGGGTACGCGTTCCGGTCCGGTTCACCTTCGCCGAGCACGAGGCGTGGTGGCGCCGCGACCACGAGGCACTCACGCGGCTGCGGAACCGGCTGGCCGCGGCGCCCCGGGTCCTGATCGACCACCAGCCCGACGCGGGCCACAACATCAGCCTCGGCTGGGCGGCACGCGCCTACCACCTGCGGGCGCTCGGCTTCGCGGAGGAGTGTCTGCGCCGGTACGCGGCCGACGGCAAGGTCGTGCACCCCTGATGGCCGCCCTGGCGCACGTGCCGCTGCCGCGCCTCACGGACGGCGAACACCCCTTGGTCGCCGTGCTCGACATCTTCGCCCCCGGCGCCACGGGCACGTACCGCGGCGCGGAGCGGGAGCAGGAGGACGACGACGCCGCCGCCTCCGTTCCGCAGAGGGCACCCGTCGCCGTCTAGACCCGGCGCCCTCCGTCGTACGACGGACTAGGCGCGGCGTCCGCGTCGTACGACGAAGAAGGCGCCCGCGGCGACGGCCACGCAAGCTCCGGTGGCGAGGCCGATGATTGTTCCGCCCACCCCGTCGGAACCGGCCTCGTCACCGGCCTTCCCCGCACACCCGGAACCCTCGGCGGGGCCGCCCGCCTCGACCCTCACCTTGCCGCCGTACGTGTCGTCGGGCGGGATGGACTCGGTGAAGCGGACGGCGTAGGTGCCGGGTCCGGCGTCACAGCGGACCTGTGCGCGGCCCTTCCAGGCGACCTTGCCGGGGCTTTCGAGTTTCACCGTGCCCGCGAACGCCTCGGACTCGACGACCGCGTTGCGGTCGTCGAGTTCCGTGTTCAGCACGGACAGCCGGACCCACTCGCCGGGGCGTACCGCGCCGGGCGACACGACCAGTTCGCCGTTGTCGCCCGGCCCCGCCGCGGCGCCCGGAGCGGCGGTCAGCGCGACGGCGAGGGCCACCGCTCCGACCACGGCGGGGCGCAGACGAGTCACTAGGCGCCGAGCAGCTTGCGCACCCGCTCCGCCCCCACGGCGAGGAGCAGCGTGGGCAGCCGCGGACCCGTGTCGCGCCCGACCAGCAGGTGGTACAGGAGGGCGAAGAAGGTCCGCTGGGCCGTCTTGATCTCCGGCGGGAGCTCCTTGGGCCCGGCGTCGGCGGAGAAGCCGGCGCGGACCTTCGGGACGCCGTACACGAGGTGGGTCAGGCCGTCCAGGGACCAGTGGGAGTCCAGCCCGTCCAGGAGCAGCCGGAGCGACTCGCGGCTCTCGTCGTCGAGGGACGACAGGAGCTCGGCGTCCGGCGTCTCGCGGACGATCGTGCGCTGGTCGGCGGGCACCTGCGTGTTGATCCACGCCTCGGCCCGGTCGAGCCGCGGCCGCACCTCGTCGAGGGAGGCGAGCGGGTCGCTCGGGTCGAGCTCGGACAGGATCCGCAGCGTCTGGTCCTCGGCGCCGGCGGTGATGTCGGCGACGGAGGCCAGCGTGCGGTACGGCATCGGCCGCGGCGTCGTCGGCAGCGGCCCCGCGGCGGTGCCCACGGCGCGCGCGTACGCCGCCGCGTCGGCGGGCAGCACCGTCCCGTCGGCGACCTTCGCGGCGAGCTTGTCCCACTCGTCGTACAGCCGCTGGATCTCCTGGTCGAAGGCGATCTTGAAGGACTGGTTGGGCTTGCGGCGGGCGTACAGCCAGCGGAGCAGCGGCGCTTCCATGATCTTCAGCGCGTCGGCGGGCGTGGGCACGCCGCCGCGCGAGGAGGACATCTTGGCCATGCCGCTGATGCCGACAAAGGCGTACATCGGGCCGATGGGCTGGGCGCCGTCGAAGATCTGCCGGACGATCTGCCCGCCGACGACGAACGACGAACCGGGCGAGGAGTGGTCCACGCCGCTGGGCTCGAAGATCACGCCCTCGTAGGCCCAGCGCATCGGCCAGTCGACCTTCCAGACCAGCTTGCCGCGGTTGAACTCGCTCAGCCGCACGATCTCCTCGAAGCCGCACGCCGTGCACGCGTAGGCGAGCTCCGTCGACTCGTCGTCGTAGGAGGTGACGGTGGTGAGGTCCTTGCCGCACTGCCCGCAGTAGGGCTTGTACGGGAAGTACCCGCGGAAGCCGCTGCCGTCGTCCTCGGTCGCGGCGCCGGAGCCCTCGGCGGCCTCCAGCTCGGCCTCGTCGACGGGCTTCTGCTGCTGCTTACCCTTGGCCTTGGCCGGGTCCTTCTTCGTGCGGTACTGGTCGAGGATGGCGTCGATGTCGCCGCGGTGCTTCATCGCGTGCAGGATCTGCGCGCGGTACGCCCCCGACGTGTACTGCTCGGTCTGGCTGATCCCGTCGTACTCCACGCCGAGCTCGGCGAGCGACTCGGCCATCGCGGCCTTGAAGTGCTCGGCCCAGTTCGGGTACGCGGACCCGGCGGGCGCGGGCACGGAGGTCAGCGGCCTGCCGATGTGCTCGGCCCAGGACTCGTCGACGCCGGGGACGCCGGCCGGGACCTTGCGGTACCGGTCGTAGTCGTCCCAGGAGATCAGGTGCCGGACCTCGTGCCCCCGGCGGCGGATCTCGTCGGCGACGAGGTGCGGGGTCATGACCTCGCGGAGGTTGCCCAGGTGAATGGGGCCGGAGGGGGAGAGGCCGGACGCGACGACGACCGGTTTGCCCGGGGCACGACGCTCCGACTCGGCGATGACCTCGTCCGCGTAGCGGGAGACCCAGTCGGTGGTATCGGTGCTCTGAGCCACGATCGGCACGTCCTCTTGTTTCCTCGGGATTCAGGGAATCTGGCGTAAGCCATTCTCCCAGACGGCGGGACCCGGTCGCGGGTTGCGTTCCGGGGCCCCGTCCGGGGCCCCGGTTATCCAGGCGAACCGGTGTCCCTCCCCATGGGACACTTGACGCTCACCCTGATGCACGCCAATAAAGCAGAACGGAAGCCCATGGCCCCGGTCACGTCCCTCAGCGCATCCGTCCACCAGCGTCTCGCGGACGCCCTCTCGGCAGCCCTGCCGGAGGCCGCCCCCGCGGACCCGCTGCTGCGACGCAGCGACCGGGCCGACTTCCAGGCCAACGGCATCCTCGCGCTCGCGAAGAAGGCCAAGGCCAACCCGCGCGAGCTGGCCACGAAGGTCGTCGGCTCGATCGACGCCCCGGAGCTGCTCGGGGACGTCGAGGTGTCCGGACCCGGCTTCCTGAACATCACGGTCACGGACCGGGCCATCGTCGAGACCCTCGCCGCCCGCGCCGCCGACACCGACCGCCTGGGCGTGCCGTTCGCCGACGCGCCCGGCACCACGGTGATCGACTGGGCGCAGCCGAACGTGGCCAAGGAGATGCACGTCGGCCACCTGCGGAACTCGGTGATCGGCAACGCCGTCAAGCGGATCCTCGAATTCACCGGCGAGAAGATCGTCAGCCGCCACCACATCGGCGACTGGGGCACCCAGTTCGGCATGCTCATCCAGTACCTCCTGGAGCACCCGCACGAGCTGGACCACAAGGAGGCCGCCGAGGGCGAGGCCGCGGGCGAGGAGGCGATGTCCAACCTCAACCGCATCTACAAGGCCGCCCGAGTGCTCTTCGACTCCGACGAGGAGTTCAAGACCCGCGCCCGGCGCCGGGTCGTGGACCTCCAGGCGGGCGACGAGGAGACCCTCGCGCTCTGGCAGCGGTTCGTCGACGAGTCGAAGATCTACTTCTACTCGGTCTTCGACAAGCTGGACGTCGAGATCCACGACGAGGACATCGTCGGCGAGTCCGGCTACAACGACATGCTGGCCGAGACCTGCCGCCTCCTGGAGGAGTCGGGCGTCGCCGTCCGCTCCGAGGGCGCGCTGTGCGTCTTCTTCGACGACGTGAAGGGCCCCGACGGCAACCCGGTCCCGCTGATCGTCCAGAAGTCCGACGGCGGCTTCGGGTACGCGGCCACCGACCTCTCGGCGATCCGCGACCGCGTCTTCAACCTCAAGGCCGACACCCTTCTGTACGTGGTCGACGCACGCCAGTCCCTGCACTTCAAGATGGTCTTCGAGACCGCGCGCAAGGCGGGCTGGCTGACCGACGACGTCAAGGCGGTGCAGCTCGCGTTCGGCACGGTCCTCGGCAAGGACGGCAAGCCGTTCAAGACCCGTGAGGGCGAGACGGTCCGCCTCATCGACCTCCTGGACGAGGCGATCGAGCGGGCCACGGCCGTCGTGCGGGAGAAGGCCGAGAAGGTGGGCCTCACCGAGGAGGAGATCGTCGACAACGGCCGGCAGGTCGGCATCGGCGCCGTGAAGTACGCGGACCTGTCGACGTCGGCGGTGCGGGACTACAAGTTCGACCTGGACCAGATGGTCTCGCTGCACGGCAACACGTCGGTCTATCTCCAGTACGCGTACGCCCGCATCCAGTCCATCCTGCGCAAGGCGGGCGACGCCCGGCCCGCGGCCCACCCGGAGCTCGGCCTCGCCCCGGCCGAGCGCGCCCTCGGCCTGCACCTGGACCAGTTCGCGGAGACCCTCGCCGAGGTCGCCGAGGAGTACGCGCCGCACAAGCTGGCGTCGTACCTGTACGAACTGGCCACGCACCTCACGAAGTTCTACGACCAGTGCCAGGTGCTCAGCGACGAGAACCCGACGGAGGTCGTCGAGAACCGCCTGTTCCTGGTCGACCTGACGGGCCGCACGCTGCACCAGGGCATGGCGCTCCTGGGCATCAGGACGCCGGGCCGCCTGTAGCCGCCTCGGGGAGGCGCCTCTCGGCGCCTCCCCGGTCCCGCCCCGGTCCCCGCTGTGGGCAGTCGTGCCGCAGGGCGGATCCCGACCCTTAAAAGCAGCCCAGTCCGACGGCACCCGTTACGACAGCCCCAGCCGAAGCCTGCGCAGCCCTTCGGCGATCTCATCGGGCGTCTGGGTCACGAAGCACAACCGCAGAGTCTCAGCCTCCGGCGCACCGCCATAGAACGGCGCCCCAGGAACGTAAGCAACATCCTGCGCGACAACCCCCGGCAGCGACGCAGTCGCGTCGTACCCGGAGGGCAACCGCACCCAAAGAAACATCCCGCCCTCGGGCCGATTCCAGGTGGACCCCGCGGGCAACGCCCCGGGAAGCCCCGCGAGCATCGCGTCCCGCCGCTCCCGGTACACCCCGGCGACCCGCGCCACATGGGCATCCAGATCGAAGTGCTCCAGATACCAGGCGGCGGCAAGCTGGTTGACGGTAGGAGTGTGCAGGTCGGCGGCCTGCTTGGCGATCGCGCAGGCCCGCCGCAGGGCGGCAGGAGCCCGCAGCCACCCGAGCCGCAGCCCCGGCGCCATCACCTTGGAGAAGCTCCCGAGCACCACGGTCCGGTCCCCGGCCCCGGGGTACGAGGCGATCCACGGCACCCGCTCCCCCTCGAACCGCAGCTCCCCGTACGGATCGTCCTCGACGATCCACAGCCCGCGCCGCGCGGCCACGGCGGCGACGGCGGCCCGCCGCCCGGCGGGCATGGTCCGCCCGGTCGGGTTCTGGAACGTGGGCACGGTGTAGAGCAGCTTGGCCCGGTGCTCGGCGACGAGCGCGTCCAGGGCGTCCGGGTCGACCCCCTCGGCGTCGCCCGGCACGGGCACGACCCGCGCGCCCGCGAAGGCGAACACCTGGAGCGCGGCCAGGTAGCAGGGGTTCTCGACGAGGACGGTGTCGCCGGGCTCGACGAGCGCGGTGGCGAGCAGCGACAGGGCCTGCTGCGACCCGGTGGTGACGAGCACGTCGTCGGCGCCGGTGGCGAGGCCGCGGTCCGTGTACCGCCGCGCGACGGCCGCCCGCAGCACGGGCTCGCCCTCGGTCGTGGAGTACTGCAGCGCCCGCCCCGGCTCTTCGGCGAGCACGGCCGCGTACGCCGCGGCCACGCCCTTCGCGTCGAAGAACTCGGGCGCGGGCAGCCCGCCCGCGAAATTGATGACCTCGGGCCGCGCGGTGACCGCGAGGATGTCCCGTACCGGCGAGCCCCCGACGGCGGCGCTGCGCGCGGCGAGCGGCGGCGTGGGGGCATCGGCGGGGGCGCTGCTGGTGACGGTCATCGGGGTTCCCTTCCCTCCGTGGGTCCCCGGCAGGGTAGACACCCGGATGCCGCCTCCAACAGACGTTCCGCGATACGGACCCGCGACACGGACCGCGGACCGGGGGCTACCGCACCTCTTCCTCGCTCCCGTTCGGATTGCGCTCGATCGCGACCCACCTTTTGCTGTCGAGCGAGAACCCGTACGTGGGGTTGCCCCGGTCACCGCTGGTGCGGAACGGCCTGCCCGAGTCGTCGATGCGGACGGTGCCGTGCCGTTCGCCGCTGGACCACTCCAGCTCCAGGTACCAGCTCACGTCGTGCGCCTTGACGTCCGCGTCGACGAAGAACGCCTCGGGGTCGCCCTCGCTCACCTTGTAGGGGAACGTGGTCTCCCCGGACTTGGGGGTCAGGCGCGGGACCGACGCGTCGAGGTTCACGTCGAAGGAGTGCTTGGGCACGTTGCCGCCGCAGCCGACGCCGACGTACCCCATCTCGTAGCTGTTCCGCTTGAGCGGCGCGCCGCTGCCGGCGACACGGATGTTGAGCGACTCCAGGACGACGGTGTCGTCACCCGTGCCCTGGACGGTCAGCTTCACGGTCTGCCGCCCCGCGGGGACCGCGCCGTTCGCGGCCACCCAGCCGGGGGCGTCCTGCTCGTTCGGGGGCGGCGAGAGACGGCCCGGCTCCCGGGCGACGAGGTAGGGCTGGCCGCAGGGGTCGTACCAGTAGTGCGGCCGGGTGGACACGGTCAGGGGCGCCGCGCCGGACGCGGGGCCGTCGCCGGTGGCCCCGGCGCCGGAGGGTCCGGCGGGCGCCGAACCGCCTTTGCCCGTACGCCCCTTGCCTCCGCCGGTCTTCCCGTCGCCGCCGCCTTCGCCGCCGCCGCGCGCGTCCTTCCCCTTGCCGGGCTCGTGCCCCGGGGAGGACTTGGCCGACGGGCTCTGCTTGCCCTTGCCGTCCTCGGTGGCCTCGTTCCCGGTGGACGGGCCGCCGTCGACGGCCGCCTTCTTGTTCCTGCCGTCGCCGGACGCTCCGTCGGACGCGGCCTGCAAGGCCAGGGCGGTGCCCCCGAGGGCGAGCACGGCGCCGACAGCGGCGAACACGACGAGCTGCCGCCGCTTGGGCCGCGACCGCCGAACCGGCCCTCCGGCCAAGAGAAACGCTTCGGCCTCAGCCTCACCGGGGCCGCCTCGCGCTCCCTGCTCGGGCTCCGGCTCCTGCTCCGGCTCCTGCCCCTGCCCCTGCTCCGGCTCCGGCTCCGGCCCCGGCTCTCGCTCGGGCGCAGGCCCAGGGTCACCGGACTCAGGCGTCAACTCCGCTTCCGCTACGGGAACATCCGCCTCCGGCCCCTCAGGCCGCCGCCCCCGAGCCGCGTCCGCGACGATCCACCTGCGGTGAAGCTCCATCAGCTCCGCGGGCGACGCCTTGCACAGGCGACCCAACCGCTCCACGGGGGCGAACTCCACCGGCACAGCAGTGCCGTTCACATAGCGGTGCAACGTCGACGTACTCACGTGCAACCGCTTGGCCAACACCCCGTAACTGAGCCCCGACCGCTCTTTGAGCTCCTTCAGCAGCTCGGCGAACCCCTCGGCTCCCACCGTTCCTCCGTCCCGCGCGACCGTTCCAGGTGACGCCCATTCCCCCAGGTCAGAGCCGGTACGACCATTCCAGCGTCCCGCACTCCCCGGCCGCGCTGGCCCTCGGGACAGAGCGGCGTACAAGCTTCTGTCATCCAAGCACGCCGACCGGGGCCCATAGCCAGGCGGCTCGCTTCACCCCCGCGTCATCTCTCTCACCCACCGACCCTTCGAAGGGGATCACCCATGCGTACCCGCATGCTCGCCGCCGCCACCGTCGCCCTCGCCGCGCTGTCCCTGACGGCGTGCGGATCCGAGGACAAGGTGCGCGACGAAGGCGCGGCGAAGCCCTCGCAAGGCCCGTCCGGCGAGGGCGCCGGAGGCACATCGTCCGGAACCGGTGACGCGACCCCGAGCGGCGAACGCACGAAGTCCCAGGGGACGGGCGGCGACACCGGCGGCAGCGGCACCGGCTCCGGCTCCGGCGGCGGCAAGGGCACGACCTCGGGCACCGGCACCGCCGACGGCTCCGACCCCGACGCCCCCGAGAACCGCGTCCCGTGCACCGCCGACAACACCTCGATCACGGCCGCACCGGTCTCCCGCCCGCTGAACCACATGCTGATCACCGTCACCAACACCGGCTCCAAGATGTGCGACCTGCCGGGCCACCCGATCCTCAAGTTCGAGGGCGCCCAGTCCGTGCCGCCGGTGATCGAGGACAGCAAGCCGCAGGCGGTGACGTCGCTGAAGCCCGGCGGCAAGGGGTACGCGGCCGCGATCCTGTCCGCCGGCGACGGCGCCGGCGGCGAGGGCCGCACCGCCACGAGCCTCCAGATCGGCTTCCAGGGCAGCGACCGGATGGCCGACGCGGCGCTCCAGGCACGCGGCGTGCACATCGACGACTCGCTGCGCGTCAGCTACTGGCAGTCCGACTCGGCGACGGCGCTCCTCTCCTGACCCGGCACCTGCCGACGACCCGCATTCCCACACGCAGGACAGTCCCACACACAAGACAGGAAGACACCACCATGCGCATCAAGCCCCGCGCCTTCGCCACCGCCGCCCTCGCCCTGGCCACCGCGGCCCTGACCGCGACGGTCTCCGCAGGCACCGCCCAGGCCGCCGCCCCCTCGGCCTGCACCTCCTCGAAGGTCAAGCTGACCGTGAAGAACGTCGAAAGGCCGCTCAACCACCTCCTGCTGAAGGCCACCAACACCAGCGGCAAGACGTGCTTCGCGTACAACGCGCCGTACCTCCGCTTCCACGAGGAGGCGCAGGCCCCGGTCCAGTGGAACGAGGACAGCGTGCCGCAGGCGGTCGTCACGCTGGAGCCCGGCCAGTCGGCGTACGCGGGCATCACCACGTCGACCCCGGAGGGCTCGGACGGCCACACGGCCCGCGACCTCGGCGTGCTGTTCGCCAACCGCGCGGCCAACGGCAGCGTGGGCAACCTGAAGACCGCCCAGCTGCCCGGTGAGGGCGTGTACGTGGACAGTTCGGCGCAGGTCACGTACTGGCAGCCGAACGCCGCGGCCGCCCTCGCCTGGTAGTCGGCGCGCGGACGGCCCACATGCTTACCTGTTCGTAAGTACCCCACTAATTAGTCGGTACTTGTCGGTCAGTTCGGGCACGGCGAGGATCAAGGTGTTCCCCGGAACCCCCCTTCCTCATCCTCATCCTCGAAGGAGCCCCGCCGTGCCCGCCACCGACTTCTCGCCCGCCGCCCACCCCGTCTCCGTCTTCGGCCTCGGCATGATGGGCTCCGCCCTGGCCGCCGCGCTGCTGAAGGCGGGCCACCCGACGACGGTCTGGAACCGCACCGTGGCGAAGACCGGACCGCTCGTCGCGCAGGGCGCGACCCCGGCCGAAACCCCCGCGGCCGGGGTCGCCGCGAGCCCGCTCGTGATCGCCTGCCTGACGACGAACGACAACGTGCGCGAGCTGTTCGCGCCGCTCGCCGCGGAGCTGCGCGGCCGCACCCTGGTGAACCTCACCAACGGAACGCCGTCCCAGGCCCGGGAGTTGGCGGCCTGGGCGCAGGAGCACGGCATCGCCTACATCGACGGCGGCATCATGGCCGTACCGCAGATGATCGCGGGCCCGGGCGCGTACATCCTCTACAGCGGCGACGAGGCGGCGTACGCGACGCACCGCGAGACGCTCGCCGCGCTGGCCGACACCAAGTGGGTCGGCACGGACGCGGGCCTCGCCGCCCTGTGGGACCTGGCCCTGCTGACCGGCATGTACGGCATGGGCATCGGCGTCGCCCAGGCGTACGCGCTGATCGGCAGCGCGGGCGTGCCCGCGAAGGACTTCGCGCCGCTCCTGACGGACTGGGTAATCGCGATGACCCAGGGGATCGTGCCCGGCACGGCCGAGGCCATCGACTCCGGGCAGCACCTCACGGACGTCTCCAGCCTGGAGGTGAATCAGGCGGCGGTGCCGAACCTGGCCACCACCTTCGCCGAACACGGCGTGCGCGACCTGCTGTTCGGGGCGATGCAGCCGCTCCTGGACCGCGCGGTCGCCGAGGGGTACGGCGCCGACGGCCTGTCCCGGCTCGTCGACCTGCTCAAGACCCCGTAGGGCAGCAGCGGCCCCAGGCGCCACGGCATCACGGGACGAGCACCACCTTGCCGGTCGTCTCCCGCCGCTCCATCGCCGCGTGCACCTCGGCGGCATGGGACAGCGGGAACGACTGGACGGCGGGGACGAGTTGCCCCTCGGCGCCGGCCGCGAGGGCCCTCCGCTCGTGATCGGGCCGGTCCTCGGGGCGGGCGAGGAGCCGCAGCAGCGCGTTGACGTACGTGATGCCGCGCTCGGCGAGCACCTCGTCCCCCGGCGCGAACTCCACCTGGGACGCGGCGCCGATCGACACGAACCGCCCGCCGTCGGCGAGCAGCCCGAACGCGGTGGCGGCCTGCTCGCCGCCCACCCCGTCCAGCACGACGGTGACGCGCCGCCCGCCGACCCGGGCCCGCACCTCGGCGTCCCACCCGTCCTCGCGGTAGTCGACGGCGATCACCTCCCCACGCCCCGCGTCGTCACGCCCGCCCCCGAGCTTGCGCACCGCCGCGACCTTGGCGGGCCCACCGGCCACCCCCACGACCGTCGCACCCATCTCGTACGCGTACTGCACGACGAGCCGCCCCACGCCCCCGGCGGCCGACGTCACCAACACCACGTCGTCCGGGGTGATTTCGGCGATGTCGAGCAGTCCGACGGCGGTGGTCCCGGTGACGACCATGGCGACGGCGGCCTCGAAGCCGAGCCCCCGGGGCACCGCGTGCAGCTGACCGACGTCGGCGACGGCCAACTCCGCGTACCCACCGGGCGTGCCGTACGCGGTCACGACGGACCGCCCCAGCCACTCCTGCCCCACACCCGCCCCCACCGAGTCGACGACCCCGGCCACCTCCCCCCCGAAGATGGCCGGCAACTCGGGCGCGGGCGGCGCCAGCTCCCCCGCGTTCCCCGCCCGCAACACGGTCTCGATGAAGTGCACCCCCGCGGCCCGCACAGCAATCCGCACCTGCCCGGGCCCGGGCTCCGGGTCGGGCACGGTCTCGTACGAGAGATTCTCGGCGGGCCCGAATTCATGGAGTACGACGGCACGCATCTGGTCCTCCCGGACATGGGAAACAAGTCGATGCCCCCACCCTGGAACCTCAACAGCGGTTGAAGTCAAGTGACTCCAACCGCTGCCTGAGCGTCTGCGGGATCAGAGCTGACGCGCGACCTCGGTCGCCCAGTACGTCAAGATCATCTGCGCCCCGGCCCGCTTGATGCCGAGCAGGGACTCCAGGATCGCCTTGTCGCGGTCGATCCAGCCCCGCTCGGCCGCGGCCTCGATCATCGCGTACTCGCCGCTGATCTGGTACGCGGCCACAGGCACGTCCGCCGCTTCGGCGACGCGCGCCAGGATGTCGAGGTAGGGGCCGGCCGGCTTCACCATCACCATGTCGGCGCCCTCTTCGAGGTCGAGCGCCAGCTCCCGCAGGGCCTCCCGGGCGTTGCCCGGGTCCTGCTGGTACGTCTTGCGGTCACCCTTCAGGGACGATCCGACGGCCTCCCGGAAGGGCCCGTAGAACGCCGACGAATACTTCGCGGTGTACGCGAGCATCGCCACGTCCTCGTGCCCGGTCTGGTCGAGCGCGTCGCGGACGACGCCGATCTGGCCGTCCATCATCCCGCTCGGGCCGAGCACATGGGCGCCCGCGTCCGCCTGGACCTGCGCCATCTCCGCGTACCGCTCCAGGGTCGCGTCGTTGTCGACCCGGCCCTGCTCGTCGAGGACGCCGCAGTGCCCGTGGTCGGTGAACTCGTCCAGGCACAGGTCGGACATGATGATCAGGTCGTCCCCGACCTCCGCCCGCACATCGCGCAACGCGACCTGAAGGATCCCGTCCGGGTCGGTGCCGGCGGTGCCGAGGCCGTCCTTCTTGGCCTCCTCCGGCACCCCGTACAGCATGATCCCCGAGACCCCCGCCTCGACGGCCTCCACGGCGGCCTTCCGCAGGCTGTCCCGCGTGTGCTGGAAGACCCCCGGCATGGCCCCGATCTCGACCGGCGCGCCGATGCCTTCGCGCACGAAGGCGGGCAGCACCAGGTCGGCGGGGTGCAGCCGGGTCTCGGCGACCATGCGCCGCATGACGGGGGTGGTACGCAGGCGCCGGGGCCGCGAACCGGGGAACGAACCGTACGTACTCACTGCAGAATCCACCTCACGGTAAATCGCGCTGCGCGCCTCGCCCTTCGGGCGCGCGTTTCAGCCCGCCCCGGCGCGTTTCAGCCCGTCCGGCGTTTGAGGACGAGGCGTTCAGGCCGACAGCGGGGGTCCGGGGGCGGCAGCCCCCGGAGCGCCAACCCTACGGCGCCGCAGCCCGCCGCCGACGAGCCCCCGGCCGCCGCTCACTGGGCCGAGTAACGGCATCCCCGGCCTCGAGCGCGGCAGCACGCCGCTGCGCCCCGAACTCCGCCAAGGCCGCGGCCAGCTTGTGCACCGACGGCTCCGGAGCCATCACGTCCACCCGCAGCCCGTGCTCCTCCGCGGTCTTCGCGGTGGCAGGCCCGATACACGCGATCACGGTCACGTTGTGCGGCTTACCGGCGATGCCCACCAGGTTCCGCACGGTGCTGGAGGAAGTGAAGAGCACGGCGTCGAAGCCGCCGCCCTTGATGGCCTCACGCGTCTCCGCCGGCGGCGGCGACGCCCGCACGGTCCGGTAGGCGGTGACGTCGTCGACCTCCCACCCGAGGTCGATCAGGCCCGCGACCAGCGTCTCGGTGGCGATGTCGGCCCGAGGCAGGAAGACCCGGTCGATCGGATCGAAAACAGGATCGTAAGGAGGCCAGTCCTCCAACAGCCCGGCAGCGGACTGCTCCCCGCTCGGCACCAGGTCAGGCTTCACACCAAAAGCAACCAGAGCCGCAGCCGTCTGCTCACCCACCGCCGCGACCTTGATCCCGGCGAAGGCCCGGGCATCGAGCCCGTACTCCTCGAACTTCTCCCGCACGGCCTTGACCGCGTTCACCGACGTGAAGGCGATCCACTCGTACCGCCCGGTGACGAGCCCCTTGACCGCGCGCTCCATCTGCTGCGGCGTCCGCGGCGGCTCGACGGCGATCGTCGGCACCTCGTGCGGCACGGCCCCGTACGAACGAAGCTGGTCGGAGAGCGAGGCCGCCTGCTCCTTGGTGCGCGGTACGAGGACCCGCCAGCCGAACAGCGGCTTCGACTCGAACCACGAGAGCTGGTCGCGCTGGGCGGCGGCGGAGCGCTCACCGACCACGGCTATGACGGCCTGCCCGCCGTCCGGCGACGGCAGCACCTTGGCCTGCTTGAGGACCTGCGCGATGGTGCCGAGCGTCGCGGTCCAGGTGCGCTGGCGCGTCGTCGTACCGGCGATGGTCACCGTCATCGGGGTGTCGGGCTTGCGCCCGGCGGACACCAGCTCACCGGCGGCGGCCGCGACCGAGTCCAGGGACGTGGAGACGACCACGGTCCCGTCGGAGGCGCCGACCTCCCCCCAGCACCGCTCGGAGGCGGTACGGGCGTCGACGAACCGCACGTCCGTGCCCTGCGCGTCCCGCAGCGGCACCCCCGCGTACGCGGGCACACCGACCGCGGCCGCGATGCCCGGCACCACCTCGAAGGGGATGCCCTCGGCGGCGCAGGCGAGCATCTCCCCGGCCGCGTACGCGTCCAGGCCCGGATCGCCGCTGACCGCACGCACGACCCGCCTGCCGCCCCGCGCGGCCTCCATGACAAGATTGGCCGCGGCTGAGGCCGTTGGCCCGTCGACGCTCGCTGACGTGCCGTCAGCAGCCTGCGGGAGAGGTGTGTCCACACCCCCTCGGGCATGCACACGTACGACATCGAGAACATCCGGCTCGGCGATCAGCACATCCGCTCGGGCCAGCGCCTCGACGGCGCGCAGAGTCAGCAGTCCCGGATCTCCGGGTCCGGCACCCAGAAAGGTGACGTGCCCGTGTGCGGGAAGGCCGGGAAGGTTCGAGGTGGGGCTCAAAGTGCTCGCTCCCCCATCAGACCGGCCGCGCCCTTGGCGAGCATCTCGGCGGCGAGTTCCCGCCCGAGCGCCATCGCCTGGTCTTCCGATTCAGGCACGGGACCGGTGGTGGACAGCTGCACCAGCGTCGAGCCGTCGGTGGCACCGACGACGCCGCGCAGGCGCATTTCCTTGACAATCTGCCCGTCGGCCAGCAGGTCGGCCAACGCACCCACGGGTGCGCTGCAGCCGGCCTCCAGGGCGGCGAGCAGGGATCGCTCGGCGGTCACGGCGGCCCGGGTGTACGGGTCGTCGAGCTCGGCGAGCGCGGCGGCGAGTGACGCGTTGGACGCGGCGCACTCGATCGCCAGTGCCCCCTGGCCGGGGGCGGGCAGAACGGTGTCGACCGACAGGAAGTCGGTCACCTCGTCGGTCAGGCCGACGCGGTTGAGGCCCGCGGCGGCGAGCACGACGGCGTCCAGCTTGCCGTCGCGCACGTATCCGATGCGGGTGTCGATGTTCCCGCGGATCGCCACGGCCTCTATGGAGCTGCCGTGGTTGCGGGCGTAGGCGTTGAGCTGCGCCATGCGGCGCGGCGAGCCGGTGCCGATGCGCGCGGGCCCCTGCGGGGCGTCGGCCACCAGCTCCGCGAAGGTCAGTCCGTCGCGCGCGATCAGTACGTCCCGCGGGTCCTCCCGCTCCGGCACGGCGGCGAGCGTGAGCTCGGCCGGCTGCGCGGTGGGCAGGTCCTTCAGCGAGTGCACGGCGAAGTCGACCTCGCCGGCGAGCAGCGCGTCGCGCAGCGCTGTGACGAACACACCGGTGCCGCCGATCTGGGCGAGGTGCTCGCGCGAGGTGTCGCCGAACGTGGTGATCTCGACGAGCTCGACGGGCCGCCCCGTCAGCTCCGTGACCTTCCTCGCCACCTGCCCGGACTGGGCCATGGCCAGCTTGCTGCGCCTGGTCCCGAGTCTGAGTGCCTTCTCGGTCATGCGCGGCCTCGCTTGGGTTCGTCGTTCTCTTGGTGCTGGTTGAGCTGGACCCCGGCGTTGCCCCCGGCGTTGCTCAGCAGGTCGGCCCGGGAGACGGCGGCGACCGTCTCCGGGTCGAGGTCGAAAAGGGTGCGCAGCGCGTCGGCGTATCCGGCGCCGCCGGGCTCGCTGGCGAGCTGCTTCACCCGCACCGTCGGCGCGTGCAGCAGCTTGTCGACGACGCGGCGCACGGTCTGCGTGATCTCCGCGCGCTCCTTGTCGCCGAGCTCCGGCAGCCGGCCGTCGAGCCGGGCCATCTCGCCGCTGACGACACCGGCGGCCATGGTGCGCAGCGCGACGACGGTCGGCGTGATGTGCGCGGCCCGCTGCGCGGCGCCGAACGCGGCGACCTCGTCGGACACGATCGTGCGCACGGCGTCCACGTCGGCGGCCATCGGCGCGTCGGCGGACGCGTCCGCGAGGGACTCGATGTCGACCAGGCGGACGCCGGTGAGGCGGTGCGCGGCGGCGTCGATGTCGCGGGGCATGGCGAGGTCGAGCAGGTACAGCGCGGCGGCGCGGGCGACGGGTGCCACGGCGGCACCGGCCGTCCGGCTCGTCCGCACCGAACCGCCGCCCACAGCGGGGCTGTTCTCGACCAGCGCGGCGTGCTGCTCGTACGCGGTCTCGTCGCCGGGAGTGCCGGTGCCGGGCGTGGCGTCGGTGTCCGGCGTCGCGTCGGCGGGCTGCGCGGGCGTGCCGGTGTGCGGCGCGATCACACAGTCGTCGTCGCGGCAGACCGCTCCGTCATGCCCGTCCCGTACGCCACTTCGTACGTCACCGACGCGCCCGGCGAGCGCCGCCGTGACGTCCGCGGCCGTGAGGACGAGACCCGTCGCGCCGGTGCAGGAGACGGCCACGTCGGCACGTGTCAGTTCCTCGGCCACGTCGTCCATCGGGACGGCGCGGGCGGCGACTCCCGTGCCGCCCTCCGTGAGGATGTCGGCGAGCCGCTCGGCCCGCTCCAGGGTGCGGTTGGCGACGACGACCTCGTCGATCCCGGCCCGCGCGAGGGTCGCCGCGGCCAGCGAGGACATGGAGCCCGCGCCGATCACCAGCGCGCGCTTGCCCTTGGCCCAGGCGTGCACGGGCTCGCGCCCGGCCAGCTGCTCCAGGCCGAAGGTGACGAGCGACTGCCCGGCCCGGTCGATGCCGGTCTCCGAGTGCGCCCGCTTGCCCACGCGCAGGGCCTGCTGGAAGAGGTCGTTGAGGAGTCGGCCCGCGGTGTGCAGCTCCTGCGCCCGCGCGAGCGCGTCCTTGATCTGGCCGAGGATCTGCCCCTCGCCCACGACCATGGAGTCGAGCCCGCACGCCACCGAGAACAGGTGGTGGACGGCCCGGTCCTCGTAGTGCACGTACAGATGAGGAGTGAGCTCCTCCAGGCCGACCCCGCTGTGCAGGGCGAGCAGCGTCGACAGCTCGGCGACACCCGCGTGGAACTTGTCCACGTCCGCGTACAGCTCGATGCGGTTGCAGGTCGCGAGCACGGCCGCCTCGGCCGCGGGCTCGGCGGCCACCGTGTCGTGCAGCAGCCTGGCCTGCGCGTCGACGGTGAGCGCGGCCCGCTCGAGCACGCTCACCGGAGCGCTGCGGTGACTGAGACCTACGACGAGGAGACTCATGCCGGCATCACGGCGGGGACGTCCCCGTCGGGTCCCTTGCGGTGGTCCTTGGCGACGGCGGGCGTGGCTGTGCCGTCCGCGGCGTCCGCGGCGCTCTCCTCGCCGGCCTTGCGCTGCTCGTGGAAGGCGAGGATCTGCAGCTCGATGGAGAGGTCGACCTTGCGTACGTCGACGCCGTCGGGGACGGTCAGCACGGTCGGCGCGAAGTTCAGGATGGACGTGACGCCCGCGGCCACGAGGCGGTCGCACACCTGCTGGGCGGCGCCCGCAGGGGTCGCGATGACGCCGATGGAGACGCCGTTGTCGCTGATGATCCGCTCGAGGTCGTCCGTGTGCTGCACCGGCATGCCGGCGACGGGCTTGCCCGCCATCGCCGGATCGGCGTCTATGAGGGCGGCCACGCGGAATCCACGCGAGGCGAACCCGCCGTAATTGGCCAGCGCGGCGCCGAGGTTACCGATACCGACGATGACAACCGGCCAGTCCTGGGTCAGGCCGAGCTCACGGGAGATCTGGTACACGAGGTACTCGACGTCGTAGCCGACGCCGCGCGTCCCGTAGGAGCCGAGGTACGAGAAATCCTTGCGCAGCTTCGCGGAGTTGACCCCCGCGGCGGCGGCCAGCTCCTCGGAGGAGACCGTGGGCACCGAGCGCTCCGACAACGCGGTCAGAGCCCTCAGGTACAGCGGAAGCCTGGCGACGGTGGCCTCGGGAATCCCTCGGCTGCGGGTCGCCGGTCGGTGAGTTCGGCCAGTTGCCACGGTGCTCCTGCGGGTAGAGCGGGGCTGAAGGCGGCCACACGTTCCCAGACCGCCCCGTCGACAGCAGGCTATGTCTTTGTGAACGCGTGCACAAAGATGGTGTCCGATTTGCCCGCCCAACGTGACCGGGGTCACGCGCCCCCGGCGCACTTCCCTGGAACCGGCGCACGGCCGGGGACGACACTCAACCGACGGGGGCAAAACCGCACACACTCCTCACGACCCTCGCCCCCGAGATCTCAAAACCGACCCCCGATGCTAAACGACTTTCCGGACAGCTCCGGACGTCATAACCGGCCAACACCGGCCAACACCGGCCACCGGACCCCGGCGGGCGCGCGCTACCCCTGCAACTCCCGCCGCAGCCGCCCCTCGTCCACCCGCCAGAACGTGTGCTGCTCCCCGTCCACCAGGACAACCGGAATCTGCTCCCAGTACTCCTTGTGCAGCGCCTCGTCCCGGGTGATGTCCTTCTCCTCCCAGGCGACGCCGAGCTCGCCGCAGACCCCGGCGATCACCTCCCGCGCGTCGTCGCACAAGTGACACCCGGGCTTGCCGATCAGCGTGACAAGACGCTCGCCCGGTGCCTTCTTCCCTGCTTTCGCCGTCCTGCGAAATAGCGCGCTCATACCGTCCAGCTTCCTATGGGCGGGCCTTCTCCGCGGCGCCCGGTGTGACCAGTGCGACACGGATCGTTGTCGGGTTCGAATCCTTCCATTCACAGGCGCACCGAACAGAGTGGCTATGCTCGACGGCATGGCCGCTCTGGGTTGGCTCCACCCCCGCAGGCGCTTCGCCACCGCGCGCAGCGTGCTGGCAGGCGAGGCTTCGGCAGAGGCAGCGCGCAAGTCGTCACAAGAGCTGGAGGAGTTCGGCGAGCGGGCCGAAGAGGCCCCGCCGAAGGAGGCCGAGGCCCCCGAGTTCCCGGTCGCCGGCGACGAGAAGGCCGCCGCGTTCTTCGACCTCGACAACACCGTGATGCAGGGCGCCGCCCTCTTCCACTTCGGCCGCGGCCTGTACAAGCGGAAGTTCTTCCAGCGCCGCGAGCTCGCCCGATTCGCCTGGCAGCAGACCTGGTTCAGGCTCGCGGGCATCGAGGACCCCGAGCACATGCAGGACGCCCGCGACAGCGCCCTGTCCATCGTCAAGGGCCACCGCGTCGCCGAGCTGATGTCCATCGGCGAGGAGATCTACGACGAGTACATGGCCGAGCGCATCTGGCCCGGCACCCGCGCCCTGGCCCAGGCCCACCTCGACGCGGGCCAGAAGGTCTGGCTGGTCACGGCCGCGCCGGTGGAGACGGCCACGATCATCGCCCGCCGTCTGGGCCTGACCGGCGCCCTCGGTACCGTCGCGGAGTCGGTGAACGGCGTCTACACCGGAAAGCTCGTCGGCGAGCCGCTGCACGGCCCCGCGAAGGCCGAGGCCGTCCGCGCCCTGGCCGCCGCCGAGGGCCTGGACCTGGCCCGCTGCGCCGCGTACAGCGACTCCCACAACGACATCCCGATGCTCTCCCTGGTCGGGCATCCGTACGCGATCAACCCCGACACCAAGCTGCGCAAGCACGCCCGCGCCCGCGAATGGCGGCTGCGCGACTACCGCACCGGCCGCAAGGCCGCGAAGGTCGGCATCCCCGCCGCCGCGGGCGTCGGCGCCGTCGCGGGCGGCACTGCGGCCGCGATCGCGCTGCACCGCCGCCGCCACTGACGCCGAGCCCTCCCCGGCACCGACACGCTCGGTGACCACCGCCCGCGGAGCCCCCGGAAGCCGGGCCTCCGCCGCTCGCCGCGCGCGGAAACGACGGCAATCGTTCTGTCTTACCCGCCACGCCCCCCGCCAGTCCCGTTCGTTCAACTCGGCCACAACACGCCCCGCGGCTACCCCGAATGCGCGCTCATTCGATCAACAATCGTTCAATAACCGGTACTTGATTGACCGCTGATCGGTAACAGAAGCGACGTAATCGATGATTTGAGCAACTGGGTGTAGCGCTGCCTGTACGAAGCGTTATTCTCCTCAGACGCATAACGGACCCCGCGCGTCGCTACGACGGGTGAACGGTCCGGTACTGCACGTGATGGAAGCTCTGCCTCTGGGAGTCCCGTGTACCCACACGTCGGGGTTGACGCCTCGGGCCTGGCTACGCTGCGCGCAACGGTCGTCGACCGCCTGCGCGGCTTCGTCCCCACCGCGTACGCCGTCCCCGCCTTCGCCGTCCCGGCACCCGCCGGGCCGTGCTACGCCCTGGCGGACGGCGGTGCGGCCGTCAGCAGACGGGCGCGCTCCGGTACCGCCACGACCACCCACCGCCGTCCCGCGGCGGACAGTGACAGCGCCCGCATGATGGACCTCGTCGAGCGCGCCCAGGCGGGCGAGTCCGACGCCTTCGGCCGTCTCTACGACCAGTACAGCGACACCGTCTACCGCTACATCTACTACCGCGTCGGCGGCAAAGCGACCGCCGAGGACCTGACCAGCGAGACCTTCCTGCGCGCCCTGCGCAGGATCGGTACGTTCACGTGGCAGGGCCGCGACTTCGGCGCCTGGCTCGTCACCATCGCCCGCAACCTGGTGGCCGACCACTTCAAGTCGAGCCGCTTCCGCCTCGAAGTGACCACCGGCGAGATGCTCGACGCGAACGAGGTCGAGCGCAGCCCCGAGGACTCCGTCCTGGAGTCCCTCTCGAACGCCGCGCTCCTCGACGCCGTGCGCCGCCTCAACCCCCAGCAGCAGGAGTGCGTGACCCTGCGCTTCCTGCAGGGCCTCTCCGTGGCCGAGACCGCCCGCGTCATGGGCAAGAACGAAGGCGCGATCAAAACCCTCCAGTACCGAGCGGTCCGTACGCTCGCCCGACTCCTCCCGGACGACGCCCGCTAGCGGCGCAGCACGGGCGTCCCGCGACAGGGCGCGACGCCCGACTCACCGTCCGTGGCGGCCAGATGGCCGTCACGGGCTTTGGCGAGCCCTGCGCGGTCCGATCATCTTTCGTCCGTAACCCAAGTGCCGCGACGCTCGTTGTGCGGGATGCAGGCTCCCTGTGGTTGCAATCCGATCGCCCCCGAGCTCCCTCGGAGCACGGGGAGGCTCCATGCGCTCACTCGAACGTGTGGAAGTGTTCGGCACACGCAACCCTCAGGACCCCCTGGGGAGTCGACCGTCATGACGAGAGGAGGTGCCGCCAGTGATCGCGAACGTATCGGCCCACCGGCGGGCGAACGCCTTCGCCCAAGCCCTGGAGGAGCATTCCGACCAGGACCCGGCGGCCGAGCAGCCCGAAGATTCCCCCGCCACCACAACGGCCGCCCGAGCCGACTCCGCGACGTCGGGCGCGGCCGGGCGCGACCGGATGCTGGCGCTCGCCGACGGCCTCGCCCGGCTCCCCGCGCCCCAGCTCGACCCCGAGGTCAAGGTGGTCCAGCGGGCCCAGCTGGTGGCGGCCATGGAAGCCATGCTGGCGGAGGGCACAGCGGCGGGCGAGGGCAGAAGCCCTTCCGTACCGGAACAGCGCACGAAGGGCGCCAAGGGCTCCCACCGGGCAAGCCCCCTGCGGAAGTTGAAGCCACGCACACGCCTGTCCAAGGGCATCGCCGCCGGCGGCCTCACCGTGGGCGTGGCGGCCGGGGCCTTCGGCGGCGTGGCCGCGGCGAGCGGGGACGCCCTCCCGGGCGACTCCCTCTACGGCCTCAAGCGCGGCATGGAAGACCTCAAGCTCGGCATGGCGGACAGCGACACCGACCGCGGCCGGATCTACCTCGACCAGGCATCCACCCGGCTCAACGAGGCCCGCCGGCTGATGGAGCGCGCCCGCTCCGGCCACCTCGACCACGAATCGGTCGGCGAAGTCCGCCGCGCCCTCTCCGGCATGCGGCACGACGCCTCGGAAGGCCACCGCCTCCTCCTCGAGGCATACGAACGCGACGGCTCCCTCGGCCCCATCCAGACCCTCTCCGCCTTCGCCCAGTCCCACCGCGGCAGTTGGAGCGCCCTGCGCGAACAGCTCCCCGTCCAGCTCGGCGACGTCGGCGAGCAGGTCAGCTCGGTCTTCGACGCCATGGAGCAGGAAGTCGAGCCGCTGCGCTCACTGCTGCCCAGCCAGACCGGCAAGGACGACTCCCCCGACGACCGCCCCCGCCAGGACTCGTCCACCAGCACCGGCCAGGACCACCCCGCGCCCCGCACCTCCGGCGAATCCGGCCGACCCCAGTCCCCCGGCGGCAAGCCGAAGCCCTCCTCCCCCGGCCGCCAGGAAAGCCGCGAAGGCATCCTGCCCGGCGTCACCGACGGCATCCTCGACCCCCCGCCGGAGCACGCGCCGCCCGCCCCCTCCGGGACCAACGAGGCAAAGAAGAACCCCACCCCCAAGAACCCCAAGCCCGGCAAGCCGGAGGTAACCCTCCCGCCCCTCCTCCCCGGCCTCCTCCCGGAACTGGGAATCGAGGACGAGGACCAGAGGTAGCCGCATAACTGGGGGCTCTGCCCCCAGACCCCCGCTCCTCAAACGCCTTACGGGAAGGGGCGGGATTGGGGAGCTCCCAGCCGGGCCCACCCCCGTCAGAAGAACACAGACCTCCGCTGCACCAACAACTTGTACAGCGTGTGCTGAATCTGCTCCCGCACCTGATCCGTCAGATTGAACATCAGCATCGGATCCTCAGCAGCCTCCGGCGGATACCCATCCGTAGGAATCGGCTCCCCGAACTGAATGGTCCACTTCGTGGGCAACGGCACCACACCCAACGGCCCCAGCCAAGGAAACGTAGGCGTCAGAGGGAAGTACGGAATCCCCAGCACCCGAGCCAGCGTCTTCGCGTTGCCGATCATCGGGTAGATCTCCTCGGCCCCCACGATGGAACAGGGCACGATCGGCGACCCCGTCCGCAGGGCCGTGGACACAAACCCGCCCCGCCCGAACCGCTGCAGCTTGTACCGCTCACCAAAGGGCTTCCCGATCCCCTTGAACCCCTCGGGCATCACCCCGACGAGCTCCCCGCGCTCCAGCAACGCCTCCGCGTCCTCCGCGCACGCCAACGTGTGCCCGGCCTTGCGCGCCAGTTCATTGATCACCGGCAGCATGAACACCAAGTCCGCGGCGAGCAGCCGCAGATGCCGCCCGTGCGGATGGTTGTCGTGCACGGCGACCTGCATCATCAGGCCGTCCAACGGCAGCGTCCCGGAATGATTGGCGACGATCAGCGCCCCGCCGTCGGCGGGGATGTTCTCGATGCCCTTCACCTCGACGCGGAAGTACTTCTCGTAGAAGGGCCGCAGCAGCGACATCAGGACCTGGTCGGTGAGCTCCTCGTCGTACCCGAAGTCGTCGACGTCGTACTCACCCGTCAGCCGCCGCCGCAGAAACGCGAGCCCACCCGCGATCCGCCGGTCCCAGCCACCGCCGCCGCCACCGCGCGGCCCCGGCTCGGCGGCCCGTTCCGGCGCCGCGTCCCGCCCCGCACCGCGCGGCTCCGGGCGCCCCTCGTTCGCCTCCGTCGCGCTCGGGGCCCCCGCGTCCAGCGGTTCCGCGCCCGGCGCGGC
>NZ_AOPZ01000075.1 GCF_000414115.1 Streptomyces aurantiacus JA 4570
GCGCACCGAAGACGACCACCCCGACAAGTATCCGGTGTGTGCGTGTCAGTTGCATCGCGGCCACCCGCGAACCCCTCCCTGCTCGGTGTGTTGCGAGCGATAGCCTGGCACACGTGTACGGGGGCGTGGGGGCCGGTACTGCATCCACAAGGGCGTCGCGGCGGGGCGAGGCGCGGGTTCGTTGCTCGGGATGTCACGGCAGGAGCCCGGCCGTCCGGGCGGCCGGGCTCCTGTCACTCTCGTGGGTGCGGGTAACTCCCGTGCGTGCGCGGCGAGTTCGACTGGCCTGCGCGTCGCGGCGGGCTACTCGCTCTTGGGCTTGGCGTCGGTCTTCGGCTTGGCGCCGGAGCCGTCCTCGGCCTTGTCCGAGTCGCCCTTCGGCTTGTCGGTCTTGTCGGAGCCGCCGGACGGCTTGCCCGAAGTGCCCGAGCCGCCCGCCTTGTTCGCCCCGACGACCGCCGCGACGGCCTCCTTGCCGGCCTTCTGCGTGTCCTTGGCCAGGTCGCCCGCGTCCGGCGACTTGTCGCCCGCGAGGCCCGCGCCGTTGTAGTCGACCGTGACGACGGCGTTCTCCACGCGAGTCACGAGCGTCTGCTGTTTGAAGGTGTCCTTGTCCTTCTTCACGTCATAGCTGACCAGCGTCGCCTGGTCGCCCACGCCCTGCACCGGCGTGGTCTTGACGTCCTTGGCGCCCTTGGCCGCCTGGGCGTCGGTGACCTGCTTGGTGAAGTTGGTCTGGGCCCGCTTGGCGCCGCTGCCGAGCGACTGGTCGGACTCGAAGCGGTTCAGCGACACGCGCAGCCAGCGGAACTGCGAACCGTCGACGCCGTTGTTGTCGAGGCTGTCCCAGGTGCAGTTGCCGCGCGTGGACACATCGTCCGATGTGCCCGCCTTGCCGGACTTGTTCTTGGCGGCCGGGACCAGGTCGCCCAGCGTCTTCTTGGAGAGCGTGTCGCAGGGCTCGGGGAGCTTGGCGAACGCGGCCTTCTCCACGGTCGCGGCCTGGTCGCCGGAGCCGCCGGCGCCGCCGGACGCGGACGCGGAGGGCTTGGCGCCGGAGTCCTTCTTGTCCCCGTCCGAACCACCGTCGTCGCTGCTGCAGGCGGAGGCGAAGAGGATCACCGGTACGGCGGCCGCGCCCACAAGAACGCGGGTGAGTCGCTGTCGCTGTCGCTGTGCGGGTCGGTGCATGGTTCCTTCACTCGTGTCGCTTGTTCGCTCGTTGGCGTCCGTGCCGTTCGATGGGTCCGTTGGGTCACGGTACGCGGTGCGCGACGCGGGTGACCCGGCTTCCGGGCAGCCGCTACGCGCTCCCGGCGGGGGTCAGTCGTCGAACCTGTCGGCGAGGCTCTCGGCCAGTTCGCGCGCGTTGTCCTGCATTTCCTTGGAGTCGGGGACCTCCGTGCGGCGGGCCGGCTGCTCGTCGTACTGGACCGTCACGATCACGTTCGACGTGCGGAACACCACAGTCACGGTGCGCTGGCGGGTGGCCGACGCGGCGGTGGTGAGCACGTCGTCGAGGAATGCCTGGTCGCCCAGGTCGTCCAGGGTGCGCGGTTCGTAGCCGGGGGGCGTCGCCTCGCCCGGCGTGGCCGTGCCGTCGTCCTCCGGGCTGCCGCTGCCGGGCTCCTCGTCGCCCTCGGCCGCGGCGGCGCCGTCGCCCTTCTTGGCGCTGACGGCGGAGGCGCGCTGGGCCTGGCGGGAGCGGGAGCTGTCGGCGCCGCTCGCGTCGTCGCTGCCGTCGGCGTCGTCGGAGCTGCCCGAGTTGCCGGAGCTGCCGGGACTCTTCGAATCGCCGGGCGTCTCCGACCCCCCGGACTCCTCCGGCTCACCCGACTCGTCCGGCCCATCCGTCCCATCGGTCTCATCGGACTCGTCCGACGAGGACGGCTCCGGAATGCCCGCGTCGCGGAGCTTCGTCCGATAGATCCCCTGTGACCGGTCCTCGTCGCTGACCGTCCCGTCGTACGACACCACGCGCTCGAAGTCGACGAGGAGATGGTGCGTGGCGTCCGGCGCCTCGACCTTCCAGCGGCAGCCCACACGCCGGTCGGTGTCGTACGTGGCCGTCGCGGTGCCCTCGTACGCCTTCTCGCGCTGCTCGGCGTTCTCGATGCCCTCGATGCCGGGCAGCATCGAGTCGAGCGTCGACTGGTCGACCGCGCCGCAGGGCTCGGGCAGGGTGCGGTACCTGCCGGGCTCGGCGGCCGCCGTGGAGCTTCCGGATTCGCCGGACTTGCCGTCGTCGCCGTTCTCGGTCCCCGAGCTGCCGGTGCAGCCGGCGAGCAGCGCCACGAGGAGCGCGGCGACGCCCGGTACGTAGACCCTCCGCTGCACCGTGCTGGCTCCTCTCCACGTGGACGGTTCCGGCCCGCCGGCCCGGGGGCCGGTTCGCCGGGCCGTCCGGCCTGGTTATTCGGTTGCCGCCGGCGGACGGCCGGTGGACACAATGTGTATCGCACGCGCCGCTGTGGATGCCGGTCCGTTATCCCATACGTCGACCTTGGCACCAGTAATTGCGCTTCAAGTCTTTTGTTGTTGTACGGGGGAATGAGGAAGCTATGTCGTACGTCGAGATACCGGGCGCGAACGTGCCCATCAGGATGTGGGCGGACCCCAAGACGCTCGAGGGCGCCGCGATGCAGCAGCTGCGGAACGTCGCCACGCTCCCGTGGATCAAGGGCCTGGCCGTCATGCCGGACGTCCACTACGGCAAGGGCGCGACCGTCGGCTCGGTCATCGCCATGCACGGCGCGGTGTGCCCGGCGGCGGTCGGGGTGGACATCGGGTGCGGGATGTCGGCGGTGAAGACGTCGTTGACGGCCGGTGATCTCCCGGACGACCTGTCGCGGCTGCGCTCGAAGATCGAGCAGGCGATTCCGGTGGGGCGTGGGATGCACGATGACCCCGTCGAGCCGGGGCGCTTCCACGGGGTGGCCACGGGGGGCTGGGACGACTTCTGGGGGCGGTTCGAGGGGGTGGCGGAGGCGGTCAAGTTCCGTGAGGAGCGGGCCGTGAAGCAGATGGGAACGCTCGGATCCGGAAACCATTTTATTGAACTTTGCACTAGTTCGGATGGTGCGGTCTGGCTCATGCTGCACTCCGGCTCCCGGAACATCGGCAAGGAGCTGGCCGACCACCACATCGGCGTGGCCCGCGAACTGCCGCACAACCAGGGCCTGGTGGACCGCGACCTGGCGGTGTTCATCGCGGACACCCCGCAGATGGCGGCGTACCGGAACGATCTGTACTGGGCGCAGGAGTACGCGAAGTACAACCGCGCGCTCATGATGGCGCTCTTCAAGGACGTGATCCGCAAGGAGTTCAAGAAGGCCGCGCCGAGCTTCGAGCAGGAGATCTCCTGCCACCACAACTACGTGGCGGAGGAGCGGTACGACGGCATGGACCTGCTGGTGACCCGCAAGGGCGCGATCCGCGCGGGCTCCGGGGACTACGGCATCATCCCGGGCTCGATGGGCACCGGCTCGTACATCGTGAAGGGCCTCGGCAACGAGGCGTCCTTCAACTCCGCCTCGCACGGAGCGGGCCGCAAGATGAGCCGCAACGCCGCGAAGAAGCGGTTCTCCACGCAGGACCTGGAGGAGCAGACGCGGGGCGTGGAGTGCCGCAAGGACTCCGGCGTCGTGGACGAGATCCCGGGCGCCTACAAGTCCATCGACAAGGTCATCGACCAGCAGACGGATCTGGTCCAGGTGGTGGCGAAGCTCAAGCAGGTGGTGTGCGTGAAGGGCTGACCGGCCCGGCGCCCGGTCCGGTTCCGGCCGGGCCGGGCGGCCTCCGGTCCGGTCCTTCGGGCCTACTTGGCGTGCATCACCGCGTAGATCATCACGAACGCCACGATGTGGATGCCGAAGAGGAAGTACGCGAGGTACCACCACACCATGCGTTCGTTCTTCTTCTCCTGGGCCAGGCGGCGGGACTCCTGTTCGAAGCGGAGTCGGTCCAGGGGGTCGGGGGAGTCGGGCGAGCCGCCGGGGGAACCGGGGTCGTCGGCGGCGTACGTCATCACTGCTCCCGGTGGACCTTGGTGTTGGATGCCTGGGCCCGGGGGCGGACCACGAGGAGGTCGATGTTCACGTGGGGCGGGCGGGTCACCGCCCAGGTGATCGTGTCCGCGACATCGTCCGCCGTCAGCGGCTCGGCCACGCCCGCGTAGACCTTGGCGGCCTTCTCCTCGTCGCCGCCGAAGCGGGTCAGCGCGAAGCCCTCCGTCTTGACCATGCCGGGGGCCACCTCGATCACGCGGACCGGGGTGCCGACGATCTCCAGGCGCAGGGTCTCGGCGAGGACGTGCTCGGCGTGCTTGGCGGCGACGTAGCCCGCGCCGCCCTCGTACGTGCCGTGGCCCGCGGTGGAGGACACGACCACCACCGTGCCGTCGCCGCTCGCCGTGAGAGCGGGGAGCAGGGCCTGGGTGACGTTCAGGGTGCCGATGACGTTCGTCTCGTACATCTGGCGCCAGTCCTCCGGGGAGCCCGTCGCCACCGGGTCGGCGCCGAGTGCGCCGCCCGCGTTGTTGACGAGGACTGCGATCTTGCGGAAGGCCGTGGCGAAGGCGTCGACCGCGGCGCGGTCGGTGACGTCGAGCGCGTACGCCGTCGCGTCGTGCCCCGCCGCTGTCAGCTCCGCGGCCAGCGCCTCGATGCGGTCCTTGCGGCGGGCCGTCAGCACGACCCGGTGGCCGGCCGCCGCGAGGCCGCGTGCGGTCGCCGCGCCGATGCCGCCACTGGCGCCGGTGACGATCGCGATACCGGGCTTGCGGGGCGTCGTTTCTGCGGCGGACATGCGGGCTCCCTCGGGGCGGCTGCGTGGTGTCGTCTATGTGGTGCGGTCAGCATAGGCGCGAGGTTCGCGGGGGTGGCGGGCGGACGCCTCGGCGCCCGGCCCTTCGTCCGCCCCGGACGGGCCCCGCTCCGGCCCCGCTCCGGCCCTCAGTCCCCGCGCGGCGCGTACATGATCACGGCCATGCCCACCAGGCAGATCAGCGCCCCGGCCACGTCCCAGCGGTCGGGGCGGTAGCCGTCCGCGACCGCGCCCCAGGCGATCGACCCCGCCACGAAGACGCCCCCGTACGCGGCCAGGATCCGGCCGAAGTCGGCGTCGGGCTGGAGCGTCGCGACGAAGCCGTAGGCCCCCAGGGCGATGACTCCGGCGCCGATCCACACCCAGCCCCGGTGCTCCCGCACCCCCTGCCAGACCAGCCAGGCGCCGCCGATCTCGAACAGCGCGGCGACGACGAACAGGGCGGCGGAGCGGGCGACGAGCATGGTCAACAGGGTGGCATGCGGGGGTTTGGGGGGTCCGGAGGGGCGGAGGGTGGCATGGATGAGGTGCGTTTCGTTCTGCCCGGATCGTTTGCGGTCGTCCTGCGGTCGTCGTGGAGGTTGTCGTGCGGGTGCTCTGTGTGGGGGCCGTCGTGCTGGGCGCGGTGCTGTGGGGGAGCGGGGGCGCGGTGGCCGGGCGAGGGGCGGCGCCGGAGGCGGACGTCGCGTACCACGGGCAGGTGGCCATGACCCGGGGGCTCGCGGCGATCTCGCTGACGCCGGAGAACCACGGGGCGGACGACGTGCCGGGCGCGACGGTCCGGCTCCTGTGGTCGGTGCCGCTGGAGGACGCGACGCGGCTGCCGGACTCCTGCGTGCGGTCCGGCGGGCGCGGTGTGCTGTGCCGCACGGGGGCGCTGCCGGCGGGGGGCCGGGGGGAGCGGCTCGACCTCGCGGTCCGGCTGCGGGGGGAGCCGCGCGAGGTGACGGTGACCGTGGGCACCGTATGGAACGGCGGCGCGGTCGACCGCAACCCGCGGAACAACGAGCACGCGGTGCTGGTGCTCGACACCGGGGACTCGTACTACTTCTGACTGCGGCTGGCTGCGTCTGGCCGCGTCCGACTTCGGCCGGCTACGTCTGTACGCCCGGCTACGTCTGTACGCCCGACTGCGTCTGGTCCGCCGTCAGGTCGAGGCGCCAGTCGTTGCACCGCATCCAGTGCCCCTTCGGATACTCCATGTCCTCCGCGCCGAGGAGCGTGAAGCCCGCCTTGCGGCACACGCCGTTGGAGGCGGCGTTGGCCACGGAGGGGCACGCGTGCAGGTGGCGGTGGAGGCCGGCCGCGCGGGCCTCGGCCACCACCAGGCGGACCGCCGATGCCGCGATGCCGCGGCCCTGGCACTCCGGCAGGACCCCCCATCCGGCCTCCCAGACGTCCGCGCCGTGGTGGGTGGTCTCCCAGAAGCCGACGATGCCCGCCGTCTCGCCCCCGGGGTCCGTCACGATCCGGAACATCCGGCCCCGGCGGCCGTCGAGGCCCAGATAGCGCTGGTGCCGGTCCACCAGCTTCTCGTGGGTCTCGGGGCCGCCCAAGTGGGCCGTCATCTCCGGTGAGTTGTGCCGCACGAGCAGCTCGAAGTCGCCCTCCGACCAGGGCACGAGCCGGGCGCCTGCCGTCTCTGCCCGTTCCCTTGCTCTCTCCATGTCCTCACGGTAGGCGGAGGGTCTGACAATCCCCGGGGACCGGGACCCGGGGCCCGGGACCCGCTCACCCCGCCCGCAGCGCCTCCACCGCGATCCGCGCCGCCGTCCCGATCACGGCGTCCGCCGGCGGCAGGGTGGCCGCCGTGCGGGCGGCGCGGGTGAAGACGGCGACGGCGTAGCGGCCGCCGTCGGGGTACTCGACGACGCCCACCTCGTTGCGCAGCGTCGGCAGGCTGCCGGTCTTGCCCGCGACGTGGACGTCGTCGAAGGGGAAGCCCGCGGCGAGCCGGTGCGGCCAGACCTGGAGGCCGAGGACGCGGCGCATGGCGGCGCCGTGTTCGGGGGTGCACGCCTCGTCCCGCCACAGGGCGCCGAGCAGGCGGGTCATGTCGCGCGGGGTGCTGTGGTTGGTGCGGGCCGGGTCGAGGGCGCGCAGCCGGGCGATGACGTACGGGTCGGTCAGCGCCTGCGCCCCGCCGGGGCCCGCGTCCTCGCGCATGGACGCGAACATCTCGCTGAAGGTGTGCAGGGCCCGGGTGCGGGTGAGGCCGAGACGGGCGGTGGTCGCGTTCACGGCGTCCAGGCCGACGCGGCGCAGCAGGAGTTCGGCGGCGGTGTTGTCGCTGACGGCCATCATCAGGTACGCGGCGTCGCGCAGGGAGACGCGGACCGGGTCGAGCATGGCGGCGAGCCCGGTGGGGCCCGAAGTGCGGCCGTCCACGGGGCACTCGACCTGCTCGGTGAGGTCCAGGCGGCCCGCCGCCGCGTGCTCGTACAGCGTGACGAGTACGCACAGCTTGTGGACGCTCGCGGTGACGACGGGCTGGTCCGCGCCCGCGGAGATCTCCGCGCCGGAGTCGATGTCGAGAGCGTGCAGCCGGCCCGTGACGCCGGCCTCGGCGAACGTCTCCTGGAGACGGATGACGGTGTTGCTCGGGGCTTTGGTCACAGCCAGTACTCCGCGGTCGGGCGCAGGTGGAGCGGGCGCGGGGGTGCGTCGGCGGTCGCGGCGGCGGTGCCGCGCAGGGCGTCGGTGACCGCCTGAGCGAACGTCGCCACGGCGGCGTCCCCGCGCCCCTTCGGCCAGGCCACCGAGTGCCGCCAGGCCAGCGGGGCGCCCGCGAGGGGCCGCCAGACGATGTCGGGGTCCTCGCCCGCCGCGTGCGCGGGGTGCGCGTCCTTGGGGCTGAACGCGACGGCGCGCGAGGACAGGAGCAGGCCGCGGACGAAGCTGGCGCCCTGGCCGTGCCGGACGGCGGTGGGGGTGTAGCCGTCGCGGGCGCAGGTGGTCAGGAGGTCGTCGTGCAGGGCGGGCGCGCCGCTGCGGTGGAAGAGCACCAGGTCGTAGCCGTTGAGCGCGGTGAGCGGGACCTCGTCGAGGTCGGCCGCGGGGGCGCCGCGCGGCAGCAGCACGCCGACCTCGCGGCGCAGCACGGGCCCGAGTTCGAGTCCGGCGACGTCGCAGGGGTGGTGGATGAGGCCGACGTCCAGGTCGTGCGCGGCGAGCTGGTCGAGCTGCTGGGCGGTGGTGAGCTCGCGCAGCTCCAGCTCGACGCCCGCGTGCCGCTGCCGGAAGCCGGCGAGGAGCGCGGCGACGGTCTCGCCCGCGATGTCCGGCGGGAGCGCGGCGCGCAGCAGGCCGCTCTCGCCGTCCCGGATGCGGCGGGCGGTGGCGAGCAGCGCCTCGGACCGGGTGAGCAGCTCGCGGGCGTCGTCAGCTCGCGGGCGTCGTCGAGCAGCAGCGTCCCGGCCTTGGTGATGGTCACCTGGCGGCTGGTGCGTTCGAAGAGGCGCACGCCGAGGTGGCGTTCCAGGCGCTGGATGCGCTGGGACAGGGGTGGCTGGGCCATGCCGAGGCGCTCCGCGGCCCGGCCGAAATGTGACTCTTCTGCAACAGCCACAAAGCACTCCAGGTGCCGCATCAGGTCCACAAGCAGCGACGATATCGCGGATTAATGGATACGTAAGTGATATCGAACTTGGACATAGCGCCCGGGACGAGGTTCTCTCGGGGCATGACCTTGCTCTCTTCGGTACGCCGTCGAAGTGCCCGGCGCGGCTGGCCCGGTGTCCTGGTGGTGGGCCTCGCCCTGGCCACGGGCTGCACGACCGCGCCCGAGCCCGGCTCCTCGGCCTCCTCGAAGTCCGCGTCCGATGGGGCCGCGAAGTCCGCGTCCGATGGGGCCGCGTCCGCCGCCGACACCCGTGAGCGCCTGCGCGTGGACGGCACCGACCGCGCCTACCTGCTGCACGAGCCCACCGCCCCCGGCGCGGGCCCCCGCCCGCTCGTCGTCGCCTTCCACGGGCGCGGCGCCGACCCGGCGGAGATGCGCGAGCTGACCGGCCTGAACAGGGCGGCCAAGGCGCGCGGCATGCTCGTCGCCTACCCGGAGGCCCTGCGCAAGGCGTGGGGCGCGGGCGCCGCGCCGACGCGGCAGCGGCCCGACCCCGAGGCCGACGTGCGGTTCACCGAGGCGCTGGTCGACAAGCTGGTCCGGACGCGGCGGGCCGATCCCCGGCGGGTGTACGTGGTGGGGTTCTCCAACGGCGGGTCGATGGCGCTGCGGGTGGCGGCCGAGCGGCCGAAGCTGGTGGCGGGCGCGGTGTCGGTCGCGGGTCAACTGCCCACCGGGCGGGCGACGGTGCGGCCGTCGGGGCCGGTGCCGGTGATGATCGTCTACGGCGGCAAGGATCCCGTACGCCCCGTCACGGGCCTGGAACGCCCGGGCCCGGCCCCCAAGGGCCAGGAACCGATCATGGCGACCAGGTCGGCCCGCGCCAGCGCCCGGGCTTTCGCCACCGCGGGCCGTACGAAGGCCCCGGCCGAGCAGCCCCGCAAGGGCTACGACCGCACGCTCTGGCGCCCCGGCCCCGGAACCGTCCCCGTCGAACTTCTCGTCGTGCGCGACGCGGGCCACACCTGGCCCGGCACGCGCGTCACCCCGCCCAAGGGCTTCGGCCCCGCCAGCAAGGCCCTGGACACCACGGGCACGGTGCTCACCTTCCTCAAGGACCAGGCACCCCGGCCCGCAGCCGACGCAGCCAGAGCCCCGGAGCGTACCGACCGATGAACCCGGAGCGTACCGACCGATGAACAAGACAGTCCGCCGCGCCGCCGTCTTCTGCGGCCTGCTCGTGCTCGCCCTCCTCGTGCGCGCCACCTGGGTGCAGTTCGTACGGAGCGACACCCTCGCCGAGCACGACCAGAACCGGCGCGTGAAGATAGCGACCTTCGGCCAGCCGCGCGGCGACATCATCGTCGGCGGCAAGGCGATCACCGGCTCGGTGGCGACCCCGGGCTCGGACTTCAAGTACAAGCGGACCTACCGGAACGGGCCCATGTACGCGCCGGTCACCGGCTTCTTCTCGCAGGCGCAGGGACAGACGTTCCTGGAGGGCGTGCACGACGACCTGCTCAGCGGCAAGGACAGCCGGCTCCTCGGCTCGCCGGTGGACGCGCTGACCGGCGAGCGGCCCAAGGGCGGCGACGTGGTCACCACCATCGACCCGAAGGCGCAGCGGGCGGCCTACAAGGGCCTCACCGACCTGGACGCGAAGGGCGCGGTGGTCGCCCTCGACCCGCGCTCCGGCAAGATCCTGGCGATGGCGAGCACGCCTTCGTACGACCCGTCGGTGTTCGCCGGCATCTCCGGCAAGGACGGGAAGGCGTTCAAGGAACTGAACGCGCGGAAGGACAAGCCGCTGAACAACCGGGCGTTCCGCGAGGCGTACCCGCCGGGTTCGACCTTCAAGATCCTCACCGCGGCGGCCGCCCTGGAACACGGCACGGTCACCGACGTCGACGCCGCGTCCGGCGCCCGCTCGCCCTACCGGCTGCCGCAGAGCTCGACGGAGATCGGCAGCGTCGTGCCGGACGCGCAGTGCGACAAGGCGTCGATGAAGACCGCGATGCAGTGGTCGTGCAACAACGTCTTCCTGGACGCCGCGCTGAAGACCGGCAAGGACAGGATGCGGGAGACGGCGGAGCGGTTCGGCTTCAACAAGGAGCAGTTCATGCCCGTACGGACCGCCGCGAGCGGCTACCCGGAGAAGCTGGACAAGCCGCAGACCGCGCTGACCGGCATGGGCCAGGGCAGCGTGACCACCACGCCGCTGCAGATGGCCATGGTCACCGCCGGGCTCGCCAACGACGGCAAGGTGATGAAGCCGTACCTGGTCGAGGAGTTGCGCGGCGCGGATCTGTCGACGGTTCAGAAGAACGAGCCGGAGGAGCTGGAGCAGGCGGTCTCGCCGGACACGGCGCGCACGGTGCAGCAGATGATGGAGCACACGGTGACCGACGGCACCGGCGACAAGGTGGCGATCGACGGCGTCACGGTCGGCGGCAAGCCGGGCACCGCGCAGCACGGCGCGGACGTGCGCGACGAGCGGCCGTACGCGTGGTTCGTGTCCTACGCCAAGCAGAGTGACGGATCGTCACCCGTGGCGGTGGCCGTGCTCGTCGACCCCGAGGACATGGACATCTCGCGCTCGGAGATCGCGGGCGGCAAGCTGGGCGCGCCGATCGCCAAGGCGGTGATGGAGGCGGTCCTGAAGAAGTCCTGAATCCCTGATTCAGGCCCTGCCTGGTGTGGTGCTAGGGCCACACCAGGCAGTACGCCTGGTGTCCCGCGTCGTGCAGGCGGTGGCTGAAGTCCTGCCACTCGTGCAGGAGTTGGTAGACGTTGAAGGCGTCCCGCGGGCCGCCGCGGTCGGGGACCGTGGACCAGATGAACGCCGCCGCGCCGACCGACTCCTCGCCGATGCCGCGCAGCGGGTCGACGACCGTCATGGGGAGCTTGACGACCGCGTAGTCGGGGTGGAGGACGACCAGTTCCAGCGGGGGGACCTTGTGCAGGGGTATGCCCTCGATGCCGGTGAGGACCATCGCGGCCATCGTCTCCGGCTTGATCTTGGTGAACATGCCGCCCATGCCCAGCTCGTCGCCGCCGAGCTCCTCGGGGCGCATCGAGATCGGGACGCGGGCCGCCGTCGCGCCGTCCGGGGCGCCGAAGTATTTGTAGGTCACCCCCACCCCGCCGCTCCTGTTTCCCGCACGGTCACGCTTCACCCTGTCCGGCGTCCGCTGCTCGGGGGCCAAGGCCGCCTCTGCCTCTCGCCGGTGCTTTCCCCGCCGGGCACGCCGGGGACCCAGGCCGTCGGTCCCCTCGCCCAGTCCGCCACCGCGCTGCATATCTCCACCCGACTGCTTTTCTAGGGCGCCCGGACCCTGCCGCGCAACCCGATCATCGTGTCAGTGACCTCCCCCACGGTCACCCGCCGAAACGTGGGGTGAAACACCAGTCCACAGGATTTCCGCACATCGGCCCCTGCCGGGGGCGGCAGCGCGGAAAGCCGCCACACAGGAGGCCCGGACACGATGTCCGGACCCTCTGACACCATGGTTCATGTGAGCTTCCCGTATAGCGCCCCAGTTTCGCAGACTCTTTTCGACCGTGCGGCGGCCGTGACGCCCGGCGGTGTGAACTCGCCCGTGCGCGCCTTCCGCGCGGTGGGTGGTACGCCCCGCTTCATGGTGTCCGGTACCGGTCCGTACCTGACGGACGCCGACGGCCGTGAGTACGTAGACCTCGTGTGTTCCTGGGGACCGATGATCCTCGGGCACTCCCACCCCGAGGTCATCGCCGCAGTCCAGGAGGCCGTCGCGCGCGGCACGTCGTTCGGTACGCCGGGCGAGGGCGAGGTGGCCCTCGCCGAGGAGATCGTCGCCCGGGTCGCCCCGGTCGAGCAGGTCCGGCTCGTGTCCAGCGGCACGGAGGCGACGATGTCCGCCATCCGGCTGGCCCGCGGGTTCACCGGCCGGGCCAAGGTCATCAAGTTCGCCGGGTGCTACCACGGGCACGTGGACGCCCTCCTCGCCGCGGCCGGGTCCGGCGTCGCGACCTTCGGGCTGCCCGACACGCCGGGTGTCACGGGCGCCCAGGCGGGCGACACCATCGTCCTTCCGTACAACGACCTGGAGGCCGTGCACGAGGCTTTCCACACGTATCCCGGCGAGATCGCCTGTGTGATCACGGAGGCGTCGCCCGGAAACATGGGCGTGGTGCCGCCGCGGCCCGGATTCAACGAGGGCCTGAAGTCCGCGTGCGCGAAGAACGGCGCGCTGTTCATCTCCGACGAGGTGATGACGGGATTCCGGACAAGTAAAGCCGGATGGTTCGGAGTTGACGGGGTGACACCCGACCTCATGACCTTCGGAAAGGTCATGGGCGGCGGATTCCCGGCCGCCGCATTCGGTGGCCGCGCCGATGTGATGGGGCATCTCGCGCCGGTGGGCCCGGTTTATCAGGCGGGCACCCTGTCCGGGAATCCCGTCGCCACGGCCGCCGGTCTCGCGCAGCTGCGACTGCTCGACGACGCGGCGTACGAGAAGGTGGACGCCGTCTCCGCCGAGCTGCGCGCGCTCGTGCGCGAGGCGCTGAACAAGGAAGGCGTCGCGCACCGGCTGCAGAACGCCTCCAATATGTTCTCCGTGTTCTTCGCCGACCGCGAGGTCCGCAATTACGAGGACGCGAAGGCGCAGGAGTCGTTCCGCTTCACCGCGTTCTTCCACTCGATGCTGTCGCAGGGCGTGTATCTGCCGCCGTCGGCCTTCGAGTCCTGGTTCGTTTCCACCGCCCACGACGAGCGCGCGGTCGAGCGTGTCGCCGCCGCCCTGCCGGCCGCCGCCCGCGCCGCCGCCGAAGCCACGAACGCCCCGGAGGCCACCGCATGACCGCGGCAAGAACGCCCGCTGACGGTTCCGACGGCGAGCTCACCGTCGTCCACCTGATGCGCCACGGCGAGGTGCACAACCCCGACGGGATCCTGTACGGCAGGCTCCCCGGCTACCACCTCTCCGACCTGGGGCGGCAGATGGCCGACCGCGTCGCCGACCACCTGTCCTCGCGGGACGTCACGCACGTCGTGGCCTCCCCCCTCGACCGGGCCCAGGAGACCGCCACCCCCATCGCCAAGGCGCACGGCCTGGACCTGGCCACCGATGCGCGCCTCATCGAGGCGGAGAACGTCTTCGAGGGCAAGACCTTCGGGGTCGGCGACGGCGCCCTGAAGAACCCGGAGAACTGGAAGCACCTGGTCAACCCGTTCCGGCCGTCCTGGGGCGAGTCGTATGTCGAGCAGGTCGTGCGGATGATGGGCGCGCTGGACGCCGCGCGGGACGCGGCGCGCGGTCATGAAGCCGTGTGTGTCAGCCACCAGCTGCCGATCTGGATCGTGCGGAGTTTTGTGGAGAAGCGGCGGCTCTGGCACGACCCGCGGAAGCGGCAGTGCACGCTTGCCTCTCTTACGTCGTTCACCTATCGCGGAGACAAGATCGTTTCTGTGGGGTACTCGGAGCCTGCTCGGGATCTTGTGCCGAAGCATCTCCTGGCAGGGGCCAAGCCGGTTAAGGGTAAGAGCAAGGCATTCGGCGCCTGACGCGTGACGCTTGCGCTGTGCGGTTGTGGGGAATCTGCGGGCCCGGCTGTGGCTGGGCGCGCAGTTCCCCGCGCCCCTTTGGGGCGCGTTTCCTGTGCGTCTGCTGTGTGCGGCGGGTAATTGCGCGCACACCCTATGACGCGGAATGTCTCCTCCCTGTAATAGATCCCATATAGGCGTGGCTGTCCGGAACCCGCGTGGTCGTCGCACCCTCTAAGGAGTCGTCCTTCCGCCCGGGGAGGACAGAGGCGCGACGAATGGGGTTGGAATGCGCGACGACAGCCGCACGGATATGGGCGGTGGAGCGCCCGCAGCCGGCCGGAACTCCCTGAGTCGCCGAGGTGCGATCGGCCTTGGAGTCGGTGCCGCGGCGGCCTTCGGCCTGACAGCCTGCGGCTCCGGTTCCGGTGATGCGGGATCGGGCGCGGACAAGGCGAAGGACGGAAACGGAAAGCCGGGCACGCCCAGCCGCCCGGCGAAGCCCATCGGCGACGGTTCCACGGCATTCACCGGCAAGCAGCCGAACCAGCCCGAGAAGCCGCGCCCCCTTGAGCCGGGCGAGACGCCGCCGCAGTTCGTCGTGTTCTCCTGGGACGGCGCGGGCGAAGTCGGCAACGGCCTCTTCCCGCGGTTCCTGAAGCTCGCGAAGGAACACGACGCGCGGATGACGTTCTTCCTCTCCGGGCTCTATCTGCTCCCCGAATCCAAGAAGCGGCTCTACCGGCCGCCGAACAACGGCGTCGGCGCCTCCGACATCGGTTATCTCACCGACGGTCACATAAAGGACACGCTGAAGTACGTGCGTCAGGCGTGGCTGGAGGGCCATGAGATAGGCACGCACTTCAACGGCCACTTCTGCGCCGGGACCGGCTCCGTCGCGAACTGGACGTCCGCGCAGTGGCAGTCCGAGATAGACCAGGCCAAGTCCTTCGTGACGAAGTGGCGTACGAACACCGGCTGGGACGACCTGCCGCCGCTGCCCTTCGACTACGAGAAGGAGCTCATCGGCGGCCGCACCCCCTGCCTGCTCGGCCAGGACAACCTGCTGCCGACCGCCAAGAAGCTGGGCTGGCGCTACGACGCCTCCTCGCCGGGCGGCCGCCAGAAGTGGCCCGACAAGAAGATGGGCGTCTGGGACCTGCCGCTGCAGGCCGTGCCCTTCCCCGGCCACTCCTTCGAGGTCCTCTCGATGGACTACAACATCCTGGCCAACCAGTCGAAGAACTCCACCAAGGCCCCGGCGCACAACTACCCGGGCTGGCGCAAGCAGGCCACCCAGGCATACCTCAAGGGCTTCGAGCGGGCCTACGGGTCCAACCGCGCGCCCTTCTTCATCGGCAACCACTTCGAGGAGTGGAACGGCGGCATCTACATGGACGCCGTAGAGGAGGCCATCAAGGGCATGGCCGGCAAGAAGGACGTACGCCTGGTCTCCTTCCGGCAGTTCGTGGACTGGCTCGACGTGCAGAAGCCCGAGGTCCTCGCCAAGCTGCGCGGCCTGGAGGTCGGACAGCAGCCGGCCGGCGGCTGGAAGAACTACCTCGCGGGCTCCTCGTCCGACAGCCGCACGGACGCCGAGAAGGACACGGGCAATGCGGCCTGACGCCGCGTCCGGACGGTGACCGAAACCCGCCGGGAATCCCCTCTGAAATGGGACTTTCCGTTACTGCGGGGGGCGTCGAAGATCCCCGAAACGGGCATGCGAAACTTTTCACATGAGTGCCGCCTGCCGCGCCCCCCGCAGCCCGAACCGCAGCCTCCTCCGAAGCGCCCGCAGCCGTCGCAGTCGCGCGACGCTGCTGGCGGCGGGCGCCGCGGCCGCCGCGCTGGCCCTGTCGGCGTGCAGCTCGGGTGGCACCTCCGGCGGCTCGGGGAAGACCAACTTCATCACCAGCAAGGACGGCATCTCCACCGCCAAGAAGGGTGACCGGCACGACGCGCCGGACATCGACGGCGAGACGCTCGACGGCAAGCAGCTGAGCATCGACGACTACAAGGGCAAGGTCGTCGTCCTGAACGTCTGGGGCTCCTGGTGCCCGCCCTGCCGGGCCGAGGCGCCGAACTTCGTGAAGGTCGCGGCCGACACCAAGGACGACGTGCAGTTCGTCGGCATCAACGCCCGCGACCCGGAGAAGGGCCCGGCGATCTCCTTCGAGAAGGACTACGAGGTCACCTACCCGAGCCTGTACGACCCGATGGGCAAGCTGATGCTGCGCTTCCCCAAGGGCACGCTGAACCCGCAGTTCATCCCGTCGACCATTGTCGTCGACCGGGACGGCAAGATCGCGGCGCGCTCCCAGCAGCCCCTCAACGAGGAGAAGCTGCGCAAGATGGTCGAGCCCCTGATCGCGGAGAAGTGAGCGCCTTGTCCGCCTCCCTCATGACCCTCGCCGCCCAGCCCGGCGAGATGAACCAGACGGTCTACAGCGGCACCCTCGCGCTCGCCCTGCCGATCGCGCTGCTCGGCGGCCTCATCTCGTTCTTCTCCCCGTGCGTGCTGCCGCTCGTGCCCGGCTACCTGAGCTACGTCACCGGCGTCAGCGGCACCGACCTCGCCGAGGCCCGGCGCGGCCGGATGGCGGCGGGCGCCGGGCTCTTCGTGCTCGGCTTCACCGCCGTCTTCGTCTCCACCGGCGCGCTCTTCGGCTACTTCGGGCAGAACCTCCAGGACTACCAGAGCGTCATCAACAGGGTGCTCGGCGTCCTGATGGTCGCCCTCGGCCTGTTCTTCATGGGCCTGATGCCGTGGCTGTCGCAGCGCGAGTTCCGCTTCCACAAGAAGCCCGCGACCGGGCTCGTCGGGGCGCCGCTGATCGGCGCGCTCTTCGCGGTCGGCTGGGCGCCGTGCGTGGGGCCGACGCTCGCGTCCGTCAACGCGCTGGCCATCGACCAGGCCACCGCCGGACGCGGGGCCATACTGAACGTCGCGTACTGTCTGGGACTCGGACTGCCGTTCATCTTCGCCGCGGTCGCCTTCCGCAAGGCGCTCGGCGCCTTCAGCTGGGTCAAGCGCCACTACGTCTGGGTGATGCGCGTCGGCGGCGTGATGATGATCGTCACCGGCCTGCTGATGCTGACCGGTGTGTGGGACGGCATCGTGCAGGAGATGCAAGTCTGGTCCAGGGGCTTCACGGTGGGGATCTGATCCATGAGCAAGACCAAGACCGACGCGAAGAACGACGCGGCCGAGGCGCCCGACGCCAAGGACGCCGCCGGCGCCCAGGACGAACTCGGCGCGGCGGGCGCGCAGCTCTCCACCGCCCCCCTCGACGACAGCGCGGGCCCCGCCTCCGGGCCGAACATGCCCGCGCTCGGCGTCATCGGCTGGATCCGCTGGTTCTGGCGGCAGCTCACCTCGATGCGGGTCGCGCTGCTGCTGCTCCTGCTGCTCTCCCTCGGCGCGATCCCCGGCTCGCTGATCCCCCAGGAGGGCACCGACGAGCTGAAGGCCCAGGACTTCAAGGACACCCACAGCACGCTCGGGCCGCTCTACGACAAGCTCGGCCTCTTCCACGTCTACAGCTCGGTGTGGTTCTCCGCGATCTACATCCTGCTGTTCGTCTCGCTCATCGGCTGCATCGTGCCGCGCTCCTGGCAGTTCGTCGGCCAGCTCCGCGGCCGCCCCCCGGCCGCGCCCAAGCGGCTCACCCGGCTGCCCGCGTACACGACGTGGCGCACCGAGGCCACGCCCGACGAGGTCCACGAGACGGCCCGGCGGCTGCTGAAGCAGCGCCGCTTCCGCTCCCACCTGGTGGGCGGGTCCGTCGCCGCGGAGAAGGGCTATCTGCGCGAGGCCGGGAACCTGATCTTCCATGTCGCGCTGATCGTGATGCTGATCGCCTTCGCCGCCGGACAGCTCTTCAAGTCCGAGGGCGGCAAGCTGATCATGGAGGGCGACGGCTTCTCCAACACCCTCACGCAGTACGACGACTTCAAGTCCGGCAGCCTCTTCGACACCGAGAACCTCGCGCCGTTCAGCTTCCGGCTGGACCGCTTCGAGGGGACGTACGAGACGTCGGGCCCCGAGACCGGCACCGCCCGCACCTACAAGGCGCACGTCACCTACAACGAAGGCGCGGACGGGCCCGAAAAGAAGAAGGCCATCGAGGTCAACAAGCCGCTGGAGGTCGACGGCTCGAAGGTCTACCTCATCGGCCACGGCTACGCGCCCACCGTCACCGTCCGCGACGGCAAGGGCAAGGTCGTCCAGCGGGTGTCCGTGCCGCTGCTGCCCATCGACTCCATGGGCACGGCCACCGGCGCCATCAAGATCCTCGACGGCTACCGGAACAAGGACGGGAAGAAGGAGCAGCTCGGCTTCAACGCCTTCTTCGTGCCGACGTTCGCCGGTGAAGGCAACGGCCAGATGTTCTCCCAGTTCCCCGCGCCCTTCAATCCGCGGCTCGCGCTGTCGGCGTACCACGGCAGCCTCGGCGTGGACTCCGGTGTTCCGCAGAACGTGTACCAGCTGGACACGCGGAAGATGAAGAAGTTCAAGGACGCCAAGGGCGAGCTGCTGAAGAAGCGGCTGAAGATCGGCGAGACCATGAAGCTGCCGAACGGCGCAGGATCGATCACCTTCGAGAAGGAGCTCAAGCAGTGGGCGAGCTTCCAGATCTCGCAGGAGCCCGGCAGCAAGTGGGCGCTCGGCGGCGCCATCGCCGCCATCGCGGGCCTCGCCGGATCGCTGTTCATCCAGCGCCGCCGCGTGTGGGTGCGGGCCACGGCCGGCCCCGACGGCGTCACCGTCGTCGAGATGGCGGGCCTCGGCCGCAGCGAGTCCGCCAAGGTCCCCGAGGAGCTCGGGGTGCTTGCCGCCGCCCTGCACGAGACCGCGCCGAGCGCGCCGGACGCCGATGAGAAGGCCGACGCCGACCAGGGCGCCGTAGATTCCGAAGACCCCGACCCCACCCCCGATGTTGTTCCTGCCGAAGGGGCTGAGAAGTGACTCTCGCCACCACCCTCGCCGCCGAGCCGAATGAGAACCTCGCGCACATCAGCAATGTGCTGATCTACTCCGCGATGGCCGTCTATCTGCTGGCCTTCTTCGCGCTCATGGCGGAGTGGCTGTTCGGCAGCCGCAGCAAGGTCGCCCGCACCGCCGCCGCGCTCACTGCGCAGGCCGGGGACGCCGCCGAGCCCGCCGCCAAGGCGGCCGCGGCCTCCGGTCCCGCCGTCACCGTCCGGGCCAAGGGCGGCACGGCCACCCTGGAACGCCCCAAGCAGACGGCCAAGGCGGCCGATTCCGGGGCGCCGAAGGTCGTCACGCGCGCCGCCGCGGGCAGCCGTGACGTGCCGGACGGCCCCGGCGCCGCCGCGGGCGACGAGCAGGGCGACCTCTACGGCCGCATCGCCATCTCCCTCATCGGCCTCGGCTTCCTCATCGAGGCCGGCGGTGTCGTCACCCGTGCCATGTCGGTGCAGCGCGCGCCGTGGGGCAACATGTACGAGTTCAACATCACCTTCTCCTCGGTGGCCGTCGGCGTCTTCCTGACGCTGCTCGCCCTGAAGAAGAACGTGCGCTGGATCGGCCTGCCGCTGATCACCTCGGTCCTGCTCGACCTCGGCCTCGCGGTCACCGTCCTGTACACCGAGTCCGACCAGCTGGTCCCGGCGCTGCACTCGTACTGGCTGTGGATCCACGTCTCCACGGCGATCTTCTGCGGCGCCGCATTCTACGTCGGCGCGGTCTCCACGATCACGTACCTCTTCAAGGACAGCTACGAGGCCAAGCTTCAGGCGGGCGGCACGCCCGGCCGCTTCGCGACCTCCGTCATGGAGCGGCTGCCCGCGTCCGCCTCGCTGGACAAGTTCACGTACCGCATGAACGCGGCGATCTTCCCGCTGTGGACGTTCACGATCATCGCGGGCGCGATCTGGGCGGGCGACGCCTGGGGCCGCTACTGGGGCTGGGACCCCAAGGAGGTCTGGTCGTTCATCACCTGGGTCGCGTACGCCTGCTATCTGCACGCCCGCGCCACGGCCGGCTGGAAGGGCCGCAAGGCCGCCTACCTGGCCCTGATCGCCTTCGGCTGCTGGCTGTTCAACTACTACGGCGTCAACATCTTCGTGAGCGGCAAGCACTCGTACGCCGGGGTCTGACTCCGCGCGGCCGACAGGGGCCGGTTTCTGTGGCGCGGGTCACAGGAACCGGCCCCTTTCGTACGGACAGACAAGGGGCGTGGAGACGAATCAGGGGGAACTCGCGGCACAGCGGCGTCAGGCGCGCGTACGGATCCGGGGCTCGGACCCCGACGCCTTCGGCGAGCTCTTCGACGCCTACGCCCGCTCCGTCTACAACCATGCCTACCGCCTGACGGGCGACTGGTCGGCGGCCGAGGACATCGTGTCGCTGACGTTCCTGGAGGCGTGGCGGCTGAGAGAGAAGGTGGACGTCGACGGCGGCTCGCTGCGCCCGTGGCTGCTCGGCATCGCCACGAATGTGACCCGCAACCAGCGCCGCGCCGCCCGCCGCCACTCGGCCGCCATGGCCAGGCTGCCGCGCGACGAGTCCGTCGCCGACTTCGCCGAGGAGGTCGCCGGGCGCATCGACGACAAGGAGCAACTCGCCCTCGTGCGCACGGCGCTGGCGAAGCTGCGCCGGGCCGAGCGGGAGGTGCTCGCGCTGTGCGTGTGGTCGGGGCTCGGCTATGAGGCCGCGGCGGGCGCGCTGGGGATCCCGGTGGGGACGGTGCGTTCGCGGCTCTCCCGGGCCCGAACAAAACTCGCGAAAGCGTTGGAACCGCCCCTGGGGCGCGGACAGGTGAGAGGTGACCGCACGACAGCGGTCAGGCCCATCCAGGAGGGAAACCGATGAAGTCCGAAGCCGACTCCGACTTCCCGTCTCCGAGCGAGCGGGACCTCCCGCCGGGCCGTCACCTTCTGCTCAAGGAGCACCTGATGACCGAGATCCGGCAGTCGCAGAGCGAGAACCGGGCCGAGCCCCCCGCCACCGCCCGGCGGCGCAGGCCGTGGCTGCGGCCCGCGCTCGTCGCGGGCGCGGTGGCCGCGTCCAGGACGGCGGGCTCGGGCGGCGGCGTGTGAAGCGTTTCGGTCATACGGGGATTCCGATCGGCTCGGGCGAGGGGTGCGGCTCATCGAAACCCCGGCGTCAGGAAAACGTCAATGGCCGATTACCTACGGAATCCGCAGCTGCGGCGATCTTCAACTCGCCATCGAATCCCAGACGTTGACGTCTAGTAGATGACACCCACAAGCCACTTCGACCTTGCACCTTTGATAGCAAGGTCAAATACGCGTCGAGCCTTGCCCGCCCGATTTACGCGATCACTGCGGGAACCGCAGTCGGGGCGCCGAAAAATAAACGAAGCCGTCCGCAGTGCGGACGGCTTCGTTCAGCGGGTCACGGCTGTCAGTGGTTGCGCGGGAACCCCAGGTCCACGCCCGCCGGGGCGTCCGACGGGTCCGGCCAGCGGGTCGTGACGACCTTGCCGCGGGTGTAGAAGTGCGTGCCGTCGTTGCCATAGATGTGGTGGTCGCCGAAGAGCGAGTCCTTCCAGCCGCCGAAGGAGTGGTAGCCCACCGGCACCGGGATCGGCACGTTCACGCCGACCATGCCCGCCTCCACCTCCAGCTGGAAGCGCCGCGCGGCGCCGCCGTCCCGGGTGAAGATCGCGGTGCCGTTGCCGAACGGCGAGCCGTTGATGAGGGCGAGACCCTCCTCGTACGTCTCCACGCGCAGCACGCAGAGCACCGGGCCGAAGATCTCGTCCTTGTACGCGTCCGCCGTCACCGGCACCCGGTCGAGCAGCGAGAGGCCGATCCAGTGGCCGTCCTCGTACCCCTCGACGGTGTGCCCCGTGCCGTCCAGGACGACCTCGCTGCCCTGCTCCGCCGCGCCCGTCACGTACGAAGCGACCTTGTCGCGGTGCGCGGCCGTGATGAGCGGGCCCATCTCGGAGGCCGGGTCGTTGCCGGGGCCGATCTTGATCTTCTCGGCGCGCTCCTTGATCTTCGCGACCAGTTCGTCGCCGACCGCGCCCACGGCGACGACGGCGGAGATCGCCATGCAGCGCTCACCGGCCGAGCCGTACGCGGCCGAGACGGCGGCGTCGGCGGCCGCGTCCAGGTCGGCGTCCGGAAGCACCAGCATGTGGTTCTTGGCGCCGCCGAGGGCCTGCACGCGCTTGCCGTTGGCGGAGGCGGTGGTGTGGATGTAGCGGGCGATCGGGGTGGAGCCGACGAACGAGACGGCCGCCACGTCCGGGTGCTCCAGGAGGCGGTCCACGGCCACCTTGTCGCCGTGCACGACGTTGAAGACGCCGTCCGGAAGGCCCGCCTCCGCGAGCAGCTCGGCGATCTTCATGGACGCCGACGGGTCCTTCTCGCTCGGCTTGAGCACGAAGGTGTTGCCGCACGCGATGGCGAGCGGGAACATCCACATCGGCACCATGGCCGGGAAGTTGAAGGGCGTGATGCCCGCGACGACGCCCAGCGGCTGACGGATCGAGGAGACGTCCACGCGGCTCGCGACCTGCGTGGACAGCTCGCCCTTGAGCTGCACGTTGATGCCGCAGGCCAGGTCGACGATCTCCAGGCCGCGGGCGACCTCGCCGAGGGCGTCGGAGTGCACCTTGCCGTGCTCGGCGGTGATCAGCTCGGCGATCTCGTCACGGTGCGCGTCGAGCAGCGCGCGGAACTTGAACAGGATCGAGGTGCGCTGCGCGAGCGAGGACTGGCCCCAGGTCGCGTACGCCGCCTTGGCGGCGGCCACGGCCGCGTCCACCTCGTCCACGGACGCGAAGGCCACGCGGGTCGTCACGGCGCCGGTGGCCGGGTCGGTGACCGGGCCGTACGTACCGGACGCGCCCTCGACGCTCTTGCCACCGATCCAGTGGTCGACGGTCTTCGTCATGCTCATGCCGAGGTTCTCCTTCACAGATGGCGGCGCCGGGCAGAGACGTGCCGGTCGTACTCCTCACGTGCCTTGACCGCCGACGTACGCGTCGCGGTCTCGGCCACGGGCACATCCCACCACGCCTGTGCGGGGGGCGGGCCCGACACTGTGTCTGCCGTTTCCGTCTCCACGTAGACACATGTGGGACCGTCCGCTTCGCGCGCTTCGCGCAGGGCTTCCCGCAGCTCGCGGACCGTCTTCGCGCGTCGCACCGGCAGCCCCAGGGATGCCGCGTTGGCGGCGAGGTCGACGGGCAGCGGGGCGCCCGTGTACGTGCCGTCCGGCGCCCGGTGGCGGTAGGCGGTGCCGAACCGCTCGCCGCCCACGGACTCCGACAGGCCCCCGATGGAGGCGTAGCCGTGGTTCTGCAGGATCACGACCTTGATCGGGATGTTCTCCTGCACGGCCGTGACGATCTCGGTGGGCATCATCAGATACGTCCCGTCGCCGACCAGCGCCCACACGGGCCGCTCGGGCGCGGCCAGGGACACCCCGATCGCGGCGGGGATCTCGTAGCCCATGCAGGAGTAGCCGTACTCCACGTGGTACTGCCGGGGCGAGCGGGCCCGCCACAGCTTGTGCAGGTCGCCGGGGAGCGATCCGGCCGCGTTGATGACGACGTCGGCCTCGGTGACCAGCTCGTCGAGCAGCCCGAGGACCTGTGCCTGGGTGGGCCGCACATCCGGTTCGTCCGCTTCGTACGCGGCGTCGACGCGGTGCTCCCAGCGGGCCTTGTCGTCGACGTACTCGTTCGCGTACGCGGTGTCGACGCGGTGGCCGGACAGCATGTCGCGCAGCCCTTCGAGCGCGGCGCGCGCGTCGGCGACGACCGTGGTGCCCGCCATCTTGTGCGCGTCGAACGCGGCGACGTTGAGGTTCAGGAAGCGCACGCCGGGCGCGCCGAAGAGGGTGTTGGAGGCCGTGGTGAAGTCGGTGTAGCGGGTGCCGACGCCGATCACCAGGTCGGCAGTGCGGGCCAGTTCGTCGGCGGTCGCGGTGCCGGTGTGGCCGATGCCGCCGACGTCGGCGGGGTGGTCGTGGCGCAGCGAGCCCTTGCCGGCCTGGGTGGAGGCCACGGGGATCCGGGTGGCGTGGGCGAGTTCGGACAGGGCCTGCTCGGCGCCGCTGTGGTGGACGCCGCCGCCCGCGACGATCAGCGGCCGGTCGCTCTCGCGCACCAGGCTTACGGCGGCGGCGAGTTCGTCGGGGTCGGGGGCCTGGCGGCGCACCTTCCAGACCCGCTCGACGAAGAACTCCTCCGGCCAGTCGTACGCCTCGGCCTGCACGTCCTGCGGCAGCGCGAGGGTCACCGCGCCCGTGTCGACGGGGTCGGTGAGCACCCGCATGGCCTGGAGCGCGGCGGGAATGAGGGCCTCGGGGCGGGTGATCCGGTCGAAGTACTTGGATACGGGCCGCAGACAGTCGTTCACGGACACATCGCCCGCGTACGGCACTTCGAGCTGCTGGAGCACCGGGTCGGCGGGCCGGGTCGCGAAGGTGTCGCCGGGCAGCAGGAGCACCGGCAGGTGGTTGATCGTCGCGAGTGCGGCGCCCGTGACGAGGTTGGTGGCGCCGGGCCCGATGGACGTCGTCACGGCGTGCGTGGAGAGGCGACCGCACTGGCGCGCGTACCCGACGGCCGCGTGCACCATGGCCTGTTCGTTGCGCCCCTGGTGGAACGGCATCTGCTCGCCGTACTCCACAAGGGCCTGGCCGAGGCCCGCCACGTTGCCGTGCCCGAAGATGCCCCACGTCGCGCCGATGAGGCGGCGCCGCTCGCCGTCCCGCTCGGTGAACTGCCGCGCCAGGAAACGCACCAGGGCCTGGGCCGTCGTGAGCCTGACCGTGCCGGGCAGGCCCCGCGCTGCGTCCTTCGTGTCGCTCATCGGTAACCCTCCGTGTGGTCGGGGTGGAAACAGATCTTCCACTCCCGCTCGTCCCCCGGTCCCGCCATGACATTCAGGTAGTACATGGTGTGCCCCGGCTGTGCGACGGACGGGCCGTGCCAGCCGTCGGGCACGAGCACCGCGTCGCCGGAGCGCACCTCGGCGAGCGTGTCCGTGCCGCCCTCGCGCGAGGGGAAGACCCGCTGGTAGCCGAAGCCGTGGTCGCCCTCGATCTCGAAGTAGTAGATCTCTTCGAGGACGGACTCGACGCCGGGGCGGTGCTCGTCGTGCTTGTGCGGCGGATACGAGGACCAGTTGCCGCCCGGCGTGATCACCTCGACCGCGATGAGACGGTCGCAGTCGAAGGCGTCCGCCGAGGCGAAGTTGCGGACCTGTCGCGCGCAGCCGCCGCTGCCGCGTTCCTCGACGGGGACCTCCGGCGCGGGGCCGTAGCGGGCGGGGAGTCGGCGCTCGCACTTCGCTCCTGCCAGGGCGAAGCGGCCTCCCACGCCGGAGGCGATCTGGATGTGGGCGTCACGGGGAACGTAAGCGAAGTCGCTGACTCCGCTGAACACGCTCTCGCGGCCCAGGAGTTCGATGATCTCGCCCTCCGCGTGCACCGTACAGCCGCCGGTCAGCGGGAGCACGATCCATTCACTCTCCCCGGTGGCGAAGGAGTGCGTGCCGCCGGCCGGGATCTCGACGACACGCAGCGCAGCGTACGTCCAGGCTGCGCTTTTGGGGTCGATGGCGACGGCGTAGGTACCGTCGGCCGCACTTCCTTTTGGTACGTACGTCATGCGGGGCTCCTCTTGATTGCGTACGACACGGCTACAGCAGGCTGACCGCCGTGTCGACGGCGCCCGCCACGTCGCCGTCCGCCGGATACAGCAGCGTGCGCCCGGCGACCAGGCCCTGCACGGTGGGCAGGCGCAGGGCGCCGCGCCACTTCTCGTACGCCGCGTCCGCGCCCTTGCCGTCGGCGTCCGCGTCGAGGTCGCCGCCGAGCAGCACGGCGGGCAGCGTCGACGTCTCCATGACGCGGGCCATGTCGTCGGGGTTCTCGGTGACGGGGACCTTCAGCCAGGTGTACGCGGAGGTGCCGCCGAGTCCGGAGGCGATGGCGATGGACCGGGTGACGGCCTCGGCGCTCAGGTCGTTGCGCAGCACGCCGTCCTGCCTGTGGCTCAGGAACGGCTCGACGAATACGGGGAGTCCGCGCTCGGCCATGGCGTCGACGGCCCGCGCGGTGGCCTCCAGGGTGGTCAGGGAACCCGGGTCGTCGTAGTCGACGCGCAGCAGCAGCTTGCCCGCGTCGAAGCCGAGGCGGTGCAGGTCCTCGGGGCGGTAGCCGGTGAACCGGTCGTCCAGCTCGAACGCGGCGCCCGCGAGGCCGCCGCGGTTCATGGATCCCATGACGACCTTGCCCTCCAGGGCGCCGAGCAGCAGCAGGTCGTCGAGGATGTCGGCGGTGGCGAGGACGCCGTCCACGCCGGGGCGCGACAGCGCGAGGCACAGCCGCGTCAGCAGGTCGGCGCGGTCGGCCATGGCCAAGGGGTCCTTGCCGACCCCGAGGGCACCCCGGGCCGGATGATCGGCCGCGATCACCATCAGCCGCCCGGAGGGCCCGACCAGCTCCCGCCGCCTGCGCCGGGCGGCGGCTTCGGCGATGGCTTCGGGGTGCTGGACGCGGGTACGAACGAGCTCGGCCACATCCACTGTGGACGTCACAGGACCGCCCCCGCAGCCAACGCGGCGTCCACCTCGGACGCGTACGGCATCGCGGAAGAACACTCCAGCCGAGAGGCGACAATCGCTCCCGCCGCGTTGGCGTACCGGATCACCCGCTCCAACTCCCACCCCGCGAGCAGCCCATGGCACAGCGCACCGCCGAACGCGTCCCCGGCCCCGAGCCCGTTCAGCACGGTCACGGGGAGCGGCGGCACCTCCACGACCTCACCGGCCTGGTTCATGGCGAGCACTCCCTTGGGCCCCTGCTTGACCACGGCGAGCTCAACACCCGCCGCCAGCAGGGCCCCCGCGGCCGCCCGAGGCTCCCGCACCCCGGTGGCGATCTCCACCTCGTCCACATTGCCCACGGCGACGGTCGCGTGCCGCAGCGCGGCGGCGTAATGCGGCCGCGCCTCCTCCGGCTCGGCCCAAAACATGGGCCGCCAGTCCAGGTCGAACACCGTGATCCCGCCGGACCGCGCGCCGAGCGCGGCGATGGTCGCCGTCCGGCTGGGCTCGGCGCACAGCCCGGTCCCCGTCATCCAGAAGATCCGGGCCTCGGCGATCGCGTCGAGGTCCAGCTCGGCCGCCGCCAGCTCCAGATCGGGCGCCTTCGGCTGCCGGTAGAAGTAGAGCGGGAAGTCGTCGGGCGGGAACACCTCGCAGAACGTCACGGGCGTCGGAAGACCGGCGACCTCGCCGACCCACCGGTCGTCCACCCCGAACTCCCGCAGCTGCTCGCGCAGATACGTACCGAAGGGATCCTGTCCTGTCCGCGTGACAACGCCCACGCGCCGCCCGAGCCGCGCCGCCGCGACCGCCACGTTCGTGGCCGAGCCGCCGAGGAACTTCCCGAACGTCGTGACCTTCGAGAGCGGCACCCCGGTCTGCAGGGGGTAGAGGTCCACTCCGATCCGGCCCATCGTGATGACGTCGTACGGCTCGTACGTGTCGTACGAATCCGTGTACGGATCGGTCACCCTGCACATCCCTTCCTGGAGGCAGCCTGTCGCGCCTCCCCCAGGTCTAATCCCGCCCCGGGAACCCTGTCAACATTTTGTCCTGACATTCGGACTAGTCCTTGACACTGTTCTCGGCGGACGACGAGGCTTGCGGCCATGACGACGCTGTCCCGCATCCGGATCGGTTCGGCCCCCGACTCGTGGGGCGTGTGGTTTCCCGAGGACCCCCAGCAGGTCCCCTGGAGCCGTTTCCTCGACGAAGTCGCCGCGTCCGGATACGACTGGATCGAGCTCGGGCCGTACGGCTATCTGCCGTCCGACCCGGCCCTGCTGACCGCCGAGACGGACCGCCGCGGCCTGAAGGTCTCCGCCGGCACGGTCTTCACCGGACTGCACCACGGCCCGGACGTCTGGGACAGGACGTGGGAGCACGTGTCCGCCATCGCCGCCCTCACCCAGGCGATGGGCGCGCGCCACCTCGTCGTCATCCCGTCCTTCTGGCGCGACGACAAGACGGGTGAGGTCCTGGAGGACGCCACGCTCACCCCGGAGCAGTGGCGCCATCTCACCACCCAGACCGAACGCCTGGGCCGCGAGGTGCGCGAGCGCTACGGCCTCACCATCGTCGTCCACCCGCACGCCGACACCCACATCGACACCGAGGAGAACGTCACCCGCTTCCTCGACGCGACCGACCCCGACCTGGTCTCGCTCTGCCTGGACACCGGCCACTACGCGTACTGCGGCGGCGACAGCGTCAAGCTCATCGAGACATACGGCGAACGCCTCGGCTATCTGCACCTCAAGCAGGTCGACCCGGCCGTGCTCGCCGAAGTCCGCGCGCAGGACATGCCGTTCGGGCCCGCCGTCGCGCGCGGCGTGATGTGTGAGCCGCCCACGGGGGTGCCCGCCCTCGGCCCGGTCCTTGAGGCCGCGCAGCGGCTGGACGTCGACCTGTTCGCCATCGTCGAGCAGGACATGTATCCGTGCGAGCCGGACAGGCCGCTGCCCATCGCCCGCCGGACTCGGTCGTTCCTGCGCTCCTGCGGAGCGTAAGCGCTTCGCTGGATGGGCGGTGATTGCCCTGCGGGACGGTGGGGGCTGGTCGCGCCCCGCGGCGGAGCCGCAAATCGATGCAGCCCCGCGCCCCTTACGGGGCAAGCTTGTCGTACGACGGATGACGCCGGGCCGACGAGGGGCGGGGGGCCGCATGGACGCGAGCCGCTGGCACGAGGCACGTACGCGCACCTCGGTGCGCTCCCTGCACGGTCCTGACGGCCTCTGGGAGGTCGCGCTCGCCCGCCCGCACCCGCGGCTGCGGCCCGGCGTGATCAGTTACCGCGGCTTCCGGCTGGCCCTCGGCGTGCCCCGGCGCCGGCTCGAAGTCCCCATCGGCGCCGTCACGTTGATGCTCGGCTTCGGCGAGCGGCTCCGCATCCGGGGCCTCGCGGGCTCCGCGCGGCCGCCGGTTTCGCTGGTGTCGGTGGTCTCCGGGCTCACCACGCGGCCGGTGCTCGGCGAGCACGACGGGCGCCTCGCGGGCATCGAGGTGCTGCTCACGCCGTGGGCCTCGTTCACCCTCCTCGGCACGGAACAGCACGAGCTGGCCGAACGCGCCCTGGACCCGGACGCGCTCGGCGTCCGGCCCGGGCGGGGCCGCCGGGAGCGCGTCGGCGAGCTCGCGGCGGCGCTCGGCGCGCTGCCCCGGTGGAGCGAGCGCTTCGCGCTCCTGGACGAGGTGCTCACCCGCTGGTCGAAGGCCGGGCCGCCGTGCTCGCCGCGGACCGTGCGGGCCTGGGAGGAGCTGGTGCGCACCCGGGGCAGCGCGCCGGTGGCCCGGATCGCGGACGAGGTCGGCTGGAGCGTACGGCAGTTGGAGAACCGCTTCCGCGAGCAGATCGGCCTCGGCCCGAAGGCCGCGGGCCGGATCCTGCGCCTGCAGCGCGCCCGCCGGCTGCTCGCCGCGGGCCGCTCCCAGGCGGAGACGGCGGCGCTCTGCGGCTTCTACGACCAGGCGCATCTCAGCGGCGAGTTCAAGGCGATGACGGGCTGTACGCCGCGTCAGTTCGCGCACGCGAGCGGCACTCCGCTCCCGGCCCGCAGCGGCCCGCCGTCCGCCGAGCGGCTCGCGGGCGAGCAGACGAGCCTCGTCCTCGCGCCCGGAACACCCGGCCACGGCGCGGTCTTCTCCAAGGCCGCGCGGCGGCGTTGACGGCAGACACCCGCCTCGATACCACACCGCGTCATCACGCGCCCCGGACACGCCACGGCACCGCGCGCTTTGCAAGCGGCACTTCCGTCACAAACACACCTTTCCTGTCACACATGTCCCGCGTACGCGGGACTTGCGTCACAGCCAGTCGACAGACGCCCCCCGCCGGTCACTCTGTGTCGTTCACGGGGCACAAGGCCGAGTGATCGCCATTGCCGCGCCCAGCTCCCCCGTCGGCCGTTCCGGCCGCCCTGGGCGCGCGCAGGGAGGAGCCACTGATGACCGACCGCAGGCTCTGGTCGTACAAGGACATCGCCGCGCACATCCGGGTGCAGCCCGACACCGTGCGCTCCTACCGCAAACACGGACTACTGCCCGACCCCGACCACGTCGAGAGCGGCAAGCCCTTCTGGTACGCGGACACCATTCGCGCCTGGGTCGCCTCCCGCCCCGGCAACCGCGCTCGCAAGGACGGCTGACACGAGTCCGGGCCGCACCTTCCGCCCCCTCTTGGATTGGTACCCCCTAGGGGTATAGTGTGGAGCACGTCGGGGTTCCCTGGAGCCATCAGGAGCCATCCGGAACCCCGCGCGTGCGCCGACGTCCCACGCGCCCACACCTTTCACTGAGGAGAACGACATGACCGCCAACGCCCAGACCTCGCAGACCGGCTCCGTCACCACCGTGTTCGCCGTGACGGGCATGACGTGCGGCCACTGCGAGGGCGCCGTGGCCGGCGAGATCGGCGAGCTGGCGGGCGTCAGCTCGGTCAAGGCCGAGGCCGCCACCGGCAAGGTGACCGTGGTCTCCGAGGCCCCCCTCGACGAGGAGGCGGTCCGCGCCGCCGTCGACGAGGCCGGCTACGAGCTCGTCGGCACGGCCTGACCGCCGCCCCCGCACCCTCCCTCCGGGCCCCGCGGCACGCCACCACGGCCGCGGGGCCCGACGCCTTTCCCCCGCCTCCGCCGCGCCGAAAGAACCGTCATGAACACCTCCGAGGTCGAACTCGCCATCGGCGGAATGACCTGTGCCTCCTGCTCGGCCCGCATCGAGAAGAAGCTGAACCGGATCGAGGGCGTGACCGCGTCGGTCAACCTCGCCACGGAGAAGGCCAAGGTGGCGTACGCGGACGGGGTCGAGGTCGGCCGACTCGTCGCCACGGTCGAGAGACTCGGCTACTCGGCGCACGAGATCGTCCCGCCCCCGCCGGACCCGGAGCCGGGCGAGGACGCCGCCGCGCGGCCCGTGACCACCGACCTCACCGAGGCCGACCGGCTGCTGCAGCGGCTGCTCGTCTCCGCCGCCCTCGCGCTGCCCGTCGTCGTGCTCGCGATGGTGCCGTCGCTGCAGTTCGAGTACTGGCAGTGGCTGTCCCTGACACTGGCCGCGCCCGTCGTCGTCTGGGGCGGGCTGCCGTTCCACCGGGCGGCGGCCCTCAACGCCCGGCACGGCGCGGCGACCATGGACACCCTCGTCTCCCTCGGCACGCTCGCCGCCTTCGGCTGGTCGGTGTGGGCGCTGTTCCTCGGCACGGCGGGCGAGCCGGGCATGCGGCACGGCTTCGAGTTCACGATCGCGCGCGGCGACAGCTCGTCGGCGCTCTACCTCGAAGTGGCCGCGGGCGTCGTCATGTTCATCCTGCTCGGCCGCTATCTGGAGGCCCGCTCCAAGCGGAAGGCGGGCGCGGCGCTGCGGGCGCTGCTCGTACTGGGCGCCAAGGACGTGTCCGTGCTCGGCCCGGACGGCACGGAGGTCCGGGTTCCGGTCGGGCGCCTCGCCGTCGGGGACCGCTTCGTGGTGCGCCCCGGGGAGACGGTCGGCACCGACGGCAGGGTCGTCGAGGGCACGTCCGCCGTCGACGTCTCCATGCTGACCGGCGAGTCCGTGCCCGCCGACGTCACCGTGGGCGACGCGGTGACCGGCGCGACCGTGAACGCGGGCGGCCGCCTGGTCGTCGAGGCGACCCGCGTCGGCGCCGACACCCAGCTCGCCCGGATGGCCCGGCTCGTCGAGGACGCGCAGAGCGGCAAGGCGGAGGTGCAGCGCCTCGCCGACCGCGTCGCCGCCGTGTTCGTACCGGTCGTCATCGCGCTCGCCGTGGCCACGCTCGGCTTCTGGCTGGGCAACGGCGTCGGCTCCGCCGCGGCGTTCACGGCCGCCGTCGCCGTACTGATCATCGCCTGCCCGTGCGCGCTCGGCCTCGCCACGCCCACCGCCCTGCTCGTCGGCACCGGCCGGGGCGCCCAGCTCGGCATCCTCATCAAGGGCCCGGAGGTCCTGGAGTCCACCCGCCGCGTCGACACGGTCGTCCTCGACAAGACCGGCACCGTGACGACGGGACGCATGGCCCTTCAGGACGTGTACGCGGTCGACGGCGCCGGCGAGAAGGAGCTGCTGCGGCTCGCGGGCGCCCTGGAGCACGCGTCCGAGCATCCCGTCGCGCGGGCGGTGGCGGCGGGCGCGGCCCGGCGGCTCGGTCTCGACGCGGGCGCCCTGCCGGTGCCGCGGGACTTCGAGAACGTCCCCGGGCACGGGGTGCGCGGCACGGTGGACGGACACGTGGTGCTCGCCGGGCGGACCCGGCTGCTCGCGGAGGCGGGCGTCACCGGCCTCGACGACCTTGCCGCCGCACACCGGCGCGCCGAGGCGGCCGGCCGCACCGCCGTCCTCGTCGCCTGGGACGGCGCGGCGCGCGGGCTGCTCACGGTGGCCGACACGGTCAAGGACACCAGCCCCGAGGCGGTCCGCCGGCTGCGTGAACTCGGCCTGTGTCCAGTGTTGTTGACCGGCGACAACAAGGCCGTCGCGGAGGCCGTCGCACGGGACGTCGGCATCGCGTCCGACGCCGTGTACGCCGAGGTGCTGCCGCAGGACAAGGCCGACGTGGTGCGCCGCCTCCAGGACGAGGGGCGGGTCGTGGCCATGGTGGGGGACGGCGTGAACGACGCGGCCGCCCTCGCGACGGCCGACCTGGGGCTCGCCATGGGCACGGGCACGGACGCCGCGATCGAGGCGGGCGATCTCACCCTCGTCCGGGGGGACTTGCGGGTCGCCGCCGACGCGATCCGGCTCGCCCGCCGGACCCTCACCACCATCAAGGGCAACCTCTGCTGGGCCTTCGGCTACAACGTCGCCGCGCTGCCGCTCGCGGCGGCCGGACTGCTCAACCCGATGATCGCCGGAGCGGCCATGGCCTTCTCTTCCGTGTTCGTCGTCACCAACAGCCTCCGCTTGCGGTCTTTCACATAGCCCCGCGATCCTTCACACTGTCTTCGCGGGACTCTCACCTCGAGGGAGAAATCCGCATAAGGACCCTCTTGTGCTTGTTCGATGGCATCTGCAAGAGACGTAGATCACAACGATCACAACGTAACCATCGAGGGGGCTCGTGAGTCTAAGAGGGCGACATCAGAGGGGTCTTGGGGGACCCATCGGATGTCGGGGGACATCTTGGGGGATGTCCCGGGAATGCGTTGGCCGGGGCACGTGCACCGGGGAGCTTTGAGCGGCCCTCCCGATCTCGTACGCGTCCCGGCAGACCGCAACCACAGACTCCCGGCCGGATCCCGTGGGGGGAATCCGCACCGGGGCACAGGAAAACGCCCCGACCGTCGACCCGTGGGGGGATCGACGGCGGGGCGTTTTTCATACGCGGAGGATGGCGCCCCGTAAGGGGCGCGGGGAAGGGGCGCGGGGAACTGCGCGCTCAGCGCGCGAAAAGCCGCAGACGCATCTGCCGAGTTACCGAGCAGACGCTTCTGCGGCTTTGTTGTGGCTGGTCGCGCAGTTCCCCGCGCCCCTAGGCGGGCTGCCTCACCGGGACTCGACGGGGACGAAGTCGCGGATGACCTCGCCGGTGTAGATCTGGCGGGGGCGGCCGATGCGCGAACCCGGCTCCTTGATCATTTCGTGCCACTGGGCGATCCAGCCCGGAAGGCGGCCCAGGGCGAACAGGACCGTGAACATCTCGGTCGGGAAGCCCATCGCCCGGTAGATCAGACCGGTGTAGAAGTCCACGTTGGGGTACAGCTTGCGCTCGACGAAGTAGTCGTCGGCGAGCGCGTGCTCCTCCAGCTTCAGCGCGATGTCGAGCAGCTCGTCGGACTTGCCGAGCGCCGAGAGGACATCGTGCGCCGCCGCCTTGATGATCTTCGCCCGGGGGTCGAAGTTCTTGTAGACGCGGTGCCCGAAGCCCATGAGCTTCACGCCGTCTTCCTTGTTCTTCACCTTGCGGATGAAGGTGTCGACGTCGCCACCGGTCGCCTGGATGCCCTCGAGCATCTCCAGGACCGACTGGTTGGCGCCGCCGTGCAGCGGACCCCAGAGGGCCGAGATGCCCGCCGAGATCGAGGCGAACATGTTGGCCTGCGACGAGCCGACCAGGCGCACCGTGGACGTCGAACAGTTCTGCTCGTGGTCCGCGTGCAGGATGAGCAGCTTGTCGAGCGCGGAGACGACGACCGGGTCCAGGTCGTACTCGGCGGCGGGCACCGAGAACGTCATGCGCAGGAAGTTCTCGACGTAGCCGAGGTCGTTGCGCGGGTAGACCACCGGGTGGCCGACCGACTTCTTGTACGCGTACGCCGCGATCGTCGGAAGCTTGGCGAGCAGCCGGATCGTCGAGAGGTGACGCTGCTTCTCGTCGAACGGGTTGTGGCTGTCCTGGTAGAACGTCGACAGCGCGCTGACCACCGACGACAGCATCGCCATCGGGTGCGCGTCGCGCGGGAAGCCGTCGTAGAACCGCTTGACGTCCTCGTGCAGCAGGGTGTGCTGGGTGATCTCGTTCTTGAAGGTGGCGAGCTCGTCCACCTTCGGCAGCTCACCGTTGATCAGCAGATACGCCACCTCGGTGAAGGTGGAGCGCTCCGCGAGCTGCTCGATCGGGTAGCCGCGGTAGCGCAGGATGCCCTGCTCGCCGTCCAGGTAGGTGATGGCGGATTTATAAGCGGCGGTGTTCCCATAGCCGCTGTCCAGGGTCACCAGACCGGTCTGGGCGCGGAGCTTGCCGATATCGAAGCCCTTGTCGCCGACAGTGGACTCGATCACCGGGTAGGTGTACTCGCCATCGCCGTACCGCAGTACTACAGCCTTGTTAGCGTTCTCGCTCACGTCATCCCTCACCGACGTTGTGCCTCTTCTTCGAGGTGCCCTGACTGTCTCTACCATCCCCCATTTGGCCCTGGAGAGTGCACTCGGGGTCGACCATTGGGCCAATTGGCGGCACTCAGTGCCGCCAACCTGCTCATCCTGCCCCCTTCGCCCCAGTTGCGAAAGTGCTGTGTGACCTTTCCGACTCGTTTGATCGATCAGCGGTCGGCGTCGCGTTGACGGCCGCCGTCAGCCGCCGCGGCGACCGGCGAGCCGGTGGTCCAGGGCCGTGCAGCGCCGGCCCGCGGAGACCGTACGCACCGCCTGTCCCAGAGCCTTGCGCGAACCGACGAGCACGACCAGTTTCTTCGCGCGTGTCACGGCCGTGTAGAGCAGATTCCGCTGCAGCATCATCCAGGCGCCGGTGGTGACCGGGATCACCACCGCTGGGTACTCACTTCCCTGTGAGCGGTGGATTGTCACGGCATAGGCGTGGGCCAGTTCGTCGAGTTCGTCGAAGTCGTACCCGACGTCCTCGTCCTCGTCGGTGCGGACGGTCAGGCGCTGCTCGTCGGCGTCCAGGGCGGTGACCACGCCGACCGTGCCGTTGAAGACGCCGTTGGCGCCCTTCTCGTAGTTGTTGCGGATCTGGGTGACCTTGTCGCCGACGCGGAAGACGCGGCCGCCGAAGCGCTTCTCGGGCAGGTCGGGGCGGCCGGGGGTGACGGCCTGCTGGAGGAGGCCGTTCAGGTGACCGGCGCCCGCCGGGCCCCGGTGCATGGGGGCGAGGACCTGCACGTCCCGGCGCGGGTCCAGGCCGAACTTCGCGGGCAGGCGGCGGGCGGCGACGTCGACGGTGAGGCGGCCCGCCTCCTCGGTGTCGTCCTCGACGAAGAGGAAGAAGTCGCTCAGGCCCTGGGTCAGGGGCGGCTGCCCGGAGTTGATGCGGTGGGCGTTGGTGACCACGCCGGACTGCTGTGCCTGGCGGAAGACCCGGGTCAGCCGGACCGCGGGGACCGGGCTGTCCTCGCTGAGCAGGTCACGCAGCACCTCGCCCGCGCCGACGCTCGGCAGCTGGTCCACATCGCCCACGAAGAGCAGGTGGGCGCCCGGCGGCACCGCCTTGACCAGCTTGTTGGCGAGGAGCAGGTCGAGCATGGACGCCTCGTCGACGACCACCAGGTCGGCGTCGAGGGGCCGGTCCTTGTCGTACGCCGCGTCGCCGCCGGGCTTCAGCTCCAGGAGGCGGTGGACGGTGGACGCCTCGGCGCCGGTGAGTTCGGCGAGGCGTTTGGCGGCGCGGCCCGTGGGCGCGGCGAGCAGCACCTTGGCCTTCTTGGCGCGAGCCAGCTCCACGATCGAGCGCACCGTGAAGGACTTTCCGCAGCCGGGCCCGCCGGTGAGGACGGCGACCTTGCTGGTCAGGGCGAGCTTGACCGCCTCCTCCTGCTCGGGCGCGAGCTCGGCCCCCGTGCGCCCCTTGAGCCAGCCGAGCGCCTTGTCCCAGGCGACGTCCCGGAAGCCCGGCATCCGGTCCTCGGGTGTCCGCAGCAGGCTCAGGAGGCGTCCGGACAGGGAGAGTTCCGCGCGGTGGAAGGGGATCAGATAGACGGCCGTGACGTCGTCGCCGCCGTCCGGACCGGGGACGGATTCACGGACCACGCCTTCCGGGTCCTCGGCCAGCTCGGCCAGGCAGTCGATGACCAGGCCCGTGTCGACCTGGAGGAGCTTGACCGCGTCGGCGATCAGGCGCTCCTCGGGCAGGAAGCAGTTGCCCTGGTCGGTGGACTGCGAAAGGGCGTACTGCAGACCGGCCTTGACGCGCTCCGGGCTGTCGTGCGGGATGCCGACGGACTGGGCGATGCGGTCGGCGGTGAGGAAGCCGATGCCCCAGACGTCGGCCGCGAGGCGGTAGGGCTGGTTCCGCACTATCGAGATCGACGCGTCCTCGTACTTCTTGTAGATCCGCACGGCGATGGACGTGGAGACGCCGACGCCCTGGAGGAAGACCATCACTTCCTTGATGGCCTTCTGCTCCTCCCAGGCGGCGGCGATCTTCTTCGTGCGCTTCGGGCCGAGGCCGGGGACCTCGATGAGGCGCTTGGGCTCGGTCTCGATGACGTCGAGGGTGTCCACGCCGAAGTGCGTCGTGATGCGGTCGGCCATCACCGGGCCGATGCCCTTGATGAGGCCGGAGCCGAGATAGCGCCGGATGCCCTGGATCGTGGCCGGGAGCACCGTCGTGTAGTTCTCGACGGTGAACTGCTTGCCGTACTGCGCGTGGGAGCCCCAGCGGCCCTCCATCCGCAGGGACTCGCCGACCTGCGCGCCGAGCAGCGAGCCGACGACGGTGAGCAGGTCGCCGGCGCCGCGTCCGGTGTCCACCCGCGCGACCGTGTACCCGTTCTCCTCGTTGGCGTACGTGATGCGCTCCAGGACGCCCTCGACGACGGCCATACGGGGTGCGGGGACGCTCCCCCGCTGTGGGGCACTTGACATAGCCCGACGCTACCGTCGCCCACTGACAGCGCCCCGTTAGGGGCGCGGGGCTGTATCG